>JBEIVL010000006.1:0-53344 GCA_040373885.1 Aphanothece sp.
ACTTGATTTTTTACCGCCTGCAGCCGGAGCAGATTCAGGTTATCCACATCCTGCAGGGCGCACAAGATATCGAGGCGCTGTTGTTTTACCCCCCCCCTGAACCACCGCCCGGAGGACTTCAGGGATTCACAGATCAGAATCCGCCTCTGGAGTTTGATTCAGGAGGGCAAGAAAGGTTTGAAGCCGGGCTCGATTGGTGTCTGAGGAATCGAGCTGGACTCGGGCGGAAAGCACAGCCGTTTGATGGAGGCGCTCAAGGCTTTCTCTCTGGCGTTCTCGCGCCTCAGCTGCTCGGTTTCTTTCTCGATCTGCTCGGTATCTTTCTCGATCCGCTCGCTGTCGTTCCTGACCTGCAAGATTTCGCTCTCGATCTGCTTGATTCTCTCTTTGCTCCGCTCGATCGCGATCCGATTTTCGTTCATCCGCTGCTCGTGCTGCATCACGCGCTGCTCGTAGTCTGGATCCCGACGCCAGTTGAGCATCGACAACAATGATCGCCACCGAGGCAGCGATGAGGGGGATGCCCCATTGCTGGGGGATGGGGATGTTGCGCCCGGCGAAGGTGAGGTGGTCATAGGAGGAAAACAGGGCAATCAGGCCAAGGGCCAGGCCGCCGATGGCCTGGGTGAGACCGAGGCGATCGAGGGCGGGCCAAGAAGGCGCTGTTACAGGTAATTCTGGCGGAGCCGGCAGCTCCTCGCTGCCGGGTGGCGGCCCGGCGGCGCTTGGGGGAGGGGACACGGGGCTGGGGCGGAGACGGGAGGCGAGGAGGCCTCCTTCCATCCATGCCACCGCTGCCACAACACTGTTGGGGTGGACCTCGGGGAACGGTGCACCCCTGCCTGCCAGTGACTTAGGCCTGCAGCGCAGGCATTTCTGCACCCGCCAATAAGCGCCTGACGTTTCGCCAAGATCAAGAAAACGGTTCAGCGTCGTTCGTCTCCAATCTTCTGTTCAAGCCTCCGAGCTACCTCATCAGTGAGCATTACCAGCGCCGGACTGTGCGACCTTACGGCGGTTGCATGAATCCCAGCCGCCAGGGTGGTGGAACTGCTGAGATGGCGCTCTGATCCGCCACCGCATGCCCCCCACCCCACCCCCCGAACGCGCCTCCAGCGCCACCACCACTCCCAATCCCGCCCAGGTGCTGCAAGAGGTGTTTGGCTACGGGGCCTTCCGCGGACCCCAACAGGAGATTGTCGAGCACGTGGTGGGCGGCGGCTCGGCCCTGGTGTTGATGCCCACGGGTGGGGGCAAGTCGCTCTGTTATCAGATTCCGTCCCTGTGCCGCAGCGGGGTGGGGGTGGTGGTGTCGCCCCTGATCGCCCTGATGCAGGACCAGGTGGAGGGGCTGCGCCAGGCCGGGGTGCGGGCCGCCGCCCTCAACTCCTCGCTGGAGGCCTCGGAGGCGTCCGCCGTGTGGCGGGCCCTTGAGCGGGGCGAGCTGGATTTGCTGTATGTGTCGCCGGAGCGGCTGCTGAGCCCGGGCTTTCTCGATCGGCTGGCAACGCTGCCCCTGGCCCTATTCGCCATCGACGAGGCCCATTGCGTGTCGCAATGGGGCCACGACTTTCGCCCCGAATACCTGCAGCTGGCGGTGCTGGCCGAGCGCTTCGCCGCCATCCCCCGCCTGGCCCTCACCGCCACCGCCGACCCCCGCACCCGCGAGGAGATCCGCGAGCGCCTAAGGCTTCAGGAGGGCCGGGTGTTTCTGGCCAGCTTCGATCGACCCAACATCCGCTATCTGCTGCGTGACAAAGATGAGGCCCGCAGCCAGCTGCTGGCCTTTCTGGCGGAACGGCGCGGCGAGGCCGGCATCGTCTATGCCCGCTCTCGCAGCCGGGTGGATCGCTTCGCCGCCGACCTGCGCGCCGCTGGCTTCGATGCGGTGGCGTATCACGCCGGCCTCAGCCCCCAGCAGCGCACGGATGCCCTCAACCGTTTTCGGCGCGACAGCGGCGTGATCGTGGTGGCCACGATCGCCTTTGGCAGGGGCATCGACAAGCCCGACGTGCGCTGTGTCGCCCACCTCGATCTGCCCAAGAGCCTGGAGGCCTACTCCCAGGAAACCGGCCGCGCCGGCCGGGACGGTCTGCCGGCCGTCGCCTGGATGGTGCACGGGCCGGGAGATGTGCCCCAACTGCGGCGCTTCATCGACGACTCCGACGCCGGTGACCTACAAAAACGCATTGAACACGGCAAGCTCGACGCCCTGATCCGCTTCAGTGAGGCATCCGGCTGCCGCCGCCAGGTGTTGCTGCAGCATTTCGGCGAATCCCTGGCGCAGCCCTGCGGCAACTGCGACCTCTGCCTCGAACCCGAACTCTCTACTGATGTCACCGAAGTGGCCCGCAAGGCCCTCTCCGCCGTCTACCGCACCGGCCAGCGCTTCGGTGCCGCCCATGTGGTGGACGTGCTGCTGGGCGGCGACACCGCCCGCATGCGCGAGCTGGGCCACCAGCAACTGAGTGTGTATGGCATCGGTAAGGAGCTGGACCGGGGCCAGTGGCGGTCGTTGTTTCGCCAGCTGATCGCCCTGGGCTATCTGGTGAGTGATGCCGAGGCGAAGGGGGGCCTGCGTTTCGGTGCTGGCGAGTTGGTGAAGCCGTTGCTGCGCGCAGAAGCGACCCTGGCCCTGCGGCTGGCAGCGCCGGTCAAGGAACGGCGGCGCAGCGGCGCAAGCGGTTCGAGTGGCGCGGCGGCGGCGGCGGGTGGGCCCGATCTCGATGGGGTGGACACCTCGCTGCTGGCGGCGCTCAAGGCCTGGCGCCTGCAGCAGGCCCGCGACCAGGCCGTGCCGCCCTATGTGGTGTTCCACGACCGCACCTTGCTGGAGATCGCCGCCCGGCGGCCCACCGACTTAGGGGCCCTAAGCCAAGTGGGCGGCGTGGGCGTAGCCAAGCTGGAGCGCTACGGCGAGGCGGTTCTGGCGGTATTGCGGAGCGCTGGTGGGGAAGAACCGGCCTCCACTTGATTCAGGAGATGCGGCTGGAGAGGACGCAGGAGATGAGACACAAGATGAGACGCAAGATGAGTCAGGAGAAAGGAGCAAATCTTGAGGCAAGCTAATTTTGCGACAATTCAGCCGATTTCCGGCTTTTTTTGTTTCGAAAAATCTTGACCAATGCCGTGATAATCCCCCACAATCGCAGCCGGGAGCTGGCGAGAATCGCTGTACTCAGCACCCTGTTCAGCCTCCCTGCGCTGCCGGCGGGGGCCCTGACCCTGCAACAATCGTTCAGCAATACCTACTCCCAAACCAGCTTCGGCCTCGGCACGGTGGTGGTCCATCCGCCCCTGACCTCCTTCAATGTGCAGTCTTTTGACGCCTCACTCGGCACGCTCAATACCGCCACCATTGAATGGAATACCGGGGCCATCGGCACGGTTGTGGTCTGGACAGGCACCGGTGGAGGGTCGCTGGGATTTGAGTTTGGTGGTGGGGTGAATCTCAATGCCTTTCCCTATGGCGGCTACGGCGGCGGCGGCGGTGATGGAGCCGGACCGGGCCAGACCATCGCGGTGAACCTCGCTCCCCAAGGAACCACGGATACCTTCTCGGCCGCAAATGCCGGTGTGACCTTCGATGCCGGTCTCTGGGCCGCCATCTTGGGAACCACCCCGTACACCCTCAGTTACACCGGCACCTATCCCGGCGGCACCCCCTATCGGATCACGTCGACCAACATCGCCAGCGGCAACGCCGCCATGACCACCACCGCCAGGGTCCTTTACGACTACACCCCTCTCAATCCCATCGCCTCGGTTCCCGGTCCCCTGCCCCTGCTTGGCGCCGGGGCCGCCTGGACCTGGAGCCGCCGTCTGCGTCGCCGCTGCATCCAGCGCCAGGGCTGAGCCTTAAGGCAAGCTGGCGCCCGGAGCCCGGGGATGGAGCCCTCGTCTCAGGAGGCGCCCTAGCCTCGCGGCTGGACCGACGCCGCGCCAATGACCCTCCGCTCCGCCCCCTGCCGCACGATTTCGGTGGAGCTTGGGGACAAGGCCTATCCGATCGTGATCGGTGAGGGATCTTTGGCCTCCCTGGGGGAGCGAATCCGGGCGTTGGGATTCAGGGAGGGAAGCTCCGTGCTGGTGGTGACCAATCCGGTGGTGGAGGGTCACTACGGCAGGCAGACACGCTCCAGCCTGGCCGCGGCTGGCTTCCAGGTGTCATCTTTGGTGATTGAGGCCGGCGAAGACCAGAAGACCCCCGCCAGCGTGGCCCTGATCCATGACGCCGCCTTTGCGGCCAAATTGGAGCGCAGTTCTCTGATCGTGGCCCTCGGGGGCGGCGTGGTGGGCGACATGGCGGGGTTTGCCGCCGCCACCTGGCTGCGCGGCATCGCCGTGGTGCAGGTGCCCACCACCCTGCTGGCGATGGTGGATGCGGCGATCGGTGGCAAAACCGGCGTCAACCATCCCGGCGGCAAGAACCTGATCGGCGCCTTCCACCAACCCCGCCTGGTGCTGATCGACCCCACCGTGCTGGCGACCCTGCCGGAGCAGGAGTTTCGCGCCGGCATGGCCGAAGTGATCAAATACGGCGTCATCGGTGACAGCGAGCTGTTCGCCGCCCTCGAGCACGCCGCCGAATCGGGCGCTCTGGCCAGCCGCGAGGCGATGGCGGCGGGTGAAGCGAGCCTGCTGCAGACCCTGTTGGAGCGATCCGCCGCCGCCAAGGCCCATGTGGTGGCCGCCGATGAGCATGAGGGGGGCCTCAGGGCGATCCTCAACTACGGCCATACCCTCGGCCACACCGTGGAAACCCTCTGCGGCTACGGCACCTACCTCCACGGGGAGGCCGTGGCGCTTGGCATGCTGGCGGCCGGCGCCCTCAGCAGCGGCATGGGGCTCTGGAGCCCCGACGATGAACGGCGCCAGCGGGCCCTGATTGCCGCCGCCGGATTGCCCCTGACCTGGCCGCCCCTAGACCCGGAAGCGGTGCTGGCGTGCCTTCAGGGCGACAAGAAAGTGCGCCAGGGCAAGGTGCGTTTCGTGTTGCCCACCGCCATCGGCCGGGTCGAGATTCGCGATGACATCGACCCCGAGCTGATCCGCTCGGTGCTGAAGCAACTGGCGGCAAGCGACGAGGCGTCCCTGGCGCCGCGTTGAGGGGGATGATCAGGACGGAGCTTGCGATCCTCTGCCCTCCATCGCTTCGAAATGGGCCACAAACGCCCCCAGGCTCATCGGCCCGCAGCGGCGCTGCCAGCCGATGCCCTCGCCGTAGCATCGCCAGCACTGCAACCGCACCCCCGCGCGAACGCCCGACGCCAGAGCGAGGCGATAGCGATAGGCGCCGCTTTGGTCCACCATCTGCCCCTCCGGGGGGCCATAGGGGGCCGGGGCGATGCGCAGGCAGGCGACGGCAAATTGGCGCGGTTCGCCCGCGCTAGCCAACGCCTCCTTGAACCATCGGGCCGCCGGCACGGGATCACCGCTGTGGGCCAACAGGACAACCCGCGGCGGCGCTCCCAAGGGCCCCGGGGGGAAGCCACGGAACTCGATGATCGCGGGCGCCTGTGGCAGGGAGGACCGGATCATCGACGCGCGGGTCCTGGCGCCGGGGGTCAGCGACCCGTGGGGCATCGACCCGGAGCTCGTAGACCCGGAGCTCGTAGACCCGGAGGTCGTGGACCAGAACGCCGGAGGCCCGGAGGCCACGGACCCGAGGCTCTGGGATGGCGCCGTCGCCGGCTTGGACGGCATCGGTGCTGTGGCTGATGCAGCTGGCGCCGATGCAGCTGGCGCCGATGGCAGTGGTGGGGGCAGCGGTGGCGTCATGGGGACGGACTGGACTGACTCGTTAGTGCCACCACGGGTTCCCCAGCAAGCGCGTTGGCGTTTCCAGCTGCGCTGTTGTGCTTGTTCAGCCGCGTTCAAGCCGTCGGCTCCCGCAGGAAGCGGGGGGTCGGGGCGCAGGCGGCGGCCCCACGCCCCAGGGCGATCCAGCGAAACTCCCCCAGCGCCGCTGGATCCACCAGGCGCAACAGGGCTTCACGGCGGGCCAAACGATCGGCCAGGTCGCCGCTGTCAGGTTGCTGGAGGTCGTAGAGGGCCCCCGCCAGACCCAGGGCCAGCAGGGCCTGACCCTGGCGGCATTGGCCCAGCTCCTGCCATCCCGCCGCAGCGGCAGCCTGCTCCAGGCTTTCGAGGCAGAGGTGGGCCGTGAGATCCCAATGTCCCGGCTGGCGCAGTGGATCCGGGCTGGCCTGCTGGCCCTGATAAGCCATCAACGTGCCGGACGACCGTTGGGGGTTGTAATAACGGCGCGCTTCGAGGGCATAGTCCACCACCAGCAACACCCCCTCGGCCAGGCCGGCGGCGGCCGCTCCCAGCCAGGGCCCAAGACCCGGATGCAGCTCAGTGCACCATCCCCGCGGGCGAACAGCGGCGTTCCCTTCAACCGTCAGGCCCAGGCCCTCCAACTGGATCAGTGTGCCCTCAGATATTGGTTCTCCCGGTTCAAGCGCCAGGCCGCCCGCTGACTCCAGGGCCACCCGCTGCTGCCGCCAGAGCTCCCCATCCCACACCACCCGCTCCACCGCCAGGGCATCCAACACCTCATGGGCGAGCATCACCCCCCGCAGCGGCCGCGCGGCAAGCATCTGCCAGTCGCACCACCGCACCGGCAGGGGCGCCCCTGACAGCCGTTGCTTCTGGCGGGCGGCCATGCCGGCATTGGGTTCCACCAGCACCAGTTCAAGCCGTGCAGCGATCCCAGGCCAGCCGATCGCCAGGGCATCCGCGAGCTGGCGGGCCAGATCGCCCTCGCCCGGACCGGTCTCGACCAGGGCGAGGGGACCGGGACCCAACGCCTGCAACCATTCCGCCAGCTGGGGGGCCAGCAGCTCCCCAAAGGCGGGGCCCAGGGAGGGGGAGGTGGCGAAATCCCCCCGCGGACCGATCTGCAGGCGACCGCTGCCATAGGCGCCGTGGTCGGGGTCGTGGAGCGCCCATTCCATGAAGGTACGAAACGGCACCGCCCCCCCGGCCGCCCGCAGCCGTTCGACCAACCAGGCCGGTGCCTCTTTGGAATTGCCCGCCCTGGGGCTGGAAGCAGAGTCAGAAATGTAGGGATTCAAAAGAGGTGGAAAATTCGTAGGTGGCTGGAGATCGCAAGGGGTGGAAAAACCCCATCCGCACGCGATTGGGACCTGGAGACATGAGAATGCTGCCCGACGCTGCGAACACGCCATGGCAATGACCCCGGGCCCCTCGGTGCCCCAGTGGCCCCTTCGCCTGGCGGCGACGCTGCTGCTGCTTCTGGGCCTGCTGCTGCCGGCAGGGGCCCCGGCCTGGGCCTACGACAACCCCGACCTGCTGCCCGACCATGCCACCCCTGTGATCGACCTGGCCCGGATCCTGACGGACGGGCAACGGCAGACCCTGGAAAGCGACCTTGATCGTTTTGAGCAGAGCAATGGTTGGAAATTGCGGGTCCTGACCCAGTACGACCGCACCCCGGGTCAGGCGGTGAAGGACTTCTGGAAGCTCGATGAGCGCAGCCTGTTGCTCGTGGCGGATGAACGGGGCGGCAACCTGCTCAATTTCAATGTGGGCGATGCCCTGTTCGCCCTGATGCCGCGGACCTTCTGGGTCGAACTCCAGACCCGCTACGGCAACCAGTACTACGTGCGTGAGCATGGCCGCGATGGTGCCATCCTCGATGCCCTGAGCTCCGTGCAGGGCTGCCTGGAGAGGGGGGGCTGCCAGGTGGTGCCGGGTCTGCCGCAAGAGCAGTGGGTGCTCACCCTGTGCAGCTCGATTCTGGGGGGGCTGATCGTTGGCTTTGCCGCCTTCCCCCGTCAGCCTGATCGGCGCATCGAATGGGCCTGGGTGCTGTTGCTCTCGCCTCTCTGGGTGATTCTTTTTGGCATTTTCGGTGTGGCACCGATCGTGACGAGAACCAGCGACTGGCTGCCCCTGGCCCGCAATGCTTTGGGATTTGGCGGAGCCGCGGTGACGGCCTACCTGTTGGCCCAACAGATCCTGATGCGACCGCCGGCCCAAGACAGTTCTGGAAGCTGAGGCGCCCACCCACAGAGCCTTGGGCCTAGCCGATCAAAAAGCTCCCCCCTTGAATTCAAGGGGGGAGCTTTTTGGGTGATCGATGGCAGCCGATCGGCCGGGGTCGTTCAGGGATTGACGCCGGTGTCGGCCGCGCTGATGCCGTTGAGACGGCAGCTGAGCGAATCATCGCGGCAGGCCTGGACCGATCGGCGCACAGCCACCCGTTCCCAGGGTCCCTGGCCACCGCCAGAGCGAATATGGCCGAGGTTGTTGTCGTAGAAGCTCTTCAGCTCTTCGAAGCGTTTGACGGGCTGACCATAGAAACTGGCTCCTTGCAGGGTGGGGAAAGAGGCCCACTCAGGCGAAAGCATGGCAGCCAGTTCGGGGGTCATTTCGCCCCGATCGGCCAGAGGTAGGGCACCACGGCGGTGGATCAGGAATAAGGCCGCCTGGTCCTGAGCCTCGGGATGGAAACCGCGCAGACCAAGGCTACGGGAGGCCATGGCCCAGGTGAACGGCATGAATTGATAGGCACCGGCGGCGGCACTGGCGTAGCGACTGGAATACATCACCCTGTTGGGGTGGTTGTCGAGCGAGCGCATCAGGGACCCGCCGAACATCACCCAGTAACCAACCTGTTGACCCTCGGCCCAAGTGCCTTCGGCGTAGCGGATGGTGTTGAGCAGAGCCCGCCGCTCGGCGGTCATCGCATAGGTGAGGGGAGCTTCCGGAAGGGGGGGAAGCAGGGCCACCTGGGAAAAACGGCGGGGGGCTGCGTTCAGGTTCCACTCACTGGGCACTTCACTGGCAAAGGCTGGCCCCGAAAACAAAAGGCCGGCAGCAGACAACAGCAGGCAGGCCAGGCGGGAGTGCTGGTGAATCGACAAAACGTTTCAAGCAAAGGGACGTTCCGACGCCTGGAAACCGGTGAGGAGGCAGGAGGAGTCGGATTTCAAATCGAGCTCAGGGGAGAAAAGTTATGCAACAGCGAGGAGTGTCAGGAACTTTTCTTCTGAAATGGGCAGCTCGAGAGGTCGTAATGGAATAAAACAAACGATGCGCCAATTTGCCTAACAATCTCTGAGAAGGCCATCGTGACTGTGACGGTCACACAAGCGTCCACCTGTATCAACAATCACGCAAAGGCTTCTGATCACTGTCAGCAAGCGGAATCAGCGAAGTTTGTTAGACAGAGTTTTAAAACCTTGGCTCCTGACTGATCGAAATTCCTGATCTCCCCTCCCCCAGGGCCACCAGCGCTGCCGCCGCCTGCGCCGCTCCATCCAGGGCCAGGGGGCCCTCCTGCGGGGGCAGCAGGGGCTGATCCAACTGCCAATCCCCGGCATGGAAGGCCGCTTGACTCAGCCAACGGTGCTGGCCGTGGCGCCGCAACTCCCGCTCCAGCACAGCCGCCTCAGCGAATCCATGGCGCTCGACCACGTGCAGGCCCACGCCCTGGCTGAAGGCCTCGCAGAAACTGCTGAAGCCGGGCTTCGTGACCATCCGGGCCACCAGGGGCATCACATCAAGAGGGCGGCAATCGGCGGGCAGCACCCGGCCATTCTCGAGGTCCGCCAAGGCTGGATCCGGCCCGATGAACACATGCTCGGGCCAGCGGCTTAGGGCGGCTGGATCAATGGCCAGCCCCAGGCCGCCAAAGCAGAGCAGCACGTTGCGCTGACGATCCGGCGCCAGCGACAGCCGCTCTGCCAGGGGCGCCAGGGGCTGGCGCGGCCGCGAACACACCACCCCCAGGTGGATCTCGGGCACGCCCCACTCCATGGGCATCGCCAAGGGGCAGTGCAACAGCAGGGCGCCGCGGCCATAGAGATCTCGGCACTGCTGGGCCCACGGGGCGAAGGCGTCCCCCATCGGCCCATAGATGGCCTCCCAACCGAAGCTGGCCAACCAGGCCAGGGGGGCATCCAGACGGTCGGCCAGTAGGGCCGCCGCTGGAGGGACATCCGCCATGATCAGCACCGGTTGTCCCTGGGCCATCAACCAGGCCGCCTCCTGATCCAGCTGCGCCGGCAGGTCCCGCTCCAGTTGCGTCAACGCCAGCAAGGTGGCCTCCGGATCGGCCCCCAGCGCATCGGCCTGGAGCACACCCACATCCCAACGGCAGGGACGACTCTCAAAAGGCACCGCGCCCATGCCCAGGCTCAGAAAGGAGTCAGGCAGAGCCGTCGACAGCACCAGCCGCCAGTTGGGACGGAGCGCGGCCACTTCGGCCAGCACCGCCAGCGAACGGGAGCCATGGCCGAAGCCGTGGGCACTGATGCAGGCATAGATCAGCATCGTCGCAACAGTTGGGCGGGGTCACGACCGCCGCGGCCATTGGCTGGAGCCGCTGGCAGAGCCAACGGTTCCAGATCCGGCGGCGCCGACCAGAGCGTCTGCTCATAGTGCAACTCGCCACCGCTGCCAAACCAGCGATGCGAGGCCTCCAACAAACGCCCGGCGGCATCGAATTCCACCCAGCTGAAGTGGTGCAGCGCCCGACCGCGCTGATCGACACCATGGCGTGGCACGCAGGCGGCATTCAGATAGGCCGTGCCACGGCCATCCATGCGAAAACTGCGCCGCTCCCCTCGCCCGCGGCGCAGGGCATGGTGCATGTGTCCGAACACCACCAGGGCCACCGACCGCTGTTGCTGAATCTGGTGAATCGCCAGCGCCAGATCCAGATCACCCCAATCGCAGGCCGGTAACTTCCAGTCGCGTCCGCACGGATCCGCCGCCTCGCTGCCCAGGCCACTGGGGCCGCAATGGGCAAGCATCACCAAGGGCAGGGCCGGATCGGCCGCCATGGCGGCCGATCGAATCCGTTCGGCTGATTCGTGCAGGCTCATCGGTCCGAACACCGAACGCACGGCCTGGGAGATTTTGAAACCGCCACCGGCGGTGCCTGGTCGCCCCCCCACCACCGACAGCCCCGGGGGACTCAGTTCTCGCAAACGCCAGCCGCAGTGCCGCTGGCCAAGGATCTCCAGCTGTTGTTCGAGCCTTCGACCGGTGGGATCCTTGCCGCTGTCATGGTTGCCGAGCACACAGGCCAGCGGAATCTCGACCTGCTGCAGCATGCCGGCGATCCGCTGGCCCCCCTCACTGAGGTCACCGACCACCAGCAGGGCATCAGGCCGCAACCAGCGCAACAGCTCATGGTCGTGGTGGTTCCACTGGTCGTGGATGTCTCCGGCAATCGCCAGCCGCAGAACCGACCGGGGGTCACTGGGCACGCCGCTGGGGCAAAAGAACAGCCAAATCCATGACTACCTAGGGTGCATGCATCCTGCCTGAACCAGGGAGTCGGATGGTCTTCACCCAGACCGCAATCCCCCGGGCCTCGCTCAGCGACGCCCCAACGGCGGCCGATCTGCCCGATGCCATCGCCACGCTCAAGCGGGAGCGAAAGGCGGTGATCCTGGCCCACTACTACCAAGACAACGCGATCCAGGACATCGCCGATTTCATTGGCGATTCTCTTGAACTGGCCCGCAAAGCCGCAGCCACTGACGCCGAGGTGATCGTCTTCTGCGGGGTTCACTTCATGGCCGAGACGGCCAAAATCCTCAATCCCGGTAAAACCGTGCTGTTGCCGGATCGGGAGGCCGGCTGCAGCCTGGCCGACAGTTGTCCCGCCGATGCCTTCGCCGCCTTTCGCGCCCAACATCCAGATCACTATGTGGTCAGTTACATCAACTGTTCGGCGGCGGTTAAAGCCCAGAGCGACCTGATCTGCACCAGCAGCAACGCCGTTCAGCTCGTCCAGCAACTCCCGATCGAGCGTCCGATCCTCTTTGCCCCCGACGCCAACCTGGGGCGCTGGGTCGCCCGCCAGAGCGGTAGGCCCCTGACGCTTTGGCCCGGCAGTTGCATCGTTCACGAAAGCTTCAGCGAGGAAAGCCTGTTGCGGCTCCGGCAGGAGCACCCCGAAGCCGAGGTGATCGCCCACCCCGAATGCCAACAGCATCTGCTGGATCTGGCTGATTTCATCGGCTCCACCAGCCGTCTGTTGCAGCGGGCCCAATCCAGTCCAGCGTCCAGTTTCATCGTGCTGACTGAACCTGGGATCCTGCATCAGATGCGCCTGCGCGCTCCCCACAAGTCCTTCTTTGAGGTGCCGGGGGCGGATGGTTGCAGTTGCAACGCCTGCCCCTACATGCGTCTCAATACACTGGAAAAGCTGTGGAGCTGCCTGCAGCACGGGCAACCCGCTATCGAACTCGACGAGGACCTGCGCCGTCGCGCCTTGGTGCCCATCGAACGCATGCTGGCCATGAGCGCCTGATTGGTGATGCGGCGCCCAGGGAAGATCCGCTTCCTGCTCTACAAATTGCTCGGTCAGCTGCTGATGCCCCTACCGGCCGGACTCCTGCTGGCCGGCCTCGCCCTGCTGCTGCCCCATGGGCCCGACCGGCTCCTCGCCGGCACCATCCTGGCGGGGCTCTGGGCCCTGGGAACCCCAGCCCTGGGAGATCGGTTGTTGCGTCAGATCGAACGGCGTGTCCCCGTCTCCGCCCTGGCGGATCTGCCCACCGCCGACGCGATCGTGAGCCTGAGCGGAGGCTTTCCCTGGCGGGACCTGAGGGCCCTTGAGTTGCACCGGCTGGGCAAGGCGCCGGTGCTGGTGTTCTCCGGCCAGGTCAATCCCACCAACCGAGCGGCCCTCGACCAACTGATCGTCATGGCGGGCCTGGAGCCCAATGCGTTGGTGCTCGAGCAGCAGAGCCGCACCACGGCCGAGGGGGGCCGCGCCCTGGCCGCGTTGGCGCGGCAAAGGGGGTGGCACCGCATCCTGCTGGTGAGCGATGGGTACCATCTCGCCCGCGCCATGGGCCATTACAGCCAGGGGGGATTGGTCGTCATCCCCGTGATGAGCGCAGCTCACCTCCCTCAAGGGGGCGCCTCAGCCGGGCGAGTCGGCCCGCCCCAACCCCTGGGAGATCGTCTGATCACCCTGATCCCAGCGCCGTGGGGCGTGGCCCACACCCAGAGGGCCCTGCGCGAATGGCTGGGCTCCCTACCTTTCAGGCGTGTCGATCGCCTGGCCCGGAGGGGGCGCGAAGGTAGCTGAGCGCCGAGAGCAGGGCCAGCAGCAAGGATGGCCAGAACAACCACCAACCCAGGCGCCAGATCGAGTCAGCCAGGGGCCAGGCGGCGGGCCACAACAGCAGGGCCAGGGAGGCAAATTGCAGCACGGTCTTGGCCTTGCCGCTCAAGGAGGCCGGACCACCGCTGCCCTGACCGGCCCGCCAGCCGGAGATCAACAACTCCCTGGCCAGCAAAAGCCAGACGGCCGGCAGGGGCAGGCGCCCTTGGGCGGCGAGCCATAGCAGGGGGGCGCAGATGAAGATCTTGTCGGTGAGGGGATCGAGGCGTGCCCCCAGACCGATCCGCCTCCGGAGCGACGGGCCAGGAGGCCATCGGCGGCGTCGGTGAAGGCGCCGAAAATAAGCAGAAACCAGGCCAGGATGGCCTGGTCGGCGCCAAGAGCGAGCAGCAGGGGCAGTCCCAGGCAGGCCCTCAGGATCGTCAGGAAATCGGCGAGGCGGCGCAGGACAACCACACCAGAGAAGACCCACCCATCCTGCCCCGCCGGACGACGGGCTAAAGCCCCGCACCCTGTACGGCTGGCCCGCACCCAGGAATGGTCCCTCACCTAAGAATGGAATGACGCCGCCGGAATTGGCCGATGATCTCCCAGGCCCTCGTCAACGACGTCATGAGCACCCCGGTGCTGAGTGTGCGCGGAGACAACCCGCTTCAGGATGCGGTGAAACTGATGAGCGATCACCACATCAGTGGCCTGCCGGTGCTCGATCAAGCCGGAACGCTGGTGGGTGAATTGACGGAACAGCAACTGATGGTTCGTGAGAGCGGCCTCGACACCGGCCCCTACGTGATGCTTCTGGATGCGGTCATCTACCTGCGCAATCCCCTCAACTGGGATCGCCAGGTGCATCAGGTGCTGGGCAGTCAGGTGGCCGACGTCATGGGCCGCCATCCGCACACTTGCCCCAGCGGCACCCCGTTGACCACCGCGGCCAAGCAATTGCACGAAAGCAGCACCCAGCGGCTGTTCGTGCTGGATGACCAATCGCAGGTGGTGGGAGTTCTGACCCGGGGCGATGTGGTGCGGGCCTTGGCCGCCCAGGGCTAAGGCGTTGGGGCACCCGCCCCTGATCCAGCCGGCAGGGGTGGCAGGGGTGGAGGAGGCAGGGGCGGCAGGGGCGGGGGGCCGGACCGTTCGCTTTTGGGGGCCGCCTGCTCCGCCGATCGTCGCGCTTCAGGTGCGGGGGCAGGGGCTTTGGGCTCGGTTCGCGAGGGGGTGGGCGCCGCGGGGCCGGGCAACACCGGTGCGGGGGGATCGACGGCCCGGGCTCCTGGACGTTCGGGCGTGGGGCGTTCGGAGTTGGGTCGATCAGAACCGGAACGTTCGGCGCTGGGACGATCTGAACCGGGGCGATCTGAACCGGGACGATCGCTGGCGGCAGGCGGGCTGGAGGATCGTTCCGGATTGGGGCTGTCCCGCGACGGTGGTGCCGTATCAGCCGTGGCCGGTGCCTGATCGGGAGCGGCGCGGGGGCGCTCCGGCTCGCGGCCAGAGCCATTGGCATCGCCCTCAGGCGGCACAGGAGCCTCAGGCGCCGCCTGCAATTCGTTGTGTTGCCGCTGCTGCACAGGTTGGGGATCGGCCGTGATGACCGGTTCGCGCATCGGAGCCCCCTGAGCGGGCGCTTTGACCTTGGGCCCGGGGCCGCTGCGTGGGGCCCAGACCATGCGGGCCAAGGGATCAACCACCTGATCCATCAACCGATTGACTCCGGCCAGGCCGTGATCGAGAACGGCCCCACCCCACTGGCTGACGCAGCTGGACACGCTGCTGCAGCCAGTGGGGTGGGGCAAATGGCGGGTCACAGACCCCAAGAGAGAGCCCGTCAGGGGCAAGGGGCGCTGACTGAGACGCAGCATGTAGGGCACATGCACAAAGCTGGTGGCACCACCACTGATCCAATTGGCATCTTCTTCACTGAATCCCTTGTATCCAGGTACGATGAATCTGCTCTTGGACGCGTGATCGGGCAGATAGGCGGCCACCATGCCATGGCGGCGGGCCAGATCCTTGGTCTGCTCAAGGGTGAGGCCGTCGCGACTCATCAACGCCTCGATCTTGCCATCGGGTAGCAAGCCAATCACAATACGAATACGGGGCAGAAAATAACGAATCTGCTGGCCCATGCTGATGCTGTAGGCGCCGCGATAGCTCTCGGGCGGGCTCTCAACATCGTTGTAAAGGCTATGCAGACCGCCAATAAATGTATCGAATTCCTTCTCGCGCTCCGCGGTCAGTTCGCCGAAGCCAAACGTAACAGTGCCGTCATGACGAATACCGATGAAGGCGCGCTGGCGTGAGGCGGTGCGATTATCGCCGCGCCAGACACGATCCCCCAACTTGAGATCACCCAGGGGAACAGCGATTTCCCCACCATCATCGCCAACGTGACGCTCATACATCGGGCCGGATAGGTAGGCCAGAGCGCCACTGTCGGCATAGGCTTCGCTTTCGCGATCCCAGCCCTCGAAAAGATCGAAGCGAATTTGGCGGGGATCAATCGCCAGGGCGAAGGTTTCCGGATCGGTGCGATAAAGGAAGCCGCGGCTTTCCGTGACCACACCGCTGGGCAGATTGGGCCGGCGCCGTGAAGAGGTCTGGGGCAACCAGGGCGCCACGGTGATGGCTCCGGCCACCAGCGCCAGACCGATCAGGAGAGGCCGAAAGCGAGTTCTTGCCCGACGGGGGGGGCGCTTGTTCTTGGTGTCGACCAGCACAGGAGTGGCCTTGGAGGGCTCCGGGGCTGTGGGCTTTCGAAACCGTGGGGGTGAGGCAGGATTAGCTGGGCGGACCGGGAGGGTCGGGCGGTTCTTCAGCACGCAGACCGCGCTCGCAATTCCATGGCCGCAAGCTTCTCTTGTCCGACCCAAGAACGTCAAGACTGAGGGCGTCTTCAGGGCCAGCGCAGCAGCCGTCTCATCGGGATCCCATCGCCTCCTGGTAGGCGGGGCGTTGATTCGTGGCGCCGATCATGGCCTGCACAGCGGGATAGGGACTGAGGTCGACGCCAGCGCAGAACATCGGCAGATAGGCGAGGTAAGACTGCACGGCGCAATCGGCCGCCCCCCAGGGCACGGGTCCCCAGGTCCCTGAGAGAAGACTGGTGTTCTGGCTGAGGCGATGGTTCAGTACCGCCAGCTGGCGCGCCAGATCATCGGGACGATCAGCGGCCTGGAACATCGCCGGCCCCAAGGTGGCGTTGGCATAGAGAACCCACTGTTGGCTGAGGGACCGCAGGGCGGCCGCCCGGCTCGGATCGCCGCCGAATTCGTTGCCGTGATTCTCGGCCAGATGCAGCAGAATCGCGCCGCTTTCGGCGAGTTTCAGGGGGCCGCCGTCGGGTCCCTGGAAGGAGTCATCAACCAGAGCTGGCACTTTGCCGAAGGGGTTGATGGCGAGGAAGGACTCCTGACGATGCTCACCGGCCTGCATGTCCAGCGGCTGGAACTGGCAGGGGATGGCCTTCTCGTTGAGGTACCAGCGCACCATTGAGGCGCGGCTGCGGGCACCGCCGTAAAGCGTCAGAGCCATCGTGAACAGAAGCAAGCTCCGTCATTATCGGCGCCCACAATGGGCTCAGTCAGGGGCCTTTGATGGAAACGCGCCAGCCAGCCAGCGCCCCCTATTTGTCAGCGGCCTGTCTGCATCGCCTCAGCCCCTATCTGGTCGGCAAGGTGCGGCGCGGCATCGTCGGTCAGAGCCGTTACGCCCAGACCCTGAAGGCCGCGATTCAGGACGCTGCGGCCGATGGCCCGGCCCGGCCGGTGCTGATCAGCGGCGAACCGGGGTTGGAGAAGGACAACATCGCGGCCTTGGTGCATTTCGGCTCCCCGGCCCGCCAGAAACTGATGGTGCGGCTCAATTGCGCCCTGTTGCGACCCGATGGGTCCGACCTGTTCGGAACCGGTGGTGAATCGCCCTCCCTGCTGGAATGTCTGGACGATGGGGCCCTGTTGCTCGATCAGATCGATCGGGCCGATCCGGACCTGCGGCCCGCCTTGGTGGAACTGGCCCGCAGCGGCAGCTGGTCGCCGGTGGGGCACCCGGCTGATGCACGCCAGTTCCGGGGGCGGGTCCTGTTCACCAGCGAAAGCACCGCCGCCGATCTGGATTCGATCTGCCGGCAGATCCGGGTTCCTCCTTTGCGCGTGCGTCGCCAGGATCTGGGCGAATGGATTCGCTATGGGGTGCGGCAGCGCTCCCGCAGCCTGGGCTGGTCCCGTCCGCCCCAGGTCAGTGAGGCCCAGATCAAGCGCCTGCAGACCTACGACTTCCCGGGCAATGTCCGCGAGCTGATGCAACTGGTGGATCGGGCCATGCGCCAGTGCGCCGCCACCTATCCCGCCGAGCTTCCCGAGGATGTGTTCTGGATCCAGCGCCGCGCCCAGCGGGCCCGCTTCGATCTGTGGCGCTGGAAACCGCAACTGCGGGGCTGGATGCGGGCCCCACGGTTCTGGAACACCCTGCTCTTCGGTGTGGTGAGTTGGGTGTTCGTGCTGGTCAATCTCTGGCTTTGGTTGGGCCCCCAGGATCGCCAGCACAACGGAGGCCTCAATCTGTTCTGGGCCTGGTGGTGGCCCCTGATCCTGCTGGGCTTCCCCCTGGTGGGTCGGCTCTGGTGCTCGTTCTGCCCCTTCATGGTGTGGGGGGAGATCGTGCAGGGGCTGGCCCGGAGACTGGGCTGGCAGCCCCAGCGCTGGCCGCGGGGCGAAACCGACCGCTGGGCTGCGCCCGTTCTGGCGGGGGGCTTCGCCGCCATCCTGCTCTGGGAGGCCGTCGGGGGCCTCGAAAACAGTGCTTGGCAGAGCAGCGCCCTTTTGCTTTTGATCACGGCCGGCGCGGTCATCAGTTCGTTGCGCTTCGAAAAACGCTTCTGGTGCCGCCATCTCTGCCCGGTGGGGGGCATGAACGGCCTGTTCGCCAAGTTGGCGATCAGCGAATTGCGGGCCCAGGCCGGCACCTGTAGCGGCAGTTGCAGCACCTATGCCTGCTTCAAGGGGGGGCCGGCGGAAGGCGAGGGGCTGGCCACCTCGGGCTGTCCCCTCGGCACCCATCCCGCCCATCTCAACGACAACCGCAACTGCGTGCTCTGCCTCACCTGCGCCCAGGCCTGTCCGCATCGCTCCGTCAGCCTGCGGCTGCGGCCCCCGGCGGCCGATCTGCAGAAGGACATGCAGCCTCCCGCCGGGGAAGCGGGGCTGATTCTGGTGTTGGCCGGGGGGCTTTGCCTGCATAGTTGGCAGAAGCTTCTTGGCGCTCTCCCCCTGGCGCCCCTGCGCCTCGATGAAGGGCCCCTGCTGGCGCGGATGGCCTTTGCCGCTGTGGCCTTGGCCCTGCCCGCCGCCCTGATGCTGGGCACCTGGGGCCTGGCGGGTCCTGGGCGGCAGCGATCGCTGACTTTGGGGCTCTATGCCCTGCTGCCGTTGCTATGGGCGGCGATGCTGGCCCAGCACCTGGCTTTGGGCATGGCCGAAGCGGGCCAGCTGCTGAGCGTCAGCCTCTCCCCCCGCTGGCCCGAATGGGCCGCCCGCGTGCCCTCCTGGAGCGCCGATCCCCATGTGATCGGCTTCTGCCAGACCCTGGTGGTTGTGGTCGGGGTCGGGGGATCCGCGTTGCTGTTGCGGCGACTGCTCCAGCAAGCCTGGCGTCCCTGGTTGGTGGCGAGCCTGGTCCCCTTGCTCTTGGGAGTGGGCAGCCGCTGGCTGGTGGCGCTGCCCGATTTGATGTGAATCCGCTGCTGAGCAGGTGCCTAGTCGATGTGAATCAGGGACGCCATGCCGCCGGCGATGTGCCATTCGACGTGGCAGTGGAAGATCCAATGGCCGGGATTGGTGGCCTGCCAGAGAACGACCAATTCACTGTTGGGCCAGACGTTGACCGTGTCTTTGTAGGGAGGGTCGTTGAGATTCAGCTCATCGGGAGCCCCAAGAACATAGAAGGAGTGGCCATGGATGTGGAAGGGATGCTCCATGTTGGTGCGATTGATGAAGCGCATGCGAACCACCTCTCCCTTCTTGATTTTGATGGGAGTTGTCTTGGGGTAGGTCTCACCATTCACGGTCCAGCGATAGACGGGGAAAGGACCCTCAATCAACATTGGAATCTCCCGATAGGGAGCCTTGGCGAGCGGCACTGGGCCAGGGCTGCGCAACTGGGAGGGGGCGAGAAATTTGGACCCCCAGGGATTGGCTTGAGGCTGGGTGGCAATCGTTGGTTCAATCGGGTCAGAGTCGCCATAGCGCAAGACCGCCTGGATCGTTTGACCCGTGCCTGTGGTGGCGCGAATCCAATGGGTTCCCGATCCCTTACCCGTCACTAAACTGGCCGCCGTAGCCCATCACAGAGCGAGTCACGCCATCGGGACTGGCCCGAAAAGCATCCACACTCAGTCGTTTGCGTGGGCCCGTCAGCTCAATAATCGGCCGCTGGATCATTCCCTGCCCCAGAGACTTACCCACCTGAATCGTGGGCAGGACAGCCAGACTCAGGCCAAAGTTTCGCAGAAGATGACGCCGATTCATGGTGGCAATGGCGGCCCGCAGCGAGGCCCCAAATCAACGGGAACGACTAAAATTTAGAGCTTCAACGTACAGGTCAAACCCGCCCCATCGGCTTCCGCTGCAAAGCGATACAGGGGGCATCGGAGCCCTCTGGTGGTTAAGCAGGGGTGCACATCCGCCAGAGATCTGGGTGCCCGCGTTGGAGCAAAAGCCTCGTCTTGGGTTCTGGCCTTAGGTATGGGTCTTTGTGACTTGCCTGGGGCCATGGCCCTGCGAGTGTCTCTTTGGAGGGCCCGATCGGCACGCTACCGGTAGCGTGGTGTTGTTGAAAAAAGTTATTTTATTCGTAGAAAGAAAGCGGCATGTCAGCCTCAGGATTTTCTTAGGGTTTGAGTGGGTATTTCTTCAAGGAAGTCCGGAAAAGCGAAATTTTTAAGTTGATCCCTCTCCGCTCGCCTTGGCCTGGGGCCTACTTGAAGTGATGGACAATGAACAGTCTAATTGCCATCTTAATGCATTCTTCCTGTTATGTATTCCCAGCCCTTCAAGCGTTGCGCTTCATTGGAAAGAATTTCCCGCTCCTCAGGCGGCGGAATCGGACGTCAGCTGGCCCTTTCTGTCCTGTTTGCTATTGGTGGCATCGGCTTGAATGCGGGTCAGGCCCAGGCCTTGGTTGTGACTGTGGGAGGACAACCTTGGGATGTGACCACATTTACCGGAAGCTACAACGACAACATCAGCAAATTCGCTACTGCGGCTAATGGGGGTGTGATGCCTTGGTACGGCAATGGTTTGTTGGCAAGCAAATTTGCTCAAGCAGTGGGAGGAAATCTTGGTTTCCCCAATGATCTGATTGGCTTGTGCCCTAAGGAGGCTGGGGTCCCTACTTGTTTCGGGCCTTTTTTCTCATTTACTATATCCTACGACGGTTTTTACGGAACCGATGCTGTTCAATCGACATTTGAGAGCGATCCAAGCTATTTGGGAGGCGGTTTGGCTGGAGGTGGCGTGTTGCCCTCCAATGCAGGAGTGATTTGGGCTAAGGCCACTCCGGCAGCCCCCAGCCCCCTCCCCCTCTTCGGCGTCGCCGCCGCCTTCGGCAGCAGCCGTCAGCTGAGGAAGCGCATCAAAGCGAGCAAAGGCGCGAATTCAAACGCTGTACGCGGCTGATTGCAGTTGCGGCGACTACGAAATGGTTTGCATCAACATGGCCCCTTGCCTTTGGCAATTGGGGTCTTTTTGATAGCTTTAGCTGAAACTCTTGGTTTGCCTCAAGGGTCGCTTTAAGGCCAGGTAGCCATCAGCTCTTGATGGCCAACAACAAGGGCGACTTCGCCTGCATCGATTTGACGGGCGCGACGCGCCGACCAATCCGCAATGGCGTTCCTTTCTGTGCCGTGGGCGGAACGCAAGGCCGCTTCGCTGAGGCTGGCATTCATGGCGGTGAGCATGGCGCTGTCGCTGGCGGCGATGCGCCAGTAGCTGTCGCGGAGCTGTGTAGCTGCGCCGCGGGTTCGCAGGGCCGTTTCGAGGGCGAAGGCGGCATCGGGGCCAAGGGCAGGGCCAAAACCCTTGTCGGTAAGCATGTCTCGATGGAAGGCCTGGGCCAGGACGGGATCAGAGGGGTCGGCAAGGCTCCATTCCATGCGTCCGTCGTAGGTGAGCACCGCGAGCAGGGGCAGCCGCTTGCTGGCGAGGTGGTCGGCCAGTCGGTTGATCCAAGGCGCCGAAACCAAATCGAGCAACGCGGCGCAGGTCACGGCTGCGGCACCCTCCAGGGCCTCCTCAAGGGCAAGGGAAATGTCAAGTTGCGCGATGCTCACTGCCGCATCGCCGCTGAAGCGCTCGCGCGCCACCGCGAGCAGGGCACCATCGTTGTCCACATGGCGCCAGATCAGCTGGCGCCCCCCATCCCCCGCCAGGGTGCGCAATCGGCTGATGTTTGAGCCCGCACCGGCCCCTAGGTCGACAATGGGGGCATTTTGGGCCACCTGCGCCAAGAAGGAGGTCGCGAGTCCATCGTCACGGGCGGCGACGTCGAAGGGTTCGCGCAGCGCTAGCCACTCGGATGAAAAACCCGTCATGGTGCCAGAGCCAATGGATTGCAGGCCGCGCGGTTCATCGCAGCGGGGCGCCGTAGGCCGCCCAGGCCGTGGGAGATTCCCGCAGCGTCACCTTCATCGATTCAGGCGGCGGTGAAGGCTCCAATGCGCCTGCGGTGATGGCCAGGCGTGCGCGTTGCCAGAGTTCGCCAGCTAAATATTCGGTGGTGGTATTGACCCCTGCAAAGGCGGGTTCGTCGTCGAGATTGCGATAGTTGAGATCATCAATGATCGTCTTCAGCATCACCTCCAGTCGACCGATGTCGGCGACCAGGCCATGGGCGTCGAGGGTTGGGGCCTGGATCTTCAGCTCCACCGCATAGGTCGCCCCATGCAATCTCTGCGCAGGGCCGAAGACCTCGCCGCGGAAACTATGGGCAATCATGAAATGATTGCAGACGGTCAAGCTGTACAACTTCGGATCCGACGATTCAATACTCGACCACAATATGCGGTCGCCCGGAGTTGGTTTCCAGCAGCGCCGGCAGGGCGGCAGGTAGTTCCGTGAAGCCGATGCGGGGTCCGAGCAACAGGTCGTAGCGGGGATCGACGAGCAGCGCCAGGGCTTGAGCGAGCCGTTGGCCATGGGTCGTGGTCGCCCGTTTGGCAGGGGCGACATGGCCTACCTGGGATGCGATCAGTCGCAGGCGGCGCGCATGGAAGGCACCGCCCAAAGGCAGGGTGACGGGCTGGTCGCCGTACCAGCTCAACTCGATGATGCGTGCTTCGAAAGCGGCAATTCCCAGGGCCGCGACCAGTCCAGCCGGATTGCCGCTGGCGTGAACGATCACGTCGAACTCACCAGCGGCGACAGGCGCGGCCTCGAGGCCCAGCGAGCGCGCCAGCTCAACCCGGGCCGGATCCGGGTCGACGACCAGGGGCGGAGCTGTGGCCGTGGTTTGCGCCAGGCAGGCCACCAGCAGCCCCACCACGCCAGCGCCGATCACGGCGACCCGCTCCCCAGCCGCGAGATTGGCATCCCAGATGGCGTTCAGCGCCGTCTCCATGTTGGCCGCCAGGGTCGCGCGGGCATCGGGCACCCCATCGGGGATGGGACTGGCCCAGGTGGCGGGCACAACGAAGTGATCTTGGTGTGGATGGAGTACGAACACCCGTTCGCCAGTGCGCCGCCCCGCTTCAATGCGACCCACGGCGCCATAGCCGTATTTCACCGGAAAGGGGAATGGGCCCTCCTGGAAGGGGCAGCGCATGCGCTCGTATTCACTCGGGGGCACCCGCCCCCACAGCACGAGCCGCTCGGTGCCCCGGCTGATGCCGCTGGCGCGCATCTGGACGGTCACCGTGTCTTCCCCTGCTGGGGCCAGCTGAACCGGCCGCAATTCGCCCTGGCCCGGGGCGACGATCCAAAATCCGTGCGCCATGGTCACCGGAGATGCAGCTCGTAAAGCACATCCTCGCCGAGCCTTTCCTGTCGGTGCTCCGGCCGCAACGCTTGATCGAGATGGTCGATTGTTGGCAGGGTCAGCCCAGGTCGCCCCGAGCCGATCAACAGGGGAGCCACCACGACATGAAGCTGATCCAGGGCGCCGGCCGCCAGAAAGCGTGAAACGGTGATGCCGCCGCCCTCAACAAGGATTCGATGGGCACCGCGGGCGGCCAGCAGGGACAGCACATCGGCGGGCGCGAAACCCGATCCGTCGTCAGAGACAGCCAGCAGCGCGGTTTCCGCCAGGTTTGGGGCTGGTGCCGAGACGGCGGCCAAGACGAGGGTCGGAGCCTGGCCGTCGGTGAATAGCCGCCGTTGCACAGGCAGTTTCCGCTCCGGATCCAGCACAACGCGCAACGGGTTGGGGCCCTGGCAATGCCGCACCGTCAGTTGGGGATCGTCGGCGAGGACGGTGCCGGCGCCCACCACCACAGCATCGGCCAGGGCCCGCAGCCGATGGAGATGCAGAAGGCTCTCGGGGCCGGTGACATAGTGGGAATGACCACTCTGGGTGGCGATCCGACCATCCAGACTCTGCCCAAGCTGACCAATCACCAATGGCGATGACAGCAGGGGCAGGTAGCGATTCAGCAGCAGAGCGGCGTCGGGTTGGACCGTGGTTCTCAATGCGCGCCAGGTTCCCTTGGGCGACAGTTCCAACAGCGTTGATTCGCTTTCGGCCAGGCGGATAGGCTCCGGTGTGATGCCGATCTGCCAGCGATGACGTGCCAGCAGCAACGCCATCCATGCTGTTTCAGCGTCGATGGTCATGGTTCAGCGACATCTCGGCGATCTAGGGATGGGCTCAGTCTTTGGATTCGGCGCCGGTTTTGACAATCTCCACCGTTGAGTCCCAAGTCCCTTCATGGTCATCGAAGTTCCTTCGCCAACGTCCAGCGATCGGCAGGATATCGCCGCAGGAAACCAAGCCGTCACGCTTGCCATCACCATGCTGCGCACTGGCTCAGCTGTCCTGATCGACCAGCCTGGTCAGATGGACACTGTCGCTGTGACGTCCATTGAGACCCTCACCGAAACCACCTTAATTTCATTGCGTGCGGCCTCCACCAGCGCTCTCGCGCTTGTGATGACGTTGCCGCGGGCGGATGCCTTGGGCCTGAGGACGGATGGGGAGGTGTTCAGTGCCTTCCTGAAGCCTGAGGCCACACTTGATCAGATCAAGGCCCTGGCCGATCCGATCGCTAGGGACCCCCAGGCGCTGTTGGATCCGGGTCCGACAGGCCATGCCGTTCCGGTGATCGCAGCGGCCCTTGACCTTGCCAAGCTCGCGGCACTGATGCCGATGCTCTTGGTCGCCTCGGTGGGGGCTGGTTGGGCCCAGCAGGTGCCACTGAGGCTCGATTCGGTGGCGCACTTCGCCAAGGATTCCGCCCGCCGGTTCACCGAAGTGGCGTCGACGCGGCTGCCGCTCGACGATGCCGAAGACACCCAAATCATGGCGTTCCGTTCCTGGCACGGCGGCCCCGAGTCCCTGGCGATCGTGATCGGGATACTGGACGTATCGCAGCCGGTGCTGACACGCATCCATTCCTCCTGCTTTACCGGCGACCTGATCGGCAGCCTGCGCTGTGATTGTGGCGACCAGTTGCGCGGTGCCATTCGCGCCATGGCCGCCGAAGGATCCGGGGTCGTGATTTATTTGCCCCAGGAAGGCCGAGGCATCGGGCTGGTCAACAAGCTCCGCGCCTATGCCCTGCAAGATGCTGGCTTGGACACGATCGATGCCAACATCCATCTTGGCTTTGAACCTGAGGAACGCCGCTACATCGCCGCTGGCGAGATCCTGCGCCGGCTGGAGATCACCCGGATCAGGCTGCTCACCAACAACCCGGGTAAGCGCGCTGCGCTGGATGAAATCGGCGTTGAGGTGGTCGAGAGCGTGCCCTTGGTGATTTCGGCCAATCCCCACAGCGAGGCCTATCTGAATACAAAGGCGGTGCGAGACCGGCCACCAGTTCGCCGTCTGAACTCCATGTCTGGCAGCTACGGTCAGTGCCCCCAATTAGGGAGTACTGCCGACCGGCTACGCGGTTCGCTGGCGGATCGGGCCATCGCGGTCCGAGCAATCTGCCTTGAACTTGATTCAACCTACATTTGCCATCAGCCCACTTCACCCCCTCCAAACAGAGTGGCAACAGCCTGGGACCGCAGCGTCACCCGGCAGCTCATGCCCAGCTCGCAGGGGTGGTCCAGCGGCAGCTTCAGCCGCAGCCGCTGGCCCCGGCATTCCAGCAGGGCTAGCCAGGCCGAGCCGAGAAACTCGCGGCTGACCAGCTGCCAATTGCCCTGGGGATCGCTTTGCAACTCCAAATCCTCCTGGCCCAACATCACCTCCAGAGGCTGCTCGGCCAATGGCTGCCCAGCGCCGTGATCCCCAACCCCTTGCTGGCCAGCTGCTGCCCAGCGCCATTGGCCGGCGGGAATGATGCCCAGCGGTGTTACTAATTGGTCGGCCTGCCATTGGGCGGCCAGCAGGTTGGCCTGCAGCACGAAACGGCCCACGAAGGCGGTGGCCGGCTGTTGCACCAGCTGCCTTGGCGGCGCGATTTGATGCAACACCCCGTCCCGCAGCACCGCCACCCGGTCGCAGATGGCCAGCGCCTCCTCCGGGTCGTGGGTCACGATCAGGCCACTGGCGCCAACGCTGCTGAGCACCCGGGGCAGCTCGCATCGCAGCCGTAGCCGCACATCCACATCCAGGTTGGAGAAGGGTTCATCCAGCAGCACCACATCGGGCTGGGGGGCCAGGGCCCGAGCCAGCGCCAACCGCTGCCGCTGGCCGCCCGATAGTTGGTGGGGATAACGGCGCTCCAGGCCCTCCAGCCCCAGCAGTTCCAGCAGCCAGCGCACCCGGCCCAAGTCTTGGCCGCGCCGCAATCCAAAACAGGCATTTTGCCAGGCATCGAGATGGGGGAACAGGGCGTAGTCCTGAAACACCATGCCCATCCCCCGCCGTTCCGCCGGCAACCACTGCTGGGGCCCGGCCACCTGGCATCCTCCTATCCACACTGACCCCCGCGCTGGCCGCTCGAAGCCCGCCACCAGCCGCAGCAGGGTGGTCTTGCCGCAACCCGAGGGCCCCAGCAATCCCACCAACTCGCCCCGCTGCAGCGTCAGATCGATCTGGCGCAGGGTCCAGCCGCTGCCGCTGCCGCCATGGGCGTGGCGATGGCTATTTCCCGCGGCGTAGCGGTGCCAGACATCCCGCAGTTGCAGGTGGGGGGCGTTGGGTTCGCCGTTCATGCTCAACTCCGCTCCTCCAACGAGGGGATCAAGGCGATCGCTGCCACCAAACCAAAGCCCATGATCACCAGGGCCGGCGCCATGGCATAGGCCACCCTCTCATCGCTGGCGTACTGAAACACCCGCACCGCCAGGGTGTCGAAATCAAAGGGCCGCAGCGACATTGTGAGCGGCAATTCCTTCACCACATCCACAAACACCAACAACAAACCCACCAATAGCGGGCCCCGCAGCAGCGGCAGATGGATGCGCCCCAGGGTCTGCCACCAGCTGCAGCCCAGGCTGGTGGCCGTCTCGTCGATGCTCTCAGGGATTCGTTCCAGGGCGGCGTCGAGACCCTGCTTGGAGACGGCCAGGAATCGCACCCCATAGCCCCACACCAGCAACAGCACCGGATTCAGCTGCAACGGCCCCCCCAGTAACAGCAAGCCCAGGGCCAGCACACTGCCCGGAATCCCATAGCCCAGGCCCGCCATCAAGCTGAATGGAGTCACCAAAGGCCCATCACTCCAGCGGCGGCTGATTGCCAGCAGCAGGGCGCAGAGGGCTGTGATCGCCGTTACCAGCAGGGCCAGACCAAAGCTGCGGCCCGCCAGGGCCAGCAATTCTCCCAGCGGTTCCGCCGCCATCACCTGCCAGCCCTGCACAATCCACAGGCCTGGGATCAGTAGGCAGACCAGCGGCGGCAGCAGGGTGATGCCAATGGCAGCGGCGGCGCGCCAGCCCGACAGCGGCCAGACATGGCAACTGGCGCTGCCGGTGCCCAGGTTCCAGCGGCGGCTGCGGTGCCTTAGGGCCCGTTCGGCCGCCAACAGCAGCACCACGATGGCGAGGGCGGTGAGCGCCAACAGGGCCGCCCCGCGGGGGTCGCCATCGATTTGCCAGCGATTCAAAATTCCCGCCGACAGGCTCGGCACCCCCAGCAGCCTCACCGCCCCCAATTCATTCACCACCTCCATGGCGCTGAGGGCCACACCGGCGCCGATCGAGGGGGCCGCCAGCGGCAAAGCCACCCGCCAAAAACTCTGCCAGGGCCCCACCCCCAAGCTGCGGCAAGCCTCCAGCAGCTGGCGGCCACTGGTCGAAAAACTCTCGGTGCTGAGCAAAAACACATAGGTGTAGTTGGCCAGGCTGAGCAGCAGCACCGCCCACCAGAATCCATAGATGCGGATGCCGTTTTGGCTACCCCAATCGATCAAGCTGGCCGCCAACAAATAAGCAGGGCAAGCCAATGGCAACAACTGGGCCATGCGCAGCCAGCGGCGGCCCGGG
Organism: Aphanothece sp.; assembly: GCA_040373885.1. Lineage (GTDB taxonomy): Bacteria > Cyanobacteriota > Cyanobacteriia > PCC-6307 > Cyanobiaceae > Cyanobium. The sequence goes on from JBEIVL010000006.1 coordinate 27,712, forward strand.
AAGCGACAGACCGCTGTGAGCCAGCCAGTGGCCGTGCCCAGCACGGTGCCCAGCAAGCCCTCGCCAGCCACCAACAGCAACGTGCCGCGAATTTGGGCAGCAGCATCGGCGCCAAGGCCCGCGGCGCCAAGGCCCGCGGCGCCGATGCCGGCGTCCCCGGGTTCAGTGCTGAATAGGGCGTCACGCAGCAGGGCCGCCAGGGGGGCCAGGGCCAGCAGACCGATCAGCAGCACCAGCAGCACCAGCCAACTCCTGCCCAGGGCTGGTTTAGCGGCGGCGTATTCATCCAGCCCGGGGGTGTTCAAAATTGCCCTGGCCGCTGGGGAAGCTCTACCGCTCAAGTGCAGGAACACCTACTGCCAGCCAGCCTGGCCCATCAGCTGCACGGCCTCGGCATTGCGCCTACCCATTTGCTCAATGTTCACCAATGCGGCACTGAAGTTGCCGAATCGCCTCAGGATCGGGTTGTTGCCCCAACCCCTGAGTGGATATTCATTGTTGGCGGCCGCATAGCCCTCACCGGAGCTGGGGGAGACGAGAAATTCCAGCAGCTTTTGGGCCTGCTGGGGGTTGCGGGCGTAGCGGGTGACCCCCCCGGCGGAGACGTTCACGTGGGTGGGCTTGGGCCAAACCACGGTCACCTTGGCGGCTACGGCCTGGTCGGCGGCACTGCTGTCGGCAGCCAACAATCGGGCCAGGTAGTAATGGTTCACCATGGCGGCACCGCACTCACCCCTGCCGACGGCACGGGCGATCGGCGTGTCCGAGGAGAAGTAGGGCTGCTTGACATTGGCCACCAGACCCGCCAACCAGGTTTTGGTTGCGGCCTGGCCACGCTGAATCAGCTGATCGGCCACCAGGGATTGATTATAAACATTGGAACGATCGCGCAGGCACAACTTACCCTTCAGTTCCGGCCGCGCCAGGTCGGCATAGGTGCGGATCAAGCTGGGTTTCACTAGCGCCGCATTGACGATCACCGGACGGGCGCGGCGGGTGAGGGCATACCAGCGGCCGCGAGAATCCCGCAGATTGGCGGGCACGGCACTGTTGAGCTGGCTTGAGCGGATCGGCTGGAACAGGTTGGCCTGCTGGGCCCGGTAGAGGCGGGCCGCATCCACCAGCACCAGCAAATCGGCCTTGGCGTTGCTGCCTTCGCTGCGCAGGCGCTGGATCAGCTCGTCATCCTTGCCCTCCAACAGGTTCACCTTGATGCCAGTCTGCTGGGTGAAGCGTGCATAGAGGCGCTTGTCGGTGTTGTAGTGGCGTCCGGAATAGACGTTGACTTCCCGCACTTCCCGTGTTTGGCTCTGGGCCCCCTGGGCCAATGCCAGCAGCTGGCCGCCGCCGCCAAGGATCACGGCAGCTGGCAGCAAGAGCAGGCCATTGCGCCTGGAGGAGTGGCGGGAAAGGACCAAGGGACGCGAAATGGGAACTTGCCCAGAAGTTAGGCCAATCGCCCGCTATCCCCAGGCAGCATTGATTGCCAATCTTGGTAGCAAATGTTACGTGGGCCTTGGAAACCTTCCATTGATTAGAACAACCCCGCACAGCTTGCATCACCAAAACTTCCTGAGCATCGGATCACAATGATGGTCTTCCCAGTTGCCAGCCCTTGAGCTTGAGGCATCCCCAAACATATCTTGTTCAAACTAATGGTGATCAGAGCTTCTCCTTCGACTTTCGACGTTCGGGAAGCGGTTAGCTAAGAATGCCATTCACTTGCGCCGCAATTGTCGACTGACGAACGCACGTTGGCGCGCTCGGGCTGGCTACTCCCACGGCGCCCTTCTTGGGCCATGGCTTTGCGGTCACATCTTCGGATGGACCTATGGTTACACTACCGGTAGCGTGGCATTGGGGGGAGTCGAGTCAGCGTATTCAAGACTTGAATTCTTGGTGACTGCATGATTGTCGCCTGAATCACGCTTTACCGGCATGGCGACGCCGACCATTCCTGATGCCCTCGCCCGGGTCTGCAGATCGACTGCCTACCAACCCGCACAAACTTCCAGGAATCACCCTCCATTTCAAGCTCCGATCGATAACGTATTCCGAGCACTGAATCATCCATCAGACCAACAATTTGCAATAGCACTTCGGCCTGATGTCCGTGATCGGTTACAAGAATACTTTCCTGCCGAAGCCCTTCCGTGTGGGGCCGTTCACCATGATCAAATGCCCTGATGACTAATCGTTTCGGGTCTTGATCACGCAGCTCTGCCAGCCTGCCAAGAGGCACCGGTTGATAGTCGGCCATGGAACTGATGGGAGTCTGCGGGATTTCGCCAGCAGCCGGGGGTGATCCCAAGGCAGCCATGGCTAACAACTGAAGTGCAACCAACAACAATCCTTGCCCACAGCCAAAGGTTTTCATGATCTAAGCAACAAAAAATTGAGGAATCGGCAGAATTTAGCTTGGCCACAAGTATCGGCATACGCATCAATAACAGCATGGGATCCAACACCTTGTTGCCATCCACTTGGCCTGGGGCGCTTGAACTCCGTGTCTCTTGCACCCCTGGCACACTCGCCAGCATTCAACAGCTCGTTACCCCCTCAACAACTCGGCGGGCGCGTCTGCTGATAACTCCAGATGTTGCCCAACACCTTTTTGACGTAGAGGCGGGTTTCGGGGAAGGGAATCGCTTCGACCCACAGCTCTGGGGAGGCCTGCAGCAGGGGTGTCACCCAGCCCTGGGCCGCCCCGGGGCCGGCGTTGTAGCTGGCTACCGCCAGGAAGGGATTGCCCTTGGTTTGATCCAGCAACTGGCGCAGATAGCGCGATCCCAGGGCTGTGTTCAGGGCCGGTTCCTTCAGGGCCTCGCCGCTGATCGGCCGGCCCGCCAGCTCGCTGGCGGTTGAGGGAAGAAGCTGCATCAGACCCACCGCCCCCGCTGCGGATTGGACCCCCGGGGTGAAGCGGGATTCCTGCCGTGCCACGCCGAGGGGCACCGTGGGCTGCAAGCGCGCTCCGGTGGCTCCGGCGGCAAAGTCGTCGACGAAGCGCACCGGATGCAACCCCCGCTCGATCGCCGGCAGCAGCTCGCATTGATCGGGTCGCAATTGGGCGCTGGCCTCCTCCAGTTGATGCAATCCGGTCCAGTCATCGCCCACCGCCTGGCGCAGCCGTCCCTCCAGCAGCAGATCGCGGCTGTCGCGCAACTCCGGTGTGCCCCTCTGCGTGCGCCAGGTCTCCCAGGCTTCATCCTTGAGATTGAGGCGCCAGAGCCGATCCAACTCAGCATCGCCACTGGCCAGGGGGCTCCAGGCTGGCGCTGCCGGCAGATTTGCCTCGCTGGCGGCGCCGGGCTGCAGCTTCAACTCGCCTTCGCCCAGCTGCACCGAAGCCCGCCAGCCGTAGTAGCCGCCGGGATGATGCAGCAACAATTCGCGCCAGGTGGCGGTCGCCGCCTCATCTTGGCCCAGCTGGTGCTGGCTGAAGCCCTTCCAGAACCGATGCCGGGCCGCCAGCATCGGCGGCAGCCGGTCGGCGCCGATCGCCTGCAGCAGCGTCAGGGCGCCGCCCCACTGGCCGGCCAGCAATTGCTTGCGGGCCAGCTCCCATTGCAGATCCCAGCTGGCGGCATCGTCGGGCCAGCGATGCATCACCTCCAGCGCCATTCGGCCCGTTGGATCAGCCAGGGCGCGGTGGGCCTGCACCGGGGCGCTGTCGCGCCAGCGCGGCGGCAACGTCGCCAACAGCCCATCCACGGCGGGTCCCTCCTCCTGGCTGAGCTTGCGAACCGCCTGCTCGGCCTGGAGGCCCTGCGGTTGCTGCTTCACCACCTGCAGCAACAAGGGAGCAACCAGGGCTTTTTGGTTGGCATCGCCCTTGGCCAGCGCCTCTGCTAGCAGGAGAGATCCCCGGGGGGACAAGGCCGCCAACTCCCTTTGGGATGCGATTCCCTCGGTCGCGGTAGGGGCTGGGGGGGCTGAAGCCGTGGCGGTAGGGGTTGCGGGGGCCACCGCCGCAGTTGCGGCTGGTGGTGCTGCGGGGCTGGTTTGAGGTGTTGTCTGGGCTGCCGCATTCACTCGAGCTGCGTCGGTTGCCGTCGCTGCCCCTGCCTTCGCTTGGGAATTGGCCGGAGCGATCGCCGCCGCTGATGCCGTTGTCGCTGCACCCGTTGTCGCCGCTCCTGTGGTGGCTGCGCCCGTGGCGGCACGGTTCGCCGAGGGCGCGGCTTGCGCCGTAGCCCCTTGGCCTGCCTGGGCCGGCTCGATGCCTACGCCCAGGCAGGTCAGGGCGTCGTTGCTGGCGCCCAGTTCCGCCAGCCCTTCGGCCAGCTGGGCCCGCTGCTCCAGGCTGGGGCGGTCGCTGGACTGCCCGCAGACCTGGCGGATGCGCTCGTCGGCGCCGGGCCAGCGGGCCCCCCATTTCGCCAGATGCAGGGCGCCCGCCAACCGGTCCGCCGGGGCGGGTCCCTCCTCCAGGGCCGCGGCCAATGCGGCGGGATGGGCGGGGAACCGCTCCAGCAGTCTCTGGCGCAGGGCCGGGTCCTGGCGGCCCAGGGCATAAAGCGCATCGGCGCTGGCGGCGGATCCGGGGAAGCGGCGCAGCAGCAGCTGCCAGCGGCGCTCGGCCTGGGGACCCTGCTGCAGGGCCTCGGCCCGCTGGGCCTGTTGCTTGAGCACAACGGCCGCCAGCCCATCGCGGCCCCAGCCCTGGCCCATCAGCAGTTGCCCCTGGCGCTGACGGTCACCGGCGGCCTGATCCAGCAGCAGCAGGCTCGCCTCCCGCCGCCGAGCGGGATCCGGCGCCCAGCGGCGTTGCTGCTCCAGGCTTGGGGCGGGGGTTGCGGGGGTCAGGGGCGGCAGCAGGCTCAGCAGCTGACGCCCCCCCACCAGGGCGGTCGCTGTACCGAGACAGGAGACGGCCAGCAGGGTGGTGAGACGGGGCAAAGCGAGGGGGTCGTCGCGCTGGCATTCTGAACAGACAGGGTGGCCCCCCTTCCTCTGCCCCCCGTTGTGCCTTTCTGTGGCGCCGCCTTCCAAGGCCTGAACCTCCCAGGATCCCCCCTCCATCCCAGGTCCAGTTCAGCGTCTTTCCCAACCCTGCATTCCCTTCCCCTGGCCCGTTTTTCCCTGCCCAGCCCGAGGCGACTGCTGGACGGCTTGCGCTCCAAATCCAACGATCTCCCCGGAGATCAGCAACGCCGGCGGGCCCTCCTGGTGGCCGCCCTGGCGGCATTGACCACCCTGCTGAGGCCATGGCCGCCTTTCCTCTGGCTGCCGGGTTGGGTCGTCGGAGCCCTGCTGCTCTGGATGATCGCGGAGTTGCTGGGATGGCTGTGGTGGCCGCGCCGCTGGCGTTGAGCCCCCTCGGGACACGACGTAGCGTGGATCGGACGCGCGAGATCCGCATGCCCCTCCAGGCCACCCTGCCCCTGGGCGCCCCCCTCGGAGACAGCGTCGCCGGATTCGGCACCGATGGCATCCGGGGATTGGTCGGCACGACGATCACCCCCGCTCTGGCCTTGCAGGTGGGTTTCTGGTGCGGTGTCGTCCTGCCGGCGGAGGGGCCGGTGGTGATCGGCACGGATTCGCGCCTGAGCGGTCCGATGCTGGTGGCGGCCCTGACCGCTGGCTTGGCGGCGGCGGGCCGTGAGGTGTGGCAATTGGGCCTTTGCCCCACCCCGGCGGTGCCCGGCACGATCCGGCGCATGCAAGCGGCCGGTGGCCTGATGGTGTCGGCCAGCCACAACCCGCCCCACGACAACGGCATCAAGGTGTTTGGTCCGGGCGGAGCCAAGCTCGACCGCGATCATCAACAGTCGATCGAAATCGGCCTGCGGGGCGGCGGAGATCTTCGGGGCGCCTCTGCGCTGGAGTCGGGTCTCGGCGCAGATGGCTTTCGTGGCGATGGTGCTGTCAGCCACCGCCCCGACCTGATGGCGGCCTACGAGCAGTCCCTGATCGACAGCGTTGCCGGTCAGCGGCTGGAGGGCTGCCGCATCGTGCTCGATCTCTGCTGGGGATCGGCGACCGCCTGCGGCGCCGCTGTCTTCACCGCCCTCGGCGCCGACCTGACGGTGCTGCACGGCAGCCCTGATGGGGCCCGCATCAATCAGAACTGCGGCAGCACCCACCTCGAACCCCTGCGTCGGGCCGTGCTGGACACCGGCGCGGCCATGGGCTTCGGCTTCGATGGCGACGCCGACCGCATGCTGGCCGTCGATGGCCAGGGCCGCATCGTCGATGGCGACCACGTCTTGTACCTGTGGGGATCGGCCCTGCGGGATGCCGGCCAGCTGCCCGATGACCGCATCGTCGCCACGGTGATGTCCAACCTGGGCTTTGAGCGGGCCTGGCAGGCGGGTGGCGGGCGCTTGGAGCGCACTGCGGTGGGCGATCAGCACGTCCACGCCGCCATGGAGGCCCTGGGGGCTGGCCTGGGCGGCGAGCAGTCCGGCCACATCCTCTCGGCACGGCACGGGCTCAGTGGTGATGGGCTGCTCACGGCCCTGCAGGTGGCGACCCTCGTCCATGGCCGTGGCCAGACCCTGGCTGAGTGGATGGAGGGCAGTTTCCGCCCCTACCCCCAGCGGCTGGTGAATGTGCGGGTGCCCGATCGCCAACGGCGTTTGGGCTGGCAGGACTGTGAACCGCTGAGAGAGGCGGTGGCGGAGGCGGAGGTGGCCATGGCCGGCCAGGGGCGGGTGCTGGTGCGCGCCAGCGGCACCGAACCGCTCTTGCGGGTGATGGTGGAGGCGTCCGAATCCGAGCAGGTTCAGTACTGGACGGGGCGGCTGGCGGCCCTGGCCGAAACCCATCTCAATGCCTGAGCAGCCTCGGCCCTAGATGAGCGCCACCGCCAGGGTCAGGGCCCCGGCACAGCCATCGCCGGCCGCCGCCGTCCAATGAGCGCCCGGCAGCGCGTCGACCAACGCTGTTTGGACGGCCGCCCGGAAGCCAGGCAGGTGCACCAGGGCTCCCCCCATGGGGCAGACCGCAGGTGTTGATAGCTCCAGGGCCGCCGCCACCGCCGCCACCATGGCGGCTAGGGCCTCGGCGTTGCGCCGCAGGATGGCCAGGGCATCGGCATCGCCAACGCTGGCCAGCTCCGCCACCACCGGCGCCAGCCGGGCGAAACCGGCGGGGCCGAAATCCGGGGCCACCACCAGCGACTTGATGGCCTGAGGCGCCTGGGGATCGCTGCTCTCAAGGCCCAGGGAGTGCCAGAGGGCGGCCATCAGGGGACCCTCGCCTCGGCGGCCATCCGCCATCTGCAGGCTGAGGCGCAGGCCCTCCTGGCCGATGTCCATGGCCGAACCGGCCCCATCGAGCAGCCAGCCCCATCCGGCGCATCGGTGCTCCTGGCCGGCGCGGTTGCGACCGACGGCGATGGTGCCCGTGCCGCTGATCACCACAATGCCCGCCCCATCGGCGAAGGCGCCGACCAGGGCGGTGCGCTCATCGCCCGTGACCACCAGCCGCTCCAGCGGCAGGCCCAGGGCCGCCGAGGCCAGCATCTGCGCTTCGCCCTGGACGGCACTGCCCTGCTCGATGCCGCTGGCCCCGACGGCTGCCGCCCGCAACGGGGGGTAAGCGACATCTCCCCGCTCCCCAGCTGGCAGGGCGGCCCTGGCCTGCTCCAGGCTTTGGAGCAGGGCCGCCTGGAAACGTTGCGGCCCCCCGGGTGCCGCCAAGTGGCTGACCCCGGGCCCCGTTGCTTCGGACAGCACCACCAGGTTCCGCTCGGCTCCGGGGCCCCGCCGCGCCCGGGCCAGGCGACAGGTGGTGTGGGTCTGGCCCGCGTCAAAGCCGGCGATCAGCTCCCCCACGGCGCACCCGGCTCCCCAGTGGCAAAGAGGCGGCGGCCGGCCAGCTCGGAGCTCGCGGCCGACAGGGTGGCCAGACTGAACATCCCCAGCAGCTGGACCTCCGGCCGGAAGAAAATGGTGTCGGTGAATCCCTGCACCCCAAGACCCACGAAGACGGCCACTGCCGCCAGGGCGGGCAGGGCCAGCCGGCTGGTGGAGGCCCATTGGCCAAGGCCCACCTTGAAGGCGCTGAAGAGCAAGCCCAGGCCCACCAGCAAACCGGGGATGCCGGCCTCAACCAGCAATTCCAGGGGGATGGAGTAAGCGCTGAGGGCGTTGAACTTGGGTTGTTGGTAAATCGGATAGATCAGGTTGAAGGCGCTGTTGCCGGGTCCGATCCCCAGCCAGGGACGGTCGTGGATCATCTGGAGAACGGCGCTCCAGACATTCATGCGGAAGTTGTTGGAGCTGTCCTCTCGTCCCGCCACCAGGCTCATGACCCGGACCCGCAGGGGTTCCACCCGGGCGACCAGCAGCACCAGAGCCAGGCCGGCGCCGACCATGAGCAGGATCGGCAGGGTCCGCCGCCAGAACGGCGGCCAGGATCGGGTGTAGCGCAGCATCAGCAACAGGCCCAGCACCGCCAGGGAGGCCACCATGCCCATCCAGGCGCCGCGGCTATAGGTGAGCACCAGGGCCACGAACCCCAGCACCAGGGAGGCCAGGGCGAAGAGGCGCTGCGGCAGGCCCTGCCAGCGCAGCAGGGCCACCACCGCCAGGGGCAGGATCGGCAGCAGATAGCCCCCCAGCAGATTGGGGTTGTCAAGGCTGCTGTAGATGCGAACCGTGCCCTCAGCGACCGAATTGTTGTCGGACCAGCGCGCCAGGGGTCCTGAATCGCCATGGAGCTGGCGAATGCCGATGACGCTGGTCAGCAGCTCCCCCGCCAGGATCGCCGCCACGATCCGATCCCACCAGGCCGGCGCCTGATCCAGCAGCTGGCGCATCAGGGCATAGACCCCCAGGTAGCTGACCAGTTTCATCAGCCCCTTGAAGGCTGCCATCGGCACCGGCGAAAATCCCGTGGCCAAAAGGGCCACGGCCAGCACCGCCAGCAGCCAGCCGTTGATGGCGTTCAGGCCCCCAGGGCGGGTCTGCAGAGACCAGATCAACCAGAGCAGGCCGCAGGCCGCGATCATCAAGCTGAGGCCACCCCTGGTGATCTGGGGCAACCAGCCCATCAGCGCGCACAGCATCACGCCCGCCACCAGGGGCAGCCGGGAGCTCAGGCGCCCCGGTCGCGCTGCGGCCAGCAGCCCCTGCCAGCGCAGAATCAGGGGCGGAGTGGCGGTGATTGGGGGCATCAGGCGTCGGGGGCGACGCAGGGATTATGGGTGTCTTGTGGTTCCTCCAGCGCCGGAACCGCGCCATGGTGGCGCCGGTAGCGCACCCGATAGACGGGCAAGCCCTGGTCCACCACATGGCGCTCGCGCTCCGTGGGCACCTCCAACGGGTTGGTCGTCAGCCAGGGAACCGGATCGCCGCTGGGCCGCTCAAAACACCCGCTGGCCTCCACTTGGGTCACCATCGGTTCGATCACCGCCAGCACATCGCTCTGCATCAGCAATGTGCCGCCCGGCGGCAGGGCCAGGGCGAGGGAGCGCAGCAGCGCCGGTTGCAACACCCGGCGCTTGTGGTGACGACTCTTGAACCAGGGGTCGGGGAACTGAATCGTGACCAGTTGCAACAGCCCCGTGGGCAGATCCTGGAGCCAGTCCACCAGGTTGAGGCTGGCATTGCAGAAGAGGTAGTGAAGGTTGGTCAGGCCCGCTGCCTGTCGGTCCGCCTCGGCCGCGATCACCAGCGGGCGGCGGATTTCAACGCCCAGGTGATTGCGATCGGGATGGCCCAGGGCCATGGCCAGCAGAAAACGACCCCGGGCGGCGCCGATGTCCAGATGCAGCGGCAGGGAGGGTTGGGCGAACAGCTCCGAGGGGGGCGGCAGGGCCAGGGGCTGCTGATACAGGCGGCTGAGGGGGTTGACGTGTTGGCGCACGATCAGCCACCTGGTCGATCGCCTGGGGGCCGGGCTCCATCTTGCAGAGCTTCGGGCGGATTGGGCACCAGGAACGCCCAGCTGGCGGTGTATCCATGCAGGTGGGTGTTGTCGCCTGCCCCAAGGGGGCCAATTTCGCCATTGCAGAACAGGCCCGCGATCGCCAGGTTGGCGAAGACGTTTCGGCAGAGGTTCACATCACCATCGGGTTCGCCGTAGAGCCCTTCGCCCCGGCCGAGGCAGGCAAACAGCAAGGCCGCCAACGGGACGGCCTGCCGGTCCGCCTGGCGGGCCAGCAGCAGGCGGGCCTCTTCGCGGGACGCATCGGCATCGCGCAACTGGAATTGCACTTTCTGGCCCACCCGCATCCGTTCCCCCACCGCCACCGCCCCGTTGCGGGGATCCACACCCAGCAGGTTGCGCACCAGGAAGGTGGAGGGCTCCACCAGAACCGGACTGAGCCGGAAGTCGCTGCGGCCGACCCCAAGAAAGAGCGAGTGCCGCACCTGCTCCCGTTCAGCGGGGCTGAGGTGGCTGAGGATGGCCTGCAGCGCCTCCACCGGACTGCGTCGGCGTTCGCCCTCGCTGCTCACCTGCAACACCACGTTGCGTTGGGCTTGCTCCACCTCCATCACCGGGCCAATCGGCCGGCAGCCCTGGGCCAGCACCGCGTCCAGTCGCCAGGCGCCACCGATCAGGCAGCCGATGGCCCCCGTGCGCACGCCGTCATCAAATAGCAGCGAGCCGTGCGGTGCGCTGTGTTGCCCGGCGACACCGCCCACCTTGATGGTGTGGGGATAGGCGTAATCCATCCCACTGATCAGGTCATTGAGGCCCTGGCTGGAGGGATCCACCAAGAGCAGCATCGAGGGCGCCATGCTTGGAGAGACCCCGACGGCGGCATGCCAGGCGTCGGCAGGCCCATCCAGATCCGGCAGCTCGTTGGTGTCGAGCGCAAACGGATGCAGGGTGACACCGGGCAGGCGCAGCAGCATCACGCTGAGGGCCGGTTGGCGTTCCACCTCATGGGGATCCTCCCCGGCGGCGGTGCCCACCACGCCCGCTCCGCAGCAACCCAGCCAATGGCTGGCCTGGAGGCGCTGCCGCAGCAGGGGCAGAAGGCGCGGCAGGTCGCTGGCGTAATCGGATGCGGCGAAGACCAGGGCCAGATCCGCCGGACCGCAACCCGCCAGTTGGCGAGCCACATCATCGACGGCCCCCTGGAGGGATACGTCCCGCCCAAGGGCCGTGCGACACCAGGCGCCGGGATCCCGCCGGGGAAGCCAGGGGAAGGGAGGAAGCGCAGCCATGGCCGGACCCTATCGCCCGAGGGGTGTACGGATAATGGCGCCTAACCGAACCGTGCGTCTGTGCCGCCTCTGCTTTACCGCTCCCTGCTCTGGATGGACGTGCGTCTGGGGGTGTTGTTCGCCCTGGCCCTGCCCTTGGTGCTGGTGATCTGGGCCGCCCTGCGTCGTGAGAAGGCCATGCTGCGACTGCTTGATCTTTATTGGAAGGTGGCCAGTCTGTTGCTTGTGGCGGTGTTGCTGCTCAGTGCTGGCAAGGCCTTGGCCTATCCGTTGCTGGTGTTGGCACCCCTGCTGCTGGTCGGGGCGCTGTGGTTCTGGGTCGATCTCAACGAAGAGCTGGCGGACATGCCCCCCTGGCGCGGCCTGCCCCTGACCTTGCGGATCTGGCGGTGGAGTCTGACGCTTTACGGCCTCGCCAGTGCCGCCTTCGCCGCCACAGCCCTGCCCTGCATCAATGGAGCCCTGCAGCGCCCCTTCTGTCAGGTGTGGCTTGAGGCCCCAAGGGGTCTGCACGGTTTGCTTGAAGTGGTGATCGGTTTCGTCTTCGGGGGCACCTGGAGCCAGGGAGTGGCCGGCTTCCTGGGCTTCCTGGGCTTGGTGGCCTACGGGGTCGGCTTGCTGCAGTGGTTGGTGGTGCGTCTGCCACGCCTGGGCCGGGTGGCGGGTGAATTTTGACCCTCGCCACTCCCCCCTTCCCGGCGCCCATCGGCGCTTTGCTGGCCCAGCTTGAGGGCTTGAGCCGGGAGCATCCGGAGCGGGTGCTCCGCCTGGAGGGACTGCTGCCCTGGGGCGATCGTTTCGAGCTGTTGATCTATCGCGGTTTCTCGAGCAGCACCACCCACCCCACGGCTCACGATCCGGATCAACCCGCCTTGCCGGAGGGCAGCCAGATCATGAGCGCCACCCTGCTGCAGGGGCCGCTGCGGCCTGGGTCGGAAATCGTGCGAGCGGGGCCTGCTGGTGTGGAGCTTTTTCTTGCCGCCGAGGGATGGGTTTAGGGCCGTAGTCCGGCGTTCGTACGAAATGTGTGTTCGGACTTGGGGATCGAGCCGGAAACCCCCATCGGGTAGACGAGAACCCCATGGGGGATGTGCCGAGTTGGCCTGGCCTCAGCTGGCCAGGCGACGGCCAGCGGATCGGCCCAGACGGGCTGCAGCACGCCGGGCCCTTGTCACACCGCCGCTTTCGAGGAGGGGTTGGTTGTCACCCGGCAGCAATCCGGTCGGCGCGGCCACGTCCTGGGTCTGGATGCGGACCAATTCCTGGCGACCGGCCAACACCACCTGGCTGAGCTCCTGGAGCCGGCTTTCCAGTTCGCTCAGCACCTGTTCGGCATAGCGGTTGGCGCCCTCCTGCACGGAGGACGATTCCTGGCGGCTACGCGCCACAAGGGCATCGCATTGCTGCTGGGTCTGCTGACGGAATTGCAGGGCGTCCTGATGGAGACGTTCGGCTTCAGCTTGGCTGTCCCGATGGATGCGCAGGCCTTCCTGGCGAATGGTCTCAAGCTCCTGCACGGCCTGTTGACGGCCCCGTTCGTGTTGTTCAACCAGCTGACGGTTGCGTTCCGTGGCCTCCTGCTCCAGTTGCTGGCGACGGGTCTGGGACTCCTGCTCCAGTTGCTGGCGGCGCACGGCGAATTGTTGCTCCATCTGGGCCATGCGGCTCTGATGCTCCTGCTCCGCCAGGGCGGTCTGCTGACGACCCTGCAACAGAATCTGCTCGCACTGCTGGCGGGCCTGATCCCTTAGTTCTGTGGCCTGCTTTTCCGCCTCCTGGCGAATGGAGGCGCTGTTGATCAGCTGTTCACGCTCGCGGCGGGCCTGGGCCAGGATCTCATCGGCCTGAAGACGGGCCTTATCGATGAAGGATTCCCGCTGCAGCAGCAGCTCCTCGGCTTGGGTCAGCTGACCAGGCAAGGCGTCCCTGAGGGCATCGAACAGCTCGATCGCCTCCTGCTCATTGACGAGTCTGCCGCCTGTGAGGAAAATCCGGCCGCTCCCGAGCACAAGGTCTTCGAGTTGGTCCAGTTGATCTAGAACCGTGATTCGGACCTCTGCCATGTCAGCCGTGGGGAGTGCCCCGATTAAAGAGCCTCATCAGGTCCCGCGCCACTCCTGGAGGGACCATATGGGTCACATCCCCCCCAAAGCGGGCGACTTCCTTCACCACCGAGCTGCTCAGGAAGCTGTGGCGGGTGGCGGTCGCCAGAAAAATCGTCTCCACATCCGGCTCAAGGCTTTGATTGGTGTGGGCGATCTGAAGTTCGAATTCGAAGTCGCTGAGGGCCCTCAGGCCACGCAAGATCACGCGGGCCTGACAAAGCCGCGCGTACTGCACCGTCAGTCCGTCAAAACTGGCCACTTCCACGCCGCTCAGGTGGGCCGTGGCCTCCCGGATCTGGTCCAGACGGCGTTCCAGGGGGAAGCTGGGTTGCTTGAGAGGGTTCTGCAGGACAGCCACCACCACCCCGCCAAAGAGGCGGGCACTGCGTTCGATCAGGTCGAGATGGCCCAGGGTGATCGGATCAAAGCTGCCTGGATAGAGAACACGCATCTGCCGGCGGGCCGTTGTTGTCGGGACACCTTCCTAGAGTCCCTCTTCGCTCCCATGGGCCTGTCTGGCCCCGCCCACCGATGACCGACTCCGTGCCTCTCGACGCCGCCGCCAAGAAGACCCTGCTGCGCAAGATTCCCCATGGCGTCTTCATCTGCGGTGTGGCCGAGGGCGATGAGGTGAACGGCTTCACCGCAAGTTGGGTGACCCAGGGTTCCTTCGAACCGCCGTTGGTGGTGATGGTGGTGCGAGCGGATTCCACCAGCAACGGCATCATTCAGCGCACCGGACGCTTCTCCCTCAACGTGCTGGCGGACCACCAGAAGGATCTTGCGGCCGTGTTCTTCAAGCCCCAACAGGCCATCGGCGGCCGATTTGACGCGGCTCCATTCACACTCGGCCCCCTCGGTCTGCCGATCCTCACTGACGCTTTGGGTGGCCTGGAATGCGTCTTGGTGGGTCAGGTGGCCCACGGGGATCACACCGTGTTTGTTGCCGAGGTGAAGACCGCGGTGCTGCATCGTGATGGCAGTCCCCTAGAACTGGCAGGCACCGGTTGGCAGTACGGGGGGTGAAGGAAGGTCCCGTTTTGGCTGTACCCGCCAGCCGGCCCCTGGTTCTGCAGAGTGACCGGCTTTCGGCCCGGCTGCGGGAGATCCCCGCAGAGCCGGGCTGCTATTTAATGCGCGACGGTGAAGACAAAATTCTTTATATCGGCAAAGCCAAGGTTCTGCGCAACCGGGTGCGCAGTTATTTTCATGAATCAGGAGGCCATAGTCCCCGCATCAGCTTGATGGTGAGGCAGATCTGTGAGATCGAATTCATCGTCACCGACAGCGAGGCGGAAGCCCTGGCCTTGGAGGCCAACCTGATCAAAAATCATCAGCCGCACTTCAATGTGCTGTTAAAAGACGATAAGAAATATCCCTATCTCTGCATCACCTGGAGTGAAGCGTATCCACGCATCTTCATCACCCGCCGTCGTCGTCAGCGCAGTCCCCACGATCGTTTCTATGGTCCCTACGTGGATGTTGGCCTGTTGCGCCGCACCTTGAGCCTGGTGAAAAGGGTCTTTCCTCTGCGTCAGCGTCCCCAGCCTCTCTATCGCGATCGCACCTGCCTCAACTACGACATCGGCCGTTGCCCCGGGGTTTGCCAGCAGAAAATCTCCTCAGAGGATTATCACCAGAGCATGCGCGAGGTGGCGATGGTCTTTCAGGGCCGCAATGACGAGTTACTCACCCTGTTGCAGGATCAGATGCAACGCTGCGCAGAACGACTCGATTTCGAAAGTGCGGCCCTTCTGCGGGATCAGTTGCAGGGCCTCGATTCCCTCACCGCCGACCAGAAGATGAGCCTGGGGGATAGTTCGGTCAGCCATGATGTGGTGGCCTTGGCGGCGGATGATCGGCTGGCGGCTGTTCAGTTGTTCCAGATGCGGGCCGGGCGGCTGGTGGGTCGGCTTGGTTACACCGCCGATGCGGCGGGTGATCACAGGGCAGGGATGGATCCGGGCCGCATTCTGCAGCGGGTGATCGAGGAGCACTACAGCCAGGTGGAGCCCGTGGAAATACCGCCCGAATTGCTCTTGCAACACCCCCTACCCCAGCAGGCTCTGATTCAGGAGTGGTTGGGGGAGCGGCGGGGCCGCAAGGTGAAATTATCGGTGCCCCAGCGCCAGCAAAAGGCGGAGCTGGTGGAGCTGGTCGAGCGCAATGCCGGCTTTGAGCTGGTGCGCGCCCAACGTGGAGCTGAACAGCAGCTGCTGGCCACTGAGGATCTGGCCCAGTTGTTGGAACTTTCGGTTCCCCCACGCCGCATCGAGGGCTATGACATCAGCCATATCCAGGGCAGTGATGCCGTGGCCTCCCAGGTGGTGTTCATCGACGGCTTACCGGCCAAGCAGCACTACCGCAAATACAAGATTCAAAGCAGCAGCATTCGCTCGGGCCATTCCGATGATTTCATGGCCATGGCCGAGATCATGCGGCGTCGTTTTCGGCGCTGGGCCCAGGTCAAGGCCGAGGGGGCGGATCTGCAGGCCCTGCGACGGACCACCAACAGCACCCTGCACACCGGTGGCCTGAATGACTGGCCAGATGTGGTGATGATCGATGGCGGCAAGGGTCAGCTCTCCGCCGTGATGGAAGCCCTGCGCGAACTGAATCTGCACGAGGATCTGGTGGTGTGCTCCCTCGCCAAGCAGCGGGAGGAGATTTTCCTACCCGGAGCCAGCCAGCCACTGGATAGCGAACCGGAGCAGTTGGGGGTGATGTTGCTGCGCAGGTTGAGGGATGAGGCCCACCGCTTTGCGGTCAGTTTCCATCGCCAGCAGCGCGGTGAGCGGATGCGACGCTCGCGCCTCGGCGACATTCCCGGCCTTGGCCCCAAAAGGGTCAAGGATCTTCTGGCCCATTTCCATTCGGTGGATGCCATCCAACTCGCCAGTCCCGAGACCCTGGCCCTGGCCCCCGGGCTGGGACCGGCCCTGGCTCGCCAGGTGTGGGAATGGTTTCACCCGGAGGAGGCGCATGAGGGGGAGGCGGATGCTCTCCCGGCATCTTTGGGCCAGGGGGCTTCTGCCCCCGCATTGGAGGCCCAGCCTTGAGATCCCCTGCGCTGGAAGCCAATCGGCTGAGAATTGTTCTGCTCCTGGGGTTGGGGCTGTTCAGCAGCTGGCTTCTGGGAGCCACCGCTGTCCAGGCTGCCCCTGGCCTATGCGTGGGCCCCGTCTGTGGCGATCTGTTCCGCCGCGGTCCCGAGTTGGAGTGGCAGTTGCACCTGCGCATTGAAGATCAGCGCGGCCAGCGTGAACGCATCGTCGTCGATTGCCGCAACGGCCGGATCAGCCCGCAGCTGGGTCCGATCGAACGGGGCCACGCGGCAGCAGTCGCTCGCAGGGCCTGTCGTTTTACCCAGGGCGAAGTCTCCTGACTTTCGACTGGACGGGACTTTTGAGCCCCCAGCTTGCCAATCCGACGAGGGGCGGTCCTAGGGTTGGACTCGCGGAGCTTTTAAGCGGGATTGATCTCGGCCATCCCATCCGCCCCCCCAACCTCGTGGCCCTGGAGGTACCACGGCGAATGACTGGATCCCCTGGGGCGAATGATTCCTCGCCGCCAGGGCCATGCCCCGTGTTTCCCCTCCTCGCGATCCCCCATGAGCAATGATTCGGCGCCGGTTCTAACGATCGGCGAACTCGAAGCCAAATATCCCATGTACTGCAAAGCCCTCAGGCTGCTCCTACGTGAAGGTTGCACCCAGAAACAAATCGAGCGCACCGTTTGCTGGGATCGGCTAGCGATATTGCACCACAGTTTGCCGAGACGTTACAAATCCCCCGAATATTTGTTTTGGTTGTTTCGTCGCGAATGCGAACAACAAAAGCAGGTTGCAGAAATCGACTGAAACTTCAACGCACCATGGGATTGAGGATTTCCTCACCCCATGGTTGTCAACTGCAGCCAGCAGCCGCTTGGAGCCAGCTTCTCAATCACCACTTGCCGACGCTGTTCCAAGGCCAGCTGACGGGCATAGGCGTGGGCTGAGACACTGTTGCTGAAGTGAAAAGCTGGCACATCTTCAGGAACCATTTTCTCATGGCGCACCGCTGTTCGGACGCGGTAAGGGCCATTCTCGGTATGAGCATTCATGGAACCACTTTGGCCCAAGGATTGTGGACTCTGGGGAGTTCTCCTTGATTTCTCTGGATCATGGTCCCCCTCAATGAGATCCAAACCAAAGGCTACTGTCCAAGCCTCTTGGTTCCCAAGGCGGCTTCCCACCGGCGACGAATCGGAAATCACCCTGGGCGCAATACGGCAACGCTCAAAACATGAAAAAACCGTCCTGGAGGCAAAGCCGGGACGGTGTGCAGGATTGAAGTCCTAAGACCCATGCAGGGTCGTGTGTGTTGAATTGCAAGAGTGACGGTTAGGGATGAGGGCCAAGGCCCTCAAGCGATCACCAACGGTTGCGATTGCCGCCGCCTCCGCCGCCATAACCACCGCCGCCACCGCCGCCGTAGCCGCCGCCGCCGCCACCACCCCGTTCGGGACGGGGTTCAGCTTTGTTGACGCGGATGGCACGACCCATCCATTCGACGTTCTGCAAATCGGCGATGGCCTTGGCTTCTTCCGCTTCGCTGGCCATTTCAACAAAAGCGAATCCCCGCTTGCGACCGGTTTCACGGTCAAGGGGAAGGCTGCATTTGTTGACTTTGCCGTACTCGCCGAAGAGCTGCTGGACGTCCTGCTCCTCGGCGTCAAAGGAGAGGTTGCCCACGTAAATTGTCATGAACCTGGAAAAGAAACTATGAACCTGATCCGCCGAAAGCCCTGAAAGAAGTTGTGAGCTCCCTGAAGAGAAATCTTTGAACCTGTATCAGCCTACACCCCTCCTCGCCGGCGCCGTTGTGCTCTCGCCTGGCTAGGACTGGTGGGTTCTGAACCACTCCCATGTCCAAACCCCAACTCCAGGCCTTTCTGCTCAAAGTCAATGCCAATCCGGCCCTCAAGGCCAAGGTTGATGCGGCCGCCGACGCCGCCGCCGTCACAGCGATCGCTGAAGCCGAAGGTCATCACTTCTCGCCAGCGTCCTGGACCCGTCACCTGCGCGACTGACCCTGTGCCAGCGCGGTTGAGGTCCAAGGGGACTGAAACCGTGCTGAAGGGGTGAAGCCCCAATCGATTCGACTGATCACGACCGACCCGCCTCACTTCTGGCGGGCCAGTTCAGACCTGGATAACTGGGGGCTTCGGTGCCGCAGAGCCGATCCCAGAATGTGAAATACAGGCCGAAATGCAAGGATTGGCGTTGATGGTGCAGGCCGTGATGGGCCGGTCCAATCAGCCAGCGACCCAGCCAATGATGGGGAAATCGGGCGGGCAGGCGTTCGAGGCCAAGGTGATTGACCACAGCCCAGATACTCATGGTGGTGAGAACAGCGAGCAGGGTGATGTAATGCAACGGCACTATCATCACAATGGCGATCAGAAAAAGTCCTTGAGTTACTGCTTCGATCGGATCGAAAGCAAATGAGGTCCAGGGGGTGGGTCGCTGGGAACGATGGTGGCCAAGATGGCACCAGCGATAAAAGAAGGGCCGGTGGAACAGGCGATGGGTGCCGTAAAAGCAGGCATCTTGAAGCAGAAGCACCAGTCCGTAACTGAAACCCAGATACCAGAGGCCATAGCGGCTCGGGTCCCCGTAAAGCAAGGTGCCACCGGCCTGATGCCACTGCAGGATCAAGGCCGTCGTCAGGGCGAAGATCACCGCTGAACCCACCGACAGGCCCAGGTCATGACCTAGCCCTTGGGGCTGGCGCTCCGCTTTCTCGGTGGCCACCAGATTGAGCAACCAGCCGCTGAGGCCTGCCACTAGCAGATAGCGCACAAGAATGATGGCAAACGCCAGGCAGGCGTCGACCCAGAATGGACGAGCATCGATGCGGACCAAGTCCATGCTGAGCACCGCAGGAAAAAACAAACAGGAACCTTTAGAATAATTCTTGCAATAAGTGTAGAGCGCTTTTGCCGGTTTGCCGCTCGATAGCAACCCAATTTGTGGCTTAGCTCAAGAATGGAACAACAGCACCAGGCCGGATTTAACTTGATGAAATTCCCGTTCTTCGCGGCTCAGATCCAATCCCACTTCCAGGGCCTCCTTCAGGGCCATCTCATACGGGGGTGAGGGAGGGGGCACCCTTTCGCTCCATAGGGCCGCGATCCCCACCGAGGTCGCATGCCAGCGAAACCTTGCCGTCGAACCGATCGAAGGTTCTTTCAATTCATCTTCGAGGAGCTCTCGGATCGCCATGCCGTTTCGGCTGTCGCCCTCTCGATCAAGCCACTAGCTTCGGCAGGGTTCGGCCCCAATGCAATCATCTGAGAATTTTCGTGATGGAGAGCCCGGCCCCAGCGCCCCCCCCGTCGCCCCTGCCTGGCCCTGTCGCCCTCGTCCATGAATGGTTCAGCCCCCGTTCTCGCGGGGGTGCCGAGCTGGTGGTGGAACAGATGGATCACCTGTTGCAGGCGGCGGGTCAGCGGCCTGATCTTTTCGCCCTCGTGGCAGGGGAAAGCTGCCAACTCGATCCCTGGCTGGCGGGCCGGCGGATTCATACCAGTTTTGTGCAGCGCTTGCCCTGGGGGGTCAGTCATGTGCAGCAATACCTGCCGCTGCTGCCCCTGGCGATCGAGCAATTTGATCTCACCGGCTACCCCCTGGTGCTCAGCAGCAGCCATCTGGTGGCCAAGGGAGTTCTGACGGGACCCGACCAGTTGCATGTCAGCTACGTGCATACCCCGGTTCGCTATGCCTGGGACCAGATGGGTGCTTACCTGCGCCAATCCACCCTGGCCCGCGGTCCCCTTGGTCCCCTGGTGCGCCTGCAACTCCATTGGCTGCGCCAGTGGGACGTGGCCAGTGCCGGTCGTCCTGATGCCCTGGTGGCCAACTCCCGCTTCACCGCCAGTCGGATCCGCCGCTATTGGGGCCGCGATGCCCGGGTTCTGCATCCACCGGTTGCGGTGCAACGTTTCCGCTGGGACCAGAGCCGTGATGACACCTATCTGAGCCTTTGCCGCTTGGTTCCCAACAAGCGCGTCGATGTGGTGGTGGAGGCCTTCAATCGCACAGGGCTCCCCCTGGTGGTCATCGGCGATGGGCCCGAACGGCGCCGATTGCAGGCCATGGCGGGCCCTGGCATCCGCTTTCTGGGCCGCTGCAGCCAGGAGGAGGTCAACCATTGGTTGGAGCGCTGCCGTGCCTATGTGTACGCCGGTCTTGAGGATTTCGGTATCGCACCGGTGGAGGCCATGGCCGCCGGGGCCCCGGTGATTGCCTACGGCGCCGGTGGGCTCTGCGACAGCGTGCGCTGTCTGGCGCGGAGCGACCACCAACCCACCGGCCTGCTCTTTCCCGAGCAGACCGGCAGCAGCTTGGCGGCGGCCCTGGAGCATTTCCATCAGGCCCAGCTCTGGCGCCAGCTCCCTGCCCGTGCCCAGCGCGAGTGGGCCGAGACATTCGCCCCGGAGCGGTTTCGCTCGCGCCTGCATACCTTGCTGTTCCAACTTGGCGAGCAACACCGCCAGCGCCTGGCGGCCGGCCGGTCCGCTCCGATGTCCGCGTACCATGATTTCCCTGTGCCTCTGGTCTGAGTGACCCTGGCGGCTGGAGTCCCGTCGCGACCGATTCTTAGATTCGCTTGCCGAAGCTTGACTCCATGGTTGCCTTCTCCAGATCTTCGGAATTCAGATCTTCGTCATCTCGATCCGCACGATCCGTTGAGGCGCCAACTTCGATTGGTTTTCTTGATCCGACGCTGCCGGCTCCTCTCGCGAGCAGGGCCATCGGCAACTTCAGTTCAGGGGCTACCGGCGTGACGGGATCCGTCCACACCCTGCTGGTTCAAGAGCTGATCGAGCGTCAGCCCCGCCACTCGCGGGTGCTCAAACGCACGGGTGACATCGTTTTTTCCCTGGCCGTGCTCAGCTTGGGATCACCCCTGCTGGTGGTTCTGGCGTTGCTGGTGAAGATCACCTCCAAGGGTCCGGTGTTCTATGTGCAGCAGCGTGTTGGGCGGGGCTATACAGATTTCGGTTGCATCAAATTCCGCACCATGCGTCGTGATGCCGACCGCATTCTTTCGGCGGTGCTGGCCGCCTCCCCGGACCTGCAAGAGGAGTTTCGCAATGATTTCAAGCTGCGCAACGATCCCCGCATCACCCGCCTCGGCAAGTTTCTACGCCGCTCCAGCCTTGATGAACTGCCCCAGTTCGTCAATGTTTTGCGCGGCGAAATGAGTGTCGTCGGCCCCCGCCCGATCGTGCAGCAGGAATTGCCCCGCTATGGCCAGCGCATGGAGGAGGTGCTGGCGGTGCGGCCCGGGTTGACGGGGCTGTGGCAAGTGTCCGGACGCAACAACCTCAGTTATCGCAAACGGGTGCAACTCGATCTTTATTACGCCCGCCACCGCAGCTTGAAGATGGATCTGCGCATCATTCTGCGCACGATCCGGGTGGTGCTCGATCCCCGTGATCGCGGCGCTTATTGATCCCGTTGGCTCCCTGGGCCGCTCTTGAACAATCAGATCGGCCGCCAGGTGTTGCTGAGACTCTTGTCCCTGACCTGCTGGATGTCCGTAGTGGTGAATGCCAGGCCTTGCCTAGGCTCAAGAGGGATCTAGTGCTTGGAAGGCCAAGGCAGCCAGCAGCAGCCAAAGGATCTCCAATCGCAGGGTCAGGGTCAGGATGCGTGCCACGGCGGCGGCATTGGCAGGGGGTGCCCAAGCGGCGAGCACAGGTTTGGCCTTGATCCCATCGGCATAGCGGTTGATTCCCCCCAAACGCACACCTGCCGCCTGGGCATAGGCGGCTTGGGAGACTCCCGCATTCGGCGAAGGATCGGCCGCCCCTTCCCTGATGGCGGCGGCCCACCAGCGCGGCAGCCGATCCGGTCGGCCCGCAGCAAGGGGCAGGGTGAGGGCCACAAGTCGGGCAGGGAGCCAGGTCAGGCCATCATCGAGGCGAGCCCCGGCCGTTCCCAGCCAGCGCAGCCGGCCGCGTCGGTATCCCAGCATCGAATCAAGGGTGCTGGCCGCTTTGAAGGCCCAGGCCAGGGCCAGGGGGCCCGGCCATGGGGTGGCAGTTGCCTGGGGCCAGCCCACCAAGGCCGCGCCGACGATCATCCAGAACAGGGGCGCAAAGAGGCCATCCACGGCGTTTTCACTGGCGGTTTCGGCCGCGGCCCGCAGAATGCCTGGCTCGTCCAGGTCGTGCACCTGGCGCCCGACGATCCAGGCGAGCCGCGACCGTGCCTCGTCCAGATCGGGTAGGGCGCGGATCACCCTGCGCACTGCCTGCTCCAGACTGCGCCCCGCCAGGGCACTGGCGAGTCCGATCAGCAGGAGGGGCAGACCCACCGGCGGCCAGTACCCGGCCAGTCGCTCCAGGCTCCAGCCCGCCAGGCCACTGCCCAGCACCAGCGCCAGGGTGATCCCCAGTCCCATGAGTCGGAGTCGGGCCGGTTGATCGCCAGCCCAGGTCTCGGCGGGTTGGCGCAGTTTACCGATGAACCAGCCCATGACCTGCACCGGATGGAGCCAGTCTCGGGGATCGCCCACCAGGCGATCCAGCAGGCAGGCCCCCGCAACAAGGGCAAGGCCCTGGCCAGGCCAGGGCAGCAAGGCCGCCATCAGCGGCGTAGCAGTGGCCGGTTCAGGAGGCTCGCAGCCAGCTGAACATGGAGCGCAGACCCGTGCCCACCTGCTCGATGGGGTGCTGGGCATCCCGTTGGCGGATCCGGTCCATCTCGGGCTTGCCGGCCTCACACTCGGCCACAAAGTTGCGGGCGAAAGTGCCGTCCTGGATGTCGGTGAGAATGCGCTTCATCTCCGCCTTGGTGTCGGCGGTGATCAAGCGGGGCCCGCTGACGTAATCGCCATATTCGGCGGTGTTGGAGATCGAATCGCGCATGGCGGTGAGGCCGCCTTTGACCATCAGGTCAACGATCAATTTGACCTCATGGAGGCATTCGAAATAGGCCAGTTCGGGCTGGTAGCCGGCTTCCACCAGGGTTTCGAAGCCAGCCTTCACCAATTCGCTGAGGCCACCGCAAAGCACCGCCTGCTCGCCGAAGAGGTCGGTTTCCGTCTCTTCCTTGAAGTTGGTTTCGAGGATGCCGGCGCGGGTGCCGCCGATGGCCTTGGCATAGGCCATGGCCAGGGCGCGGGCATGGCCGGAGGCATCTTGCTCAATGGCGAAGAGGGCGGGAACGCCCTGTCCGTTCTGATATTCCCAACGCACGGTGTGGCCCGGTCCCTTGGGGGCGATCATGACCACATCGACATCGGCCGGGGGCTTGATCAGGCCGAAGCGGATGTTGAAACCATGGGCAAAGCTCAACACCTTGCCGGCCTTGAGGTGGGGAGCGATTTCGGCGTCGTAGACCGCCTTCTGGAATTCATCGGGCAGCAGCACCATGATCCAGTCGGCGCGTTCGGCGGCCTCAGCCACGCTCAGCACCTCAAGACCATCGGCGCGGGCCTTCTCGGCCGAGCGACTGCCTTCGTAAAGACCCACGACCACTTGGACACCGCTGTCCTTGAGATTGAGGGCGTGGGCATGGCCCTGGGAGCCGTAGCCGATGATGGCCACCGTCTTGCCGTTCAGCAGGCTGAGATCGGCGTCGGAGTCGTAGAAGAGCTGGGCCATTCCGGTCGGCGGGCGGGGCAAAGGGGGAGCCTACCCAAGAGAGCTGCCCCGACTCCTGGCGAACCGGTGGAGGGGGAGCCCGCTGCTGGCGCTGACGAGGAGCCTCTTGCTCGTAGCGGCGGTTCTCACGCCGAGTAGCGCAGCTCGGCATTGTTTCCTGAGGTGTTTGCTGCCGAATTCAGGAGGCGGTTCGTTGTCTCCAAACCCCGCAGCAGGAAGCGACGCAGTCCACGTGCTTCCTAGGTCTGCCCAAACACTTGGCTCCACAATCGTTTTGCGCTTGGCGTAGATCTTCCGCCCTGCCTTCTTGCGCAGCTTTCGGGCCATATCCCCTTTGACTTCCCAATCCTTGGGGATCGACGCCTCTCTACTGACAGGTCGTTGCGTTGTCCCTACTCCAACCCGCATCGGAGCTGAAGGTTCTCGGTATCTGAGGCGTGTTGGCGATGGTGCGCTCCAGCATGGGCACCGGGTGCTCCACGTCGGGAGGTTGATTGCTGTTGGTGGCGCTTGCTGCCATTGGCTCCTGCTGCTTCTGCGTTGGCAACCGCAGCCGCTGCAGCGGCTGCCTGCTTGGCTCGATCCCGGGCAGCGGCGGCTTCCGCTCTTGCCTCCAGGGCCTTACGGGCCTGGCTGATTTCCCCTAGCCGGTCCTGGCGGCGCTGCAGCTACTTCTGCCCTCCCCGGAGCACTTGCTGGGCTCTGGGGGGATTTGTTACGGATCGGAAAAAATTTGCCTTCGGCCTGCTACAGAGGAAATTTAAATATAAGATTCAGTTTTTCAAGCTTTGCGAAAATTAAGCCAGTCAACCCATCCACTGCCATCTGCCTGGGGTTTCAATGGGCCCTTCGGTACACCAGGCGCACCGGATTCAATTCTGACGCTGGCTACCCCTTGGCGCTCCAGGGGCCTGATGGGTGTCGCGGTTGCCGCCAATATTCTGCTCCCCGCTTCCGCCCTAGCTGGCGCAGGCGTACAGGCTTCGATTCCTTTCAGTAGTCTGAATTACGGACAGCCGATTGGTAATATCGCGACCACAACGGTGGGAGGTAGCTATAGTCAGTCGATCTATCTCGGCGATGGCTCTAGCAATTACACCATCTCCATCGCCAATCAATGGACATTACCGTCCGGCATGCAACTTACCTTTGCCGATGGTACTCCGGACAGCGGCGGCGTGCTGCAAAATGCTTCGAACTTCAAAATCAGCGGCAATGCGGCCAGCCCCGGCCAATATAATCTGGTTTTTCAAGCGGTCAGCACCTCTAATCCGTCGCTGATTGATTCAGCGGTTTATCATCTTTTTGTCGCCCCGTCAGCCAGCAGCTTCCAGGGCACGGTTACAACCACGATGGCGAAGCCCCCCGTGAATGCCGATATATTGGGATTCAATTCGCTGGTGCTACCGCCAGGCAGCTTGAACCGTCTCTATGACGCCACCGTCTCATTCAGCAACGGACTGGTGAAGTCGGTCGCCCTGGTCACCCAATTGGTGGGAGGCACCATTGCCTCGGCGATCAACCCAACCTCTCCGGTCCCAGGGCTGGTAGCTGGCAGTGGCGGCAATGTGAGCGGAGTGGATCAGGCCAGCGGCTGGCTGCAGGCCGATCAAGAGGCAACGATTGGTGGGCTGACCGTTAAATGGTCTTCGGCCAGTAATTCGGTGCAGCTGGGAGGTATTCCCAAGGTTGCCTTTGGCGGGCTCAATGATCCCCTGATCCTGCAGGTCACTGGCC
>JBEIVL010000004.1:0-56526 GCA_040373885.1 Aphanothece sp.
ACGCCGATCGCGATGGTGGTGCGCAACCAAGACCAGCGACCGCAGGATTACAAGGAGATGGAGGTGGCCTTCCGCCCCTCCCACGCCGATGCCACCTACCAGGCCAAATACGGCATCCAGGCCCGCAGCGGCGGCGGCCGGGCTTCGGCGCGGGAGACGATCGGCCGGGTGGCAGCCGGCGCCATCGCCCGCCAGCTGCTGGCCCGCGCCAACGGCACCGAGGTGATCGCCTGGGTGCGGCGCATCCACGACATTGAGACGTTGGTGGATGGCGAGCGGGTGAGCCGCGACGACGTGGAAGCCAACATCGTGCGCTGCCCCGACCCAGCCACGGCGGAGCGCATGATCGAGCGGATCGAAGCGATCGGCCGGGAGGGTGATTCCTGCGGCGGCGTGATCGAGTGCGTGGTGCGCAATCCGCCGGTGGGGCTGGGGATGCCGGTGTTCGACAAGCTGGAGGCGGATCTGGCCAAGGCGCTGATGTCGCTGCCCGCCACCAAGGGCTTCGAGATCGGCTCGGGTTTTGCCGGCACCCTGCTCAGGGGCAGCGAGCACAACGACGCCTTCCTGGCCACCAGCGACGGCTCGCTACGCACCGCCACCAACAACTCCGGCGGCATCCAAGGCGGCATCAGCAACGGCGAGCCGATCGTGATCCGCGTGGCCTTCAAGCCCACCGCCACGATCCGCAAGGAGCAGCAACCGATCGACTCCGAGGGCAATGCCACCACCCTGGCGGCCAAGGGTCGCCACGATCCGTGCGTGTTGCCGCGGGCCGTGCCGATGGTGGAGGCGATGGTGGCCCTGGTGCTGGCCGATCACCTGCTGCGCCAACAAGGGCAGTGCAGCCTCTGGTGAGAGGAGGGGTTGGCCTGGCGCAGCCGGTACAGGCCGGAAGCTCGCGCCTTCGCCTCAGTACTGTTTTTTGCCGTACTATCTGATAAGTAACTCTGGGGAGTGATGGCCACCAGCGATCGCCTGGACCTGAAGCTCTCCAGCAGTGACAAGCAACTCCTCCAGCAAGCGGCCGCCATCGAAGGCATCTCCGTCGCTGCTTTTGTGCGCTTAGCCGCCAAGCAACGGGCAGCAGAGGCCATCCAGCTCGATCGGTCCGTTTGCCTCTCTCGCCGCGACTACGCAACCTTCCAAGCCGCGCTGGCTGAACCGTTCCGCCCCAACGAGGCCTTGTTGCAAGCGTTGAACCAGGTTCAGGCCCGCGTCAAACGTGTTTGAAGAGCAATTGCTGGATCCCAAGCGCCACGATCGCTCGGCCTTTGCCTGCGGCGAGCCGTCATTGGATGCCTTTTTGCAGCGACACGCCCACCAGAACATGCGCAAAGGGATCAGCCAGACCTGGGTGCTGCTGCCGCTGGATCAGCCCAGCACGATCGCCGGCTACTACTCCTTAGCTCCAGCGGAGGTCGTCCTTGCCCACCTCCAACCCACCGATGCCCGGCCGCTTCCTGCCTATCCAATCCCCTGTTTTCGACTCGGTATCACCCAAGCTGGGTGCTAGCTAGTTCAATTAATTGGCTCATATGGAAAAAAAATAAAGATTCCCCAGACTTTAAATGCATGGGCGTACGGTTATTATGTACATAGTATTTCGCAAATTGATTAACTTTTTTCTTGGCCACCCCGGCAAATCGTTGGCCAGACAAACCCTTGGCGTTGCATTAGCGATGGGGGCACTGACTGCCGGACAGGCCCAAGCCTTTGTTGTGAATGTAGGTGGTCAAGATTGGGACGTGACCACATTTACGGGTTCTTACAACGATAACATCTCCAAATTTGCCTTGCCGACCAATGGGGGCGTGATGCCTTGGTGGAGCTCTAACTCTCTGGCTCAGGAGTTCATGACCCAAGTTGGTTCATCCCTTGGGTGGCCCAATAAATATTTTAATGGTTTTAATGATCGTTTGCGTGGACCATTTTTTCCTTACGTCGCAAATCCACCAAACCCACCAACAATAACAGAAAACACAATTACGTCCTGGCTCTGGACAAATTCTGACTTCTATCCTCCCTCCAAATCAAGTGACTACCTTAATACGAATTATTCTTGGGCCCAAGCAACACAAGTATCAACAGCCCCTCCCGCCCCCGGCCCCCTGCCTGCCCTTGGCGCCGCTGCAGCCTTTGGCTTCAGCCGCCAGCTGAGAAAGCGCATCAAACGTAGCAACAACGCCGTTTCCAGCAGCTACAGCCTCTGATCGGATACCTGGCACCTTTTGCATCTGCCAGGGCCTGAATGGCCTTGGCCAGATTGTTTTTTTTGAATCCCGAGCCAGCGGGCGGCTTTAAGCCACCGCTGGCTATCAATTAGCCCAGCAGTTGCCCCTATTTGTTGAAAAACTTATTCGCATCTTTATCCCCGTTTCCATCTTCTGCCACAGTCCTGAAAGGCTGCAGCGATTACAACAACAGCTTCGCTTCCCAGTCGCTGGCCCTAGCACCATTGGCCCGCCTGGACGTCTCCGCCAGCAGGCCCCCGGCTGACGTGGGGACAGGGCCCCAGGCCCAGCCTGTTTCTCCAGAGTCTCAATTAGCACGTTCACCTAGGCGCGCTGCTCTGTCTCACCGACACGGAAGCCTGGCTGCATCAGGTGGAAGCCTTGCGGGCGGAGCTTCCCTCAGATCTCCTCCAGATCCACCGCCAGGCCGGGCCACTGCCCCACCTCAACAACCATCCAAGGTCGTAACGTACGAAACGTACGCTTTGAGTCCATCATGGGTGAGCTCACGGTGAGCCAGGCACGCGAGAACCTGGCGGAACTGATCGACAGCACGCAACGCAGCGGCGAACCGGTGGTGCTCACCCGCCACGGCCGCCCTGTGGCCGTGGTACTGGATCACGCCCTGTTTGAGCGGCTGGTGGCGGCCGCCGACGACACCAGCGACCGCCAGGCCCTGGCCTTGGCCCGGGCGGACGACGACACGGTGCCGTGGGAGCAGGTGAAGGCCGATCTCGGGCTGCTCTGAGGTCCGCAAGCCCGTGACCCAGCGCTACGACGTCAGGCTGGCGCGGCGAGCCGTCCGCTCGCTCGCCCAATGGCAACGGCAGGAGCAGCTGCGCATCCGCGCCGCCATTGATCTGCTAGCCGAGAATCCCAAGCCACCAGGCTGCGTGGCGCTTCAGGGAGAACCCGGTGTGTTCCGGGTGCGGGTGGGGGATTTCCGGATCCTCTATGAGGTGTTGGATGGGTTGCTGTTGGTCCAGGTGGTGCGGATCGGGCACCGCCGGGAGGCCTACCGCTGAGGAGTCCCCAGCACTGGCTGTTTCTCCTGTCTATGAGCGACGATCAAGCCGTTCGGGCCTTAACTCCTGGCCCGTTGCCTCTGCTCAGCCGCCATGGCTGCCCGCTGGCGAGCGGCGGTGATACCCGCGAGCGCCAGCTCCTGGCCCAGGTCCGGGAAAGCGACGACCCAGGACTCTCGATTGGGTTGGCTGCGCGCCGATGGCCTCCAGGCTGGGACCTGATCGACCTGGGCCAGGTGCAGGCGCTGCAAATTGCGCAGGGGTGAAGCGCAGATCAACGCAGAGCGAAGCAGGCATCCCTGCCGGCTTGGGCCAAGGCTTAAGCATGGAGCCATCGAACAGGCCCTGGCCTGCCTGGGTCAGGATCCAGACGTCCAGAGCCTTGTGCTGTTCGGCTCCCGCGCCCGTGGCGATGCCCGCGTCGACTCCGATCTCGACCTGCTGATCCTCGTGGGGGAGCTCCTCACCCCGGAGCGGGAGAGGCAGCTGCACCGCCGGGCCCGCGCCATTCTGCGGCTGGCGCTGCACCACGAGCACTCGCTGGCGGCCGGCCTGGCTGCTCGGGCACGCTCACTCTGCAGGGACGTCGCCGGCCGCAAGCCCATTGCCCGTGCTGGGGTAGCTGATGGGGATCGGGGCTGCAGGCGTGGCAGTGGCAGTGGCAGCTTTGGTGGAGCCGGCTTTGGTGGCCGAGCTGAGGCGATTGGCCGCCTTGGCCATGCGGCGTGCCGCTGGGCTTGAGGCACTGCGGGACTTGCCGCTGCTGAGGGCAGTGCTGCGGGTGCGCGTACGTCGAGTGGTGGGAGCCAACGCGGGAGTTGACACCTGGGCAGTCGTTTCAACCGCTGGGGAATCTGGGGCTGGCGTGGGCGCCTCCAGCGGCTTGGACCGTTTGGTGGCGGCCTTCGGCTTGGTCGCCGAGGCGGCTTTGGCGCGCGCAGGGGTGGCCTTGGCCCGTGATGGCGAACTTTTGGCGGGAGCTGGAGAAGCGGCGGTCGTGCTGACGGCGGCCTTGCGGGTGGTGCGCGGCTTGGCGGCAGCCTTGCTGGCGGTCGTTTTGCTGCGGCTGGAAACGGCTCTGGATCGGGGTTTGTCGGCTTCGCCAGCACCGGTTCGAGTGCGATGGGCCAACACCAGGGCCCATTCGGCATCGCTGAGATTGGCGGGTTTGGCGCCATGGGTCTGGGCCACCTTGGCCGCCTTCTCAATGTCGGCGATCAGGTTTTTCCAGGAGGTGGCGAAGCGCTTGTCGGATTGGGATTTGGCACCACTTTCCACCAGGGTTTCGATCACACCCTCCGCACTCACCTTTTTGCGACGCCGCTGGAAGATCTCCTTCTGCAATTGAGCAATCAGGGCATCGCCCTTCTCGCTGATCTGGATGGTGAGCTGCGACATCGAAAGGCTGTTCACTTCCTCATCAGTAGCATTTCAGCAACCAAACAGCAACCTTCAGGCGCCAATTTCAGACCCAAGCGAGCTGAGCAGCGATCGAATGCGTCGACTCTGGCTGCCATCGAGGCCCGGGCGATGCGGGTCCGCAGAGGTCATCAATGTGGAGCCGATGGCCACGGCATCAACTCCCGCAGAGAGCCAAGACGGCACGTCGTCGATCTGGAGACCACCGGCTGCGATGCAAAACGGCAGAGGATCCCCAAGGGGTGAGACCAGACGCCGCCAGTAACCGGGTCCGAGGCTGGAGGCGGGGAACAGCTTGATGATGGGGCAACGGAGTAGGCGTGCCCGGTGGATTTCCGTGGGGCTGAACACACCGGGAACCAGCAGCAGACCGAGCCGTTCGGCCAAGCGGATCAGATCGGCATCCAGAATCGGCGAAACCCCGTAGCCCAGGCCCGCCGCCGCGGCACTCTCAACGGCTGCCGCACTACAGAGGGACGCCGCCCCCAGACGCAGAGCGGGAAATTGATCGATCAGCTGGCGGCATTCCTGAACCCAGAGCGAACCGGGTCGCCAGGCGATTTCGACATGAATGAACCCGAGGTCCACAAGCGACGCCAACAGGGAAGTGGCGTGGCTGGGACACTCGGGTCTGAGGACCAGCAGCACGGGCTGGAGCCGCAACGAGGCGATCAGGGCCTGAAGATCAGACGTAGGAGGCCACCGTCACATCACGGTTGATCAGCAACTCCTGCAGCTCTTCCGCGTCGACCGTTTCCTTCTCGACAAGGATATCGGCGAGCTCATCGAGCACGGCCCGGTTGGCGGTGAGCACTTCGGTGGCACGGCGATAGGCGTCGGCGACCAACTGGGACACCTCGTCGTCGATGGCGGCGGCGGTGTCTTCGGAGAAATCGCGATCGGCGGCGATATCACGCCCCAGGAACATGCCTCCTTGGGCGCGCCCCAGGGCCACGGGGCCAAGCTTGTCACTCATGCCGAAGCGAGTGACCATCTGGCGGGCGACGCGAGCCACCTGCTGGAGATCATTGGAGGCTCCGGTGGTGACTTCATCCGCGCCGTAGACGATCTCCTCAGCAACGCGACCACCGAGGGCGACGGCCATCTGGTTCTGGAGATAGGCCCGGGAATAGAGACCGGACTCCATCCGTTCTTCGCTGGGGGTGAAGAAGGTCAATCCGCCGGCCTGACCCCGGGGAATGATGCTGATCTTCTGGACAGGGTCGTAATCGGGCATCAGGGCACCGACCAAGGCATGGCCGGACTCGTGGTAGGCGACCAGCCGTTTGCGACGTTCGCTCATAACCCGATCCTTTTTCTCGGGACCGGCCATGACGCGCTCGATCGAGTCGTTCACCTCATCCATGGAGATTTCGGTGAGTTGGCGGCGAGCCGCCAGGATGGCGGCCTCATTGAGCAGGTTGGCCAGATCAGCGCCGGTGAAGCCTGGGGTGCGGCGGGCGACGCGATCGAGGTCCACATCCTTGGCGAGGGTCTTGCCGCGGGCATGCACCCCCAGGATCTGCAGACGGCCGTTGTAATCGGGCCGATCGACCACGACCTGGCGGTCAAAGCGACCGGGACGCATCAGGGCTTGGTCGAGGACATCGGGGCGGTTGGTGGCCGCGACGATGATGATGCCGTTGTTGCCCTCGAAGCCATCCATTTCGGTGAGCAGCTGGTTGAGGGTCTGCTCCCGTTCGTCGTTGCCACCGCCCATGCCGGCGCCGCGCTGACGGCCGACCGCATCGATTTCATCAATGAAGACGATGCAGGGGGCGTTTTTCTTGGCCTGTTCAAACAGATCGCGAACGCGGCTGGCGCCAACGCCGACAAACATCTCGACGAATTCAGAACCGGAGATCGAGAAGTAGGGCACTCCGGCCTAACCGGCGACCGCCTTGGCCAGCAGGGTTTTGCCGGTGCCGGGAGGGCCGACGAGCAGCACGCCCTTGGGGATCTTGGCGCCGACGGCGGTGAAGCGATCGGGGTTCTTGAGGAAGTCGACCACCTCAGTGAGTTCGAGCTTGGCGCCCTCGATGCCGGCGACATCGCCAAAGGTCACCTGGGTCTGGGGTTCCATCTGAACCCGGGCCTTGCTCTTGCCGAAATTCATGGCTGGATTGCCACCGCCGCCCTGGGCCCGGCGCAACAGAAAGAACAAGCCGCCCAACAGCAATAAGGGGAAGATGAGGCTGCCGATGGCCTGCTGCCAAGGGGCGGCCTCCCGGGTGGGCTGAACGGCGATGTCGACGTTGTGATCGGTGAGGATCTTGAGCAGATCGCGATCGGGAGCCAAGTTGACCACGGCACGGCGGCCATCGTTTTCCACCACTTGGGCGGAAGCGCGATCGGGGGAGATGACGACCCGGGAGATCTCGTTGGCTTGCACCGCCTCAACAAAATCGCTGTAGCGAAGGGTGCGGGGCTGATTGGCGGGCTGCCTGGGGTCGAGGAAAGCCGTGCCGACGGCGATGCAGACGATGACCAGAAGGGCGTAGAGCCCTGCGTTGCGCCAGCGTTTCTTCACGGCTGCATCCTCTTGAGAAGAATTTGAGATTAAGGAATGTTAACCGCCCTTGGGGGCTGGTCGAGGCCTGCTACGCCGAGGCGCGCAGCACCTCCACCACGCTACGGAAGGCGAACCATTCTGGAATCTCCTCGCCGCCCCGCAACATGCGGCGGAACTGGGTGCCGCTGAGATTCTTGACATGGAGGCCGCGGGCCTCAGCATGTTCGGCGGTGACGTAACCCTCCTCCTCGGTGTACACCAGATTCAGGGAGGGCACGGTTTCCATGCCCAATTCACTGGCATGGTCGCGGGCGAAGTCCTGGGCCTCGTAGGCGCCATAAAAGTCGCTGCCGCTGAGACTCGACTTGCAGCCCGCCATGTCGCGGCCGATGATGAAGTGCGTGCAGCCGTAGTTTTTGCGGATCAGCATGTGCTGCAGGGCCTCCCGCGGGCCGGCCATGTGCATCGAGTAGGGCAGGTAGGCCCAATGGATGCGGGGGTTGTTCACCTCGGCCGCCAAGCGCTCGTAGGTCTGGAAACGGACGGTGCCGGGGATGTCGTCATCCTGGGTCGGTCCGCAGGTGGGATGGACCAGCACCACCGCCTCCCGGCTGACGTTGGTGGCGTCGAGGGCGCGGGTGAACAGTTCGTAGTGGGCCCTGTGGATGGGGTTGCGGCATTGGAAGGCGACCACATCCTGGCCTTCGGGCAAGCTGGCGCGCACCTCGGCCGGAGTGCGACAGGGGAAGTCCCTCTGGGGGAGGCCCAGCCCCTGGATCCGCCCGCCCAGGTAGTAACGGCCCCGCTCGGAGGCGATCATGCGCACGGCCGGATGTTCGAGGGAGGTGGTGCCGTAGCAGCCCTTGGCCTCCTTGACCTTGTCGGGCTCCCAGCGGCTTTCAACCGTCAGCACCGCCAGGTCCTGGCCCTTGTAGGTGAGCCGCAGGCGCTCGCCGATGGCGATGCTGGCGTCATCGGTGTCAAAGACGATCGGCAGACCGAACAACAGGCCGCTGCTGGTGCGGTAGCCCTCCACGACGGCCTCGTAGTCCTCCTGGTGCATGAAGCCCCGCAGGGGCGAGAAGCCGCCGACGATCAGCAGCTCCACATCACAGGCATTGCGATCACTGCATTCGACCACCCGATCCACCGAGTCCGCCACGGCTTCACGCTCACCTGGGCTCAGCATCAGATCCACCAGAGAGCCGCCATGGGGTCGAATCAAGCCAGCGGCGCTGCCTGTTGGAGCAAGGGACATGGCGGGGAGGGGCTGGCCCGGAGGCCCTAAAGATCAAGACGGCGATTCTCCCAGACGACCGCGGCCTGGCAGCGACTTGTCTGGCCCCATGAAGCGGTCTAGCCCCCCATGGAGTGGCCCCATGAAAAAAGGGGGCCCCAGGCCCCCTTCGCATACGAATCAACGACGAATCAAGCCTTTTCAAGCCGTCCGTAGAGCTCGCCGCTGATCTTGACATCGACGGCGGGCTTGGTGCCCATGTCGGTGTCGGAGGGTTGGATGGCGGTGAATACGCCAGCGAATTCACCGGTGTCGCTATCGACCTTGGTGATCGAGAAGCTCATGGTGCCGGTGCCATCGACGTAGGCCTTGACCGTTTCGCCGCTGTAGTCATCGCCAGCGGGCACCAAGCCCACGGCACTGCTGTAGCCGGTGGTCAGACCACGGCCCTTGGGGTCGAGGAAGTTGCTGGTGCGGTAGCTGGGGGCCCGGTAGTTGCCGGTGAAATCGGTGCTGGTGGTGATGGCGCCACCGCTGGATTCGGCCAGCAATTCCTTGGTGGAAAAGGTGAACGGCACCTCTTCACCGCCGGGGAGCAGCACCGTGACGGGTTGGAAGTCAATGCCACCAAGCTCGTTGAAGGTGAGCTTGTCGCCGTCGATCTTGAGGTCGCCGTAGACCTGATCGAGGCTGGAGGTGAAGCGGGTCAGGATCTTGCCCGTCACAAACTGAGCTTCCTGGCGCTTGTTGGTGGGTTCACCCTTGACGGCCACCTCACTGGGATGGAGGCAGATTTCCTTGAGTTGGTAGCGGGCGTTGGAATCGAGGGCAATCGAACCGCGGGCCGAATCGGGAAGGGTGGGGCAGTCATTGGCCCGCCCGGTGTTGACGATGTCGTCGTAGGTGATGCTGGAACGGTCCCCAGCCTTGGCCCCGCTGGTGCAGGCGGTGACCAGGGTCAGGCACAGCGCCAGCACAAGGGCCAGCAGGGGTCGGAAACGCATGGGGAGAAGTGCCGCAGAGACGCGTGATGAACTGGGCTGGCGGGATCCTACCGGCGTCCCCCGTCCATGCCTGATAGGTTGCCCCCTGCTCTCAACAACCTGTATGAGAGAGAGGTGAATGGCCCGCAGCGATCCTTCCAGCGAGTTTCCCGTGTCAGCGGGCTCCAGCGGCTGCGGGAGCGATGCGCAGAGCCCCGACAACTCCCTCACCACTGAGAGCAGCGCGAGCACCGCCAACGATCTTGAGGCCAGGGTGGCCGCCCTCGAGCAGCTGGCCTGTGACCTGCGGGAGGATCCCCAGGCCCTGTTGCGGCTGTTGAGGCGGCTGGAGCAACTGCACCGCTCGATCCAGGACGGACCCTTCCGCGCCAGCCTGCCCTCCGGCCGCAATGAGCTGTTCCGCTTGCTGGAGGACATGGAGCACAGCGGCGGCTGGCCCTACATCCCCCGTCTGCAACTGCGCACCTTCATGGATCTGCTCCAGGGTCCCGGAACCGAGGCGCCGCCACCGCCGCCGCAATCAGGGCAGGAAAGCTGAGGCCCCCGCCAGGGCACTCGACCTCAGGCGGGAGCGACCTCACTCCTCATCAAAGGGTTCTTGGTCGACCAGATGCACGTAGGGGAAGGCGAGATCGGGCCGGTGAATCGCCAGGGCCCGCAACAGGTGCCAGTCCTGCAGTCCAGCGAACGGGGTCGGGTAATCATCCTCCTCGAGCCGGGCGGCCAACGCCGCAATCGACTCCTCATCGAAGCTCGCCAGCTGTGCTTCGGTGATGGTGGGCTGGGGGTCTGCCATGGCTTGAGCCTGGGGGCACTGACGGTGATAATGGCGTGCGACCGGGGAATTAGCTCAGCTGGTAGAGCGCTGCGATCGCACCGCAGAGGTCAGGGGTTCGAGTCCCCTATTCTCCATTGGAGTGCTGCTGGGAAACCGGTGTTCGGTGGGCGCGCCAAGCCGCTCAGCCTGGGGTTCTCAACTCCAAATCTCCAAGGATCTCCTCCATCTGCTCCAGAACACTGCGCAGGTCTTCGGCGATTTCGGCGGCGATCACGTCGGGCTCGGGGAGGTTGTCGGAATCGAGCAGGCTTTCGTCCTTGAGCCAGAACAGATCGAGGCTGATTTTGTTGCGGGCCAGCAAATCTTCCAGCGCGTAGCTCCGCCAGCGGCCCTCCGGAGCCCCCTCACTCCAGGTGGGCTGGCGCTGATCGATGGCACCGGGCTTGTAGAGGCCCACGAACTCATCGAGGTCGGAGCGCTGCAGAGGGTTGGTCTTGAGGGTGAAGTGCTTATTGGTGCGCAGGTCGTAGACCCAAAGCCGCTTGGTACTGGCCTGGGCGCTGCCGGCGCGGCGATCAAAGAAGAGCACGTTTGCCTTCACCCCCTGGGCGTAAAAGATGCCAGTCGGCAGGCGCAACAGGGTGTGAACGTC
The DNA here is from genome assembly GCA_040373885.1 of Aphanothece sp. Taxonomy (GTDB): domain Bacteria; phylum Cyanobacteriota; class Cyanobacteriia; order PCC-6307; family Cyanobiaceae; genus Cyanobium. The sequence continues at coordinate 10,862 of JBEIVL010000004.1, forward strand.
GCACTCGTGGAGGAGCTTGAGGCGGATGACCTCACCGGCGCCCCCTTCAAAGAGCACGTTGTCGGGAATCACCACGGCGGCACGGCCGTTGATCTTGAGCAGCGATTTGATGTGCTGCAGAAAGTTGAGCTGCTTGATGGAGGTGGTGGCCCAGAAATCGTCCCGTTCATAGGAGATGGCTTCACTGCCCACATCTCCCTCCTCACCGATCACCTTGATCGAGGATTTGCGCCCGAAGGGTGGATTGGTGGCCACGATGTTGTACCGCGTTGATCCCAGCTGCCTCAGGGCGTCGTCGGTGCGCACCGGCAGCAGGGCATCGAGTTATTCGTCCACCTGATCCGGCGGAACTTTTTCGTTCAGGAGTTGGCGCCGCACCTCGTCGATTTGCACCGCCGTGGGCCCACGTTATGGAGTAGGAGATTCATGGCACAGAGCCGAATCACCGACTGCACGATGTCGGTGCCGTGCAGGGCCTGGTGGCGCAGGTGCTCCCGTTGCTCCCGGGTCATCTCACGGAAATGTTCCACGATGTAGAGGAACATGGCGATTATCAAGCAGATCGGAGATCAGGCGCTTGAGTTTGGCGGGATCCTGGATCTTGTTCTGGGCCTTGCGAAACACCAGCCCGAGCAGGCCGTGCTGCTTGCCGAGGTGCTCAAGGATGCGGCGGTACTGGGTTTCCAGCTCCACGCCGTCTTTGCCCACCATGGTGCTCCAGTCGTAGCCCACGGGCATCGGCGATTCCTGATTCCAGGGCGGTTGCGTTTGCTCATGGGCGAGCTTGAGGAACAGCAGCACGCTGAGCTATTTGAGGTAGTCGCCATAGGAGAGGCCGTCGTCGCGAAGGACAGTGCAGTAACTCCAAAGCTTCTGAACGATGCGGTTGGCTTCGGCGCTCATGGGGTGCTGGAGAGAGGTAGGCGTGCAAGGGTGATTGGATGGTCAGCCGCGATACACCGAGCCACGGTGACCGATCTTGACGATCAGCACCAGCAGAATCTGATCCTCCACGCTGAACAGCAGGCGCAGGTCGCCGATCCGCACGCGGTAGAGCTCATCGGCGGATTGCAGGCGGATCACACCGGAATGGCGGGGCATCTGCCTGAGGCGATGGAGTTCCCGATCCACCCGTCGTTGCAGCACCGGATCCAGGCGGCTATAAGCTTTGGCGGCTGAGCGTACGAATTCAATCCGGTAGGTCAAGACTCGTGCGCCTGAGCTGGCGAGGCAGAGCCGGCTTTGATCTCCTCCCAACTCACGCGGGGTTCGTTGGCCCGCAGGATCGCTTCGGCCTCGGCGGTGTCCTCGGCATCTTCCAGGGCCAGGGTGAGCAAGCGGCGCAGGGCGTCGCTGCGGCTAACCGTGAGATGCAGTTCGCCCTCCAGGCGGGCGGCGTAGCGGTCGATCCGTTCCAGCAATTCCTCTGACAGCCGCAACGCCTGAGGCGTGCCGGCTCCTCGCGCCTGGGCCATGGGATGTCGTTGGTTGTAGTTGAATTTACTACGGCTTGACTTTACTGGGGTGTGCTCCTCATCCCTCATCACTTGGAGCTGGGGAAGCCGAGAAGTGATTCACTCAGTAGTGATAGCGCAACTGGGCGATTAACAGGCTGTCGCCATCCAGCTTGTAGACCATCCGATGCTCTTCGTTGATGCGCCGCGACCAGAAGCCAGAAAGGGCGTGCCGGAGCGGCTCGGGTTTGCCGGACCCTTCGAAGGGGGTCCGGCTGGCTTCCTTGATCAAGGCATGGATGCGTTGGAGCAACTTTCGATCGGTGGCTTGCCAATGGAGGTAGTCCTCCAAGGCTTGTTCCGCGCAGACCAGTTTCATTCCGCCAGAACATGGTCTTGGCCACGGCCTGCTTCCAGGCTGTCGACGGCGTCCATCAGCCGCCGTGCATTGCGTGGTGAACGCAGCAGATAGGCGGTTTCCTCTAAGGCCTTGAAGTCGTCCAACGACAGCATCACCACAGAGGGTTCACCGTTGCGCGTAATGATCATCGGCTCATGGTCGGCACAGACACGCTTCATCGACTGCGCCAGGTTGGCCCGGGCGGCGGTGTAGGAGATGGCGTCCATGGACAATCACCAGGCCTGTACAGGATAGCGTACATGTCCCGGGTTGGCTTCCAGGACGTTGCTAGTGAGGGCGGTGCATCCCGTCCCAAGTGGCCTCAAGCAAGACATCCCGCAGGGGGCGCCAACTCCTCGTATCCGCGTTCTGCACGGCTAACGCAGTCAGCAGGCTGAGCTATCAACACTTTGTTGCCTTACTGCCTATTGTTCCTACTCTGCCGCTCTGGGGCTGCGTTAACTTGTGGGGCTGCGTTAACTTGAATGTCATATTCTAAGCCCAATCGTTTAGCCCCCGGTCTCTTGCCAGTGGCGGCCTACTCCTTTCTGGACCTCGCTGAAGAAGTTCTGGGCTAAGCCCCGAACCCATTGACATACCAGGAGATCTGGCAGGTTGCCAAAGAAACTGGTCGGAATGAGAAGATTGGCTCCAATGGAAAGACGCCTTGGCAAACGCTTGGGGCTCAGCTCTATGTGGAAGTCAAAGACTGTGAGAATTCTCGATTCATCAAGGTTGGCAAACGGCCGGTTCGATTCTTTCTAAAGAGCGTGCGAATCTGATACATCCAAAAGGGCACGTTCACCTTGTCGCGCACGGCCTCTTCATGGCGGTATTGATTACAATGACGCCGGGTTTTTAATCATGTGGGCTGATGGCGTTGGCAATCGCTATCGCTACAGCAAGGACGGATCCATCGTTATTGATTCCCTCGGCGGCAAGTGGGACATTATTTATGCTCACAGCAGACGCTTCAAAATCATTTATGTAGATAAAAAACAGTATTGACTGTTCACGCTGAGTCACTCTCAAGGCGAAGCCAATCAAGTAGAGCAGCTGCGAAGCGGATTTCAGCTGAGTCTTCCACCTTTGCCTAAGCCATAAGAATGCCGGCTCCACGCTACGTCGCGATGTCAGCTGGGCAACCGATATGCGCGCATCCTGCCCCTATCTTTTGCAGCCCGCTCGGCAGCAGCATGACTTCAGTCATCGACGTCCACCAGCCCTATGCCCTAGTGAGCATCGGGAATCAACAACCTCTCTACATCACCTGCGCCTGCCACCGTGAAATTGATCGAGCCAACCTGAGACTCAGCAGCAGCGGTCTGCAGCTGCGCTACATCCCGGTTCGTCATCCCCCCGATACCCCTGAGAAGCAAGCCTTGACTAAAGACTAAGGATTATTTAAGGGATTAATCGAAAACTGGATAGTAGAAGGTGATGCTGATCACATAAATTTGTACGCAGCTCCCAATTAAGCAATCATGACCAACCTATCTGTTAGCCCTGGTGATGTGATTCTGATCAGGCACGGTGAGACGGCCTGGAGTTTGTCAGGTCAACATACAAGTGTCACGGACATTCCCCTGACAGAAAACGGGGAACGTACCGCCACGAAGCTTGCACCCATTCTGGCTGGATTTCCCATTGATCTTGTGCTGAGCAGCCCCCTGCAACGGGCTCAACAAACTTGTGAATTGGCAGGAATGGCGGCCCATAAGGTCATCGATCCAGACCTGCTTGAATGGAATTATGGGGATTATGAAGGCCTTACGACCGCTGAAATTCGCCTGCAATCCCCAGGCTGGCTGGTCTTTCGCGATGGCTGCCCCGGAGGCGAAACCCCCCAGCAGGTGGCTGAAAGGGTCGATCGGCTCATCGCCCGTGCCCAGCAACAGGGAGGGATTGCGGCCCTCTTCGCCCATGGTCACGTGCTCAGGGTGTTGGCGGCGCGCTGGATCGGCCTGACACCTGAGCAGGGCGCCCATTTCCTTCTCGACACCTCGACCCTTTCCATCCTCTCTAACTACCGCGGCATTCCGGCTTTTAAATACTGGAATGCACCACTCCAGGGAGCCTGAGGCCCAACCTTAACTACAAATGAACCGAGCCAAACTGGCCTTTGCCAAGCAGTTGCTTGATGAGGGTCTTGGAACACAAAACGATGGGTAGTGATAAAATAAAACTACAATCATTCTTATCTGCTACCGATGACCACTTCCCTACAAGAAGCCGTGGATGGCTTTTATGCGGCCTGCAACCAGTTGCTCTCGGGAGATCCCTCTAGGATGCCGGAGATCTGGTCCGACTCGGACGACATCACCCATATGGGACCCACGGGCGAAATCCATCGTGGTCGCCAAGCGGTCATGGCACAGATGGCCAGGGAGTCGGCCCAATTCAAAGGCTCCTATGCAGCCCTTGATCCCCACATCGTCGCCACACCGGACATGGCCTATGTGGTCTGTACCGAACGCAGTGAAGGCATGGATCTGAACGGCCAACAAATTACCGTCAATGTTCGCGCCACTACCATCTTCCGCAAGCAAGAAGGCCACTGGTTTGTTGTGCATAACCACACCGATCATTTATAGATTGCTTGCCCTGGTCACCAGCCTGGCCGCCCTGGCCTTGTCCTGGCTGGGCCCCGCCACCGCCCCCGCCAGGGCGGAAGCTGACTTTCGCGCCCGGGTCGTTTCCATCGGCGATGGCGACACCCTCCGGGTGCGACGCGGCCAGCAGCTGGTAACGATTCGCCTGGCCTGCATCGATGCCCCCGAAATGGCCCAGGTGCCCTACGGCGAGAGGTCCCGAAACTACCTCCAGACGCGCTTGCGCCCGGAGCAGGAGGTCACCATTCATCCCTTGGGCACCGATCGATACGGACGCACCGTCGCCGAGTTGATTGGCGACATCAACATCAACCTGGCCCTGGTAGAAGACGGCGAAGCCTTTGTCTATCCCAAATATCTGGGCCAGTGCGACGCCCACGACTACCTCGAGGCCGAATACCGGGCTCGCCGCCATCGCTATGGCATCTGGCAGGTGCCCGGGGGAATCGAGAGGCCGTGGGACTTTCGCCACGGCCGCCAGCCGCCACGGCCTCAGAAACTGCCCACGGGGCTGATCTGAGTGCCGCCGATCAGGCCGATGGAGCCGGCCTGGAGAGTGTTGAACAGTTGCTGGGCCTCATCCCAACCGCTGATCGGACCCAACTGGGCCAGGGCGGAATCGAGCAACTGGAAGTCGCCCTTGTCTCCCTGGAATCCCTGGCCATAGGAGCCCAAAACGGATGCATCGGTGCCCCATTGAGCATTGCTCCACTGGCTGTAGGCCGACAGCAGACCCAACCGATAGATGTCCTGCCCCGCCGTGCTCTGCAGGATGGTGAGGGGAAGGTCGTCCTTGCTGACGCCATTGGCCATGGCCCGCTCGGCAGCGGCTAGGTCACCGGCAGTGGCGCTGCGTCCGTAAAGGGTTGAGGTGGTGATCCCGACGATCTCGGCCACGGTCTTGCTGGCCAAATCCCCGTTGAAATGGGTATCCGAGAGCTGGCCGGTGATCGGATCGGCCAGAAACTGCTCGACCATGAAGGCGGCGCTGTCCCCTTGGCCCAGGGAGGCTCCGGCCCAGAAGGCGCCAACGCCGGGGCTGGTGGTGCCGCCGCAGTAGGCGGTGTACACAAGGTTGGCCAGTTTGTTGCGGGCCTCCACCTGGGCCGGTGTGAAGGTGGAGTTGAGCGTGGTGTTGGTGACGCCGAGCAGATCATTGGCATTGACCACCTTGAGGCCATCGAGGTTGATCACCAGCTGCTGGGCCGTGTCGATCAACTGGGAAGAGGTGGAATTCGTGCCGTTGGCGCCATTGCCCTGGGCCACCAGCAGCTGGTTGTTGGCAAGCAGCGCCCCATTGGCAAGGGAACCGGTGAACACCGGTGTGGCTGCCTTGACGTCAGCAGTCAACTGATCGATGGACTGCAGATGCAGGGGGTAATTGGTGGACTCAAGATTGATGATGTGGTCGGTATCGAGCGGATGGCTGCCGCCACCGCCGTGATGATTCACCATCGGCATGGCCCCGTTGGGTTCGGAGGTGGCGATGAAATGGCCCGCATCCAATGCCAGGGTGAACACCTCACTGCCCTGGTCGGTCTGGGCGGTGACCAGGAGGTTTTCGATGGCGAGCTGGGCGTAGCTGTTGAAGCCGTTGGTGAGCACCACTCCCTTGAGGGTGCGTAGGGAATCGTCCAGGAGCAGCGCATCGGCCAGCAGAGCCTTGCTGGGGTCATACCCCCCCTCGAAACTGCCGGTCTGCAGCGCCAGAGACAGGGCTTCGCCATCGATAATCGTGAGACGCAGACCGCCATCAATGGCATAGGCCATGGCGTAATCAGCGAAGTTGTCGAGGTTGAAATCCCCCACCGTGAAGCTCGTCAGATTGGCGTTGAGGGGGCTGACCGGGCTGTAACTGGGATGGCTGTGATCCATCGGATCCCCCGGCAGGGGGGTGTGGTCGTGGTGGGGAATCAGCTCCCAGGGGGTGAGGGAAAAGGCCTCATTCCAGCTGCGACCGGCGTCGGCGCTTTGCCAGCCCTTGATGGTGAAGTCGTGCAGATTGACGGTGCCCGGAGCACGGACCACCCCGGCCTCAGGGGCAAAACCACCGGTGACGATGTCGCGGCCGCCGTCACCGTTGAAATCCTGGGCAAAGGCCCAGGGGGCCAGGCTGACGCCGGCATAGGGCACAAAGGTCGAGAGAATCTTGGTGCCCTCTCCATTGAGCAGGGGGGCACCATCGATGATCCGCACGGCGCCATCACCCGAAGAGGTCACCAACAGATCCTGGACATAATCGGCGCTGATGTCTCCCACCTGGAAGCGCTGCAAGGTGGCATCGCGGCGGGTGATGATGTCCACCTGATAGGTGGAATAGTCCCGCGCCAAACGCACATCAAAGGATTGGGCCACGTTGCCGTTCTTGCGGGCCGCCTTGACTCCCTCGGCCGCCACGAGCCAGCTGGCAGCGGTGTTTTCAACCACCATGATCGCCTGCATCATGCCCGCATCTTCGTGGGGAAGAATGTGGCAGTGATAAACATAGGTGCCTAGATAATCCTGAAACACCATGCGCACCTTTTGGGTGTTGGCGCCATAGGTAGCAAGATCGCCCACGGTTTCAGGCCGCATGGCCTCATCAATGGTGCGCAGTTCCCCCTGCAGAGGGTCCTGCTTGACGATGCCGATATCGGCTCCGGAGATCGCCTTGGGGCTGAGATTGTAATAGTTGTAACCCGAGGAATTAATCATGACCACATCTTCAAAATTGCGCTTATCCTTGAGTTCAGTATCACTATTTTCGACTTGGAAATCATTGATATGAATATGAAAAGGATGGCCGATGTATTGGTTCGATTGGTTGCCAGATTTGCGACTGATCGCCGCCACGCTCCAATTCACCAGAGTCCACTGTTCCACGGTGCCGATCTGGGCGATCGTGAGGTTCCCGTTAGGGAACACGTGGTCATTGATTAAAAATGGATTGTCATATCCCAACCAGGATGTTGGGGCCGTCAGGAAATCAGAGGTACCAATCCCGTTCAATAAACCCTGAATGGGCAGGGGACGATACTGCTTATAGTGATAGCCAACAGCTGCAAATTCTGGCAATGCCTCGATGCGGGCCAGCTCCTGCTGGGTGGCAGCGTCGTAATCCGCCGCAGGGCCCACAAGGGTGCCGCGAGACCAGTTGAATTCGCGATCGCGCACCGTGCGCCAAACATCGCGGCCCTGGGCATCCTTAGCAAAGAGATTGACACTTTGAACCGCATTGGGATTGAAGTCTTCGGGGCGGGTGCTCGGCAACACCTCCTGCACCACAATGCCTGCGTTGGCCTCGGCGATGACCGCGTCCTGCTGGGTCTTGCTCAAGGGAGCCACGGCAGCATTCACGGTCAAGGTGGCCAGGGCGCCGGGGCCTAAAAGGCCGAGATTATTGGGATCATTGGGATTGGCGACGGTATTGGTGCTGCTGAGATCGGGATAGGTGCCCATGTTGAGCACGTTGTAGACAACCGATTGATTACCGGGCTGGGCGGGCTGGTTGAAACTATAAAAGGAGTCAATTTCGGTGGTTCCCTGGGGTAAATACACCAAGACATCAACGCGCTTTCCCGGAGCCAGACTCAATAGATTGGCCGCTTGGCTATAGCTCAGCGTAATAGTGTTATTGGGATTCTGCGTTCCTGGAACCGCACTAAGACAGCCCAAGGCCCCTTGACTCGACCAACGAATTTGGGGCAGCTGATGACCATCTTCACCATAAATATATATAGGCAAGGCCTGACCATTGGCAGTAAAAGCGATGTTATAAAACATGCTATTTGTCATGTTGCTGAAGCTAAAAGATTGCCAACCGCCAGCCCCAGCATCCACACTGGGCTGAAATTCCCCGTTGACTGTGGTCATCACCATCTGGTTAACGGGCCCACCGCCATCAAAACCAGTCAGCACAACCTCGCCATTGGCAAAACCCAATTGCAGGTTTTTCAGCTCAACCAAATTGCGAGGTGTGTTACTGAAATAGGGCACCTTGGCCAAGGTATCACCCATTTCCATAAAGCCAACGAGCCCCCCATACACCTGGCCATTCACCGAAGGATGGTAATGGGGGTGATACCAATAACTGCCTGAAGCGTGGTTAGCACCGATGTCCATGATGGTGCTCCAGGTCTGGCCCGTGGTGTAGCGAGCAACGACGTTGTCACCAAATCCACCGGGATTAATGTGCATGCCATGCAGGTGAAAATTGGTGGTGGTGGCACCAGCCAAACCATTGCTGGCTGTGCTGCCATAGGTGGAAATCGGCACCAAGGTGCTCTGCTGCAGCTCAGCCGGAGTGAGATCAGCAAGTTTAATATCATTATTAAAATTAATCTTCAGCTCTTCACCGGGGCGAATCAACAGCACAGGCCCCGGCATGGTCGTCTCCTGACCAGCCACCTGATAGGTGTAGAGAATCGCGGGATACCACAGGGGAGGATTGGGATTAGCCGCTGGATCATTCAGCGCCGCAAGATTGGCCCGCAACGAAGCCAGATCAAAATCAGAAGCGAGAATATTGGTACTACTAGAACCATCGTATCCGGCCCATACGGCGGTAGGGTTATAATTGGAGGCCTTGCTGATGGCGGCAAAGAGTGGGTCTGATTTATTGCCTAATTGGCTAAAATAGGAATCGGTACTAGCCCCTTGATTAGCATAGAGCCCTGTGTAGCCAATCACCTCAAGATCGGCGATGATATTGGCACGGGTCTTTTTGGTATACTGACCGATGACAGCCTGCCAGTAATTAAAAAACAGACTCGATTGATAACTAGGACTGGCACTATTAGTGTTCGTGATTTGCGGAATAAACCAATTTGTCAAAAATTTATTCATCCCGGCCACCGCAACCGGCGCCGTGGTTATATTCATTTTGACGTCCAACGCGCCAAGTTTGTTATCACCAACGAAGGTACGGGTGGCTGCGTCGTAATGAATGCTGCTGGAGGTCACCACATTGGGCTTGCCATTCAGCATTGGAAACAGCGACCCGATCACATAGTGATATTTAGGTAGCTGGGGCGGCTTCGTCAGACTGGCAAGGGCAGGCGCTGCTGCCGAAGCGAAGAGGCTGCTGCCAGAGGATGGAACCGAGCTGATCCCTGGGGCCATGGCTGAGGCAGCACTGACAGCTAGCCCGCCACTGACAGCCGGGGCCGCAATCAGGGACCCAGATCCAGCGGGATTGGTCGACTTGTTTTTGGCGATCGATCGCCAGTCAAAGGTGGGGCTCGCCTGAACAAAAGCAAACGCTTGATCCAGGATCTGGCGATTGCGCTTCACCTGAGCCAGGGCTGCGGCTTTAGCAGCCGCCTGCTCGGGGCTCTCCGTTAGGGTTGGGGTTACTGGTTTCACCAGAATGGGGATTCCAGGGGCGGCAGCAGTGGTCAATGCCATCGGCTTTTGAACGGGCAAAGCCGCCGCGGCAGTCATCGTCAAACCCGATGCGACTGAGCCTGACTCAGCCAAGGCAAGCTTGAGGGACTGAGGCAAGGAAGGAACAGACAAAAGAGCCAACGACTTTGGAATGCTAATTAGATTTTCGTTGGCCATGCTGCACTGCCGATGTGAATTTATTTACATTTTATGCAAATGCCTGCACAGGTGCAAATTCCGCCATCGATCAATTGAAATTTATTTCTTATCAAGAACTTCCATCCCTTCCCCCCGCAGCAGGGCCGCCGCTCAACGCGACGTTGCTTCCCTTTCTGCCAAGACCTTCGCCTGGACCCCAGACCAGGGCCAGAAGCGCAGGATCAGCGCCGCCAACCAGCCCAGCAGCAGCGGCCACTCCCCCCAGCGGTCGTAAAGCGTCAAGGACTGGCGGTGCCGCACCTTCACGGTCTGTGCCTCTGCCATCTGGGCCGGCAGAGTGTCCCTCACCCTCCCGCTGGCATCGATCACCAAGCTGGGGCCCGTATTGGCCACACTCACCAGCCAGCGTCCGCTTTCGATGGCGCGCAGCCTCGCCAAGGCGGTGAACTGGGCCTGAAGGGCCGCGGGATAGGGATCGAGGTTGGCGCTGGCCAGTAGCCAGCGCGCGCCCTCTCTGGTGGCCCGGGCGAGGGCGGTGCCATCGGCCAGCTCATAACAAATCGCCACCGCAATCGCTCCCGCCGGACGGCGCATCAGCCTGGATGAATCCCCGGCGTCAAGACCGCCCACCGCCGACAATCCGCTCCAGCGAAGCCATCGCGCCAAGGGAACCCATTCCCCCAGGGGAACCAGGCGGTGCTTGTCGACGGCCCCGCTGGCATCTCGGGCCCCCAATTCATAGCGCAACACACTGCTGCGCAGGCTGTCGCCCGCCTGGCGAAAGCCCCCGCCCAGCACCTCGACCGAGGCGGGGCGGGGCAGGGGTTGGCCCAAGGGCAGGGCCCCCTCGGGCAACACCAGCACCGTCGCTGCGCCGGCGAGCGACGGTGCTGGGGCGGGCCCTGGGCCGCCGGAAGCACCACTGACCGGCTCCGCGGGGGCATCCAGGCCGGCCAACGCCTGATCCAGCTGGCGCAACAGACGTTGCTGTGAGCCCAACTCAAACTTGTGCCGGGTCGGGATGGCGGTCTGAACCACCAACACGTTTTCGCTTGTCCCCTCCCCTGGGTTCATCTCCTCCCCCGGCCGATCGGGAGCCAAGGCCTGGGCCCAGCCGGTGCCATGGGCCAGCAGCAACAGTGCCATCGGCAGCGCCAGGATCCGGGGCCGGCCCCGCAGCGCTCCCAGCTGGCAAGCACGCCACAGGCTCCAGCCGATCAGCACCTGCAGGGCCGCGATCGCCCCCGCTCCGGCCAGGGACGCCACCGCCGCCAGGGCCGGATCCCCCGGCAGGGCGGAGCCTCCCAATCCCACCCAAAACAGGGGGCCCCTGGCCAGAACCACCTCCGCCAGCCCCCAGCCCAGGGCGGCCACCAGGGCCGTGGCGGCGCGCCGAGGATCCAGGGGGCGCACCAGGGCGACCCAGGCGGCCACCAGCAGTCCCCCCACACCGCCGCAGAACCCCCACACCAGAAGACACAGGGGCAGGCTCAACCGTGCCGGCACCCCGATCCAATCCAACGGATGCAACCAGAGCAGCCAGCGATGGGAGACCAGTACGGCGGCGGCGCCCCACAATCCAGCGCTCCAAACAGCAATGGCGCGATGCGGCGAACCGGCGATGGCCCAAAGCAGTGCCATCGCCGGCCACAACAGCCAGGGCCAGCCCAGGGGGGGCAATGACACCCCTGCCAGGCCGCCTGCCGCAATGGCGACCAGAGCCCAGAAACGCCGGTGATTGCCCATGGCGCCGCAGCCTAGGCAGCCGCAAGCTGGAGTCAGGCGTCAACCCATTCGCCCCTCCCGCTCAACCCTCCCCGCCAAAAAGGACCCGCTGCCATGGATCAGGGCAATCTGCTGCAAATGCTCGTGTTGCGAGGACTCGGAACCACCTCCCTGGTGGGGGATCGACTCCGCAACGTCAGCCAGGATTGGGTGCGCAGTGGCCGCCTTGACCCCAACCAGGCCTCCGCCTTGGTGGATGACGTGCTCAAGGCCCTGCGCGGCGAAACCCCGGAGCTGGAGCAACAGGCCGAAAGGCAGCTGGAACGCAACCGCGATCTGCTGCTGCAGGATCTGGGCCTGGCACGCCAGCGGGAGGTGGATGAATTGCGCGGTCGCATCGACCGCCTGGAGCAAGCCTTGCGGCAGCGCCAGAACTTCAACGACGTGCCGGACTGAATCCGCCCCTGCCCTTTGATGACGCCCCGGCGGGTCAGAATCGCCCCGCCTGTGCCATGCCGCCATGCGCGACATCCTGATCAGCGTCACCGTCTGTGTCGCCTGTCTGCTGACGGCCTTCGTCAGCCAACTGGTGAATCCCACCAGCGTTGTGGCGGCGCCCCCCCTGGAGCGCGCCAGCGTCGCCGCGGTGCGCCCGGCCCCGGACGGCGCCACCACGGCGCCGCAGACCCGCGCCGCCGTGGTCGCCCCGCTTGAACTCGATCCCGACAACCCCAACCCCACCCTCTTCGCCATGGCCTCCTCCAGCCCCGAATCCGCCGCTGACAGCGGCATCACCGTGGCCGGGGGAGCCTCAGCCCTTGGCGGCGAAATCACCACCCCGGCCGAACGGGTGACGGCCAGCGGACTACGCATCACCGACCTGGTCGTCGGCAACGGGCCCGAGGCCAAAGCGGGCCAGAAGGTCTCGGTGAATTACCGCGGCACCCTGGAAAACGGCAAGGAATTTGACAGCAGCTACGGCCGCGGTCCCTTTTCCTTCCCCCTTGGCGGCGGGCGCGTCATACAGGGCTGGGATGAAGGTGTGGCCGGCATGAAAGTGGGCGGCAAGCGCAAACTCGTTATCCCACCCGACCTGGGATACGGCTCACGGGGGGCCGGCGGCGTCATCCCCCCCAATGCCACCTTGATCTTTGAGGTGGAACTGCTGGCCGTGGGCGGCTGAAACGCCGCAGCCCGTCCCGGGTCCAGGCGCTTGGAGAGCATCGTTAGGATGCGCCCCGCCGGGCCCAGGCCCTGCCACCGCAAGCAACAACGCCGTTCCTTTCCCCCATTCCATGGCTCACCAGCTGCCCGAACTGCCCTACAGCCTCGATGCGCTCGAGCCCCACATCTCCCGCTCCACCCTGGAGTTCCACTACGGCAAGCACCACGCCGCCTACGTGACCAACCTCAACAACCTGGTCGCCGGCAGTGATCTCGAAGCCAAAAGCCTGGAGGACACCATCCTCGCCGTGGCCGGTGACGCCACCAAGGCAGGCATCTTCAACAACGCCGCCCAGGTCTGGAACCACAGCTTCTACTGGCAGGGCATGAAAGCCAATGGCGGTGGCGTACCCACCGGTGCCCTGGCGGCCCGCATCGATGCTGATTTCGGCAGCTTTGACGCTTTCAAAGAGCAATTCAAGTCAGCCGGTGCCACCCAGTTCGGCAGCGGCTGGGCCTGGCTCGTGCTCGACAACGGCGTCCTCAAGGTCACCAAGACCCCCAATGCCGACCTGCCCCTGGCCCATGGCCAGAAGGCCCTGCTGACCATGGATGTGTGGGAACACGCCTACTACCTGGACTACCAGAACCGTCGTCCTGATTACATGACCACCTTCCTCGACAAGCTGGTCAACTGGGACTTCGTCGCCGCCAACCTGGCCGCCGCCTGAAGCCCATCTTTCCCTCGGGATCCATGGATCCCGAGGGGCTCCTTCAACTTGACCCTGGAGGACGGGCGCTGGAGAGCATTGCCTCCGGGGTGATCAACATCGCATCGCCATAGGAATAGAACCCGAAACCAGCCTCAATGGCAGCGTTGTAGAGATCTAGCAATCGTTGCCGGCCGATCAAGGCACTCACCAGCAGCAGCAACGAACTGCGCGGCAGATGAAAGTTCGTCAGCAAGCCCTGCACCACCGCAAAGCGGAACCCCGGCTTGATCACCATCGACACAGGGCCTTGATGGGGCTCTAAGCGGCCGCCGTGCAGAGCCGCCACAGCCTCCAAAGAACGGACGCTGGTGGTGCCAACGGCAAACACCCGACCCCCCCGAGCCCGGCAGGCCTCCACCTGTTCCACCAATGCAGGAGTCACCTCCACCCACTCGCTGTGCAAGCGCAGCTGGCTCAGGTCCTCCGTCTCCAGGGGCCGAAAGGTGCCCAGTCCGACATGCAGGGTGATCGGGGCGATGGCCACCCCGGCTTTGGCCAGGGCCGCCAGCAATTCATCACTGAGATGGAGGCCGGCGGTCGGAGCCGCCACCGCTCCGGGACGGGCGGCGAAACGGGTCTGGTAACGCTGGCTGTCCTCGGCCAGCGTGCGATGGATGTAGGGGGGTAAGGGCACCTCCCCGTAGAGATCGAGCAGGGGCTCCAAATCCGTGGCCTGGCCGTAGCCCGGCGGAAAGCGAACGATGCGTCCGCCACTGGTTGCATCCACCTCGCGCACCTGCACCTTGAGGGGAACGCCAGCGCCAGGAACGCCGGCGCTGGCGCCCGCTGCGCCGGCGTTCCCCGCCGTGCTCTGCCCTGCGCCTGGAGCCAACAGCTCCAACCACTCACCGGGACGCAGCCGCTTGGCCGGGCGCAGCAAACACAACCAATCGGCGGCCTCGGCCTCTTGATCCCCCGGCTCCTGGGGAGCGGGTTCTTGGCCCGAGGAGCCATGGGGGGCAGGCGCCAAACGGGGGGCCGCTGGCCCCTCGGGCCGCCAGGGCTCCAGCACCAGAATTTCGACATTGCCGCCGCTGGAGCGCCGCGCCCGCAGTCGGGCCTTCAACACCCGGGTGTCGTTCACCACCAGCAGATCGCCCGCCCGCAGGAGCTGGCCCAGATCCCAGACGCGATGATCGAGAGAGGCCTGATCGGCGCCCACCACCAGCAGCCGCGCCTGGTGGCGCGGCTCGGCAGGCAGCTGGGCAATCGACGACTCCGGAAGTTCGTAGGCGTAACTGGAGAGACAGTCATCGCTAGCGAGCGGAGTGCTCACCGCCTCGCTGGAGGGTCCGGCGAGAGAGGGCCTTGAAGCAGCCCCCGCAGCCTGCTGCGCGAACTGGTCCTGATCAGAGGGCAAGCGATTCCGGTCGATTTTCGATCAGGGAGGCAAGATCCTTGAGGAACGCCGCTGCGTCAGCCCCGTAGATGACGCGATGATCGCAGGTCAGATTGACCTGCATCTGACGCCGAACGGCGATCGAGCCGTCCTTGCCGGCCACCACCACCGGCCGGGAGGCCGCCACCGCCAGAATCGCTCCGGTGCCAGGGGGCAGGATCGCATCAAAGCGATCAACCCCGAACATGCCCAGATTGGAAAGGGTGAACGTGCCGGTGCTGTATTCCTCCGGCTTGAGCTGCTTGGACCTGGACCGTTTGACCAGATCGGCCCATTGGCGTGAAAGGCTGTAGAGATCGGTCCGATCGGCACTGGCCAGCACCGGAGTGATCAGTCCACCGTCCTCCATGGCCACGGCCACGGCCACGTTGATGGCACTCGGATAGCTCATGCCGGCCTCCGTGGTGGCGGCGTTGACCTGGGGATGGCGCGCCAGGGTGACCGCCACGGCCTTGGCCAAAAGCGCCGTCATCGTGACACCTTTGGGCTTAACCAGCTGATAGAAGGCATCCAGCTGGTCGGTGGTGATGGTGTAACCGACCCTGAAGGTGGGTACCGCCAGACTGGCCACCATGTTGCGATTGACCGCCTGCTGCAAGGTGTTGAAGGCCACGGTCTCGCCGGGGCGGCCAAATGCCTGGCCGGCCGGTGCCGGAGCCGGGGCGGCTGGCAGTGGCGAACCGGCGGCAGCCGCCCCGCTGGCCGCAGGAGCAGTGCCTTCCGCCACCCGGGGCACACTCACCGGCTGACCGGCGGCTTTTTCCACATCTTCAGCCTGGATGCGGCCGTGGGGGCCCGTGCCCACGAGACTCTCCAGGGCCACCCCCAGTTGACGGGCTAACTTGCGCGCCCGGGGGGTGGCGACGATCCGACCGTCCGACGCCACTGCAGCGGCGAGGGCAGGGGCCATCGGTGACGGCAGCGGAGTGGCAACAAGGGGGGGCGGCGGTGGCGGAGCGGCAACCGGTACCGTCACGGCCCCCGAGCTGGCGGCCACCGGAGTAGCAGCCGGCGGGTTGGACACAGGCTCCGGCGCTGCTGGGGCGGCTGCCGCCGGAACGGGAGCCTGGGCCCGGGCCGCCTCAATTTCAGCCTCGCTCCCGACGATCAGTCCGATCGTTTCGCCAACGGGAGCCGTACCGCCGGCCTGAACCAGTACAGCGGCCAGGAATCCCTCCTGGAACGCCTCCACATCCATGTCGGCCTTGTCGGACTCCACCACAAGGACCGATTCGCCCCGAGCGACCCGGTCGCCGGGTTTCTTGAGCCACTCGACAATCTTGCCCTCCGTCATGGTGGAGCTGAGGGCGGGCATGAAGATGTCGTGGGTGGCCACAGGCAGGCTGCCGCTTGGAATTGGCCGGATCCTACCCAGCCCCCTCCATCGATTCGATCACCCCATCGCGAACCACAACGGCGGCCTGCAACTTCTCGACCAGGTTGTCGCCCAGACCAACCTGGCAAAAGCTCTCCAGCTGGCCTTGGTCGACGATCTGCTCCATTTCCAGCTCGCGCACCTGGCGTTGCTGTTCCAAGACCTGGCGTTTCTGTTCCTCCAGTTCAGCCCGTTTGGCGGCCACCTGCTGCTGCAGCGAACCCACCTGTTCTTGAACCCTTGGATCAAGTGGATTAATGCTCTGGCGGCGGATCTCATCCACCAGCCGCTGACCTTCCTGCTCCAGCTGGGCCAGTTGCTGGTCAAAGGTGCTGATGGCATTGCTGAGTTCCCGCTCGGCATCTTCTTTCCATCGGGGGGTGACCACAGCCCGGACCGTGATCTGGCGCTTGATGGTGAAGGTGGTGCCGTCGGCCATGGTTTTTGAAAGTCAGCGCCAAGGCTCTCAGCGAATCAGGCGCTGGTCAACCTGGAGGACCGAACCGAAGGTCCTGATCACCCGTTCAGATCAAAGGGCTGGCCAGGAATGCCGATCAAGCAGCCCATCGAAGCCCGCGTCAGCGAGGCCCGCAGACTTGGTCAGGGGCCCCCAGGGTTCACCCTGCTCGACTTGGAATTGATTTTCAGAGGTATAGCGCTTCGATCGCGCCAGCGTCGCGGGCCACGATGCGATCCCGCCGTTGTTTAAGGGTCTGGGTGAGCAGCCCGTTCTCGATCGTGAAGGGCGCCACCAGGGCGACTCCGGCCACCCGCTCATCCGGCCGGGATCCCGGGCGAGCCGCCAGCACCCGGTTGAAGTCCCGGCTCAGGGCCTTGAGCAGGGCTGGATCGGCTGCCGCCACGCCCTGCCCCCCGGTCTGGGAGAGCTCCGGCAGCGGCACCCCTTGATCCTTGGCCCAGGAGGCTAGGGCCTCCGCCTTGGGAACCAGCAGCAGTCCCAACTGGCGTCGGTCCTGGCCGACCACCATCACCTGCTCGACCATGGGCAGAGCCGCCAGGGCCTCCTCCAGGGGGCCGGGTTCGATGTTCTCCCCGTTGCTCAGCACGATCGTGTCCTTGGCCCGGCCGGTGAGCACCAGGCTGCCATCGGCCAACAGGAGTCCAAGGTCTCCGGTGTCAAACCATCCCTCAGCGTCGAGCACCTTGGCGGTGGCCTCCGGTTTGCCCCAGTAGCCCGCCATCACCTGGGGACCTCGCGCCAACACCAGCCCCCGCTCGCCGATGGCCAGGGTGCGGCGGCTGTCGGGATCGACAATCCGCAGGGAGGTGCCCGACAATGGTTGGCCGGCACTGCCGCGGCGATTGGCCCACTGACGCCGGCAGGTGAGCACGGGGGCGGTCTCGGTGAGGCCATAACCCACGAGCAACTCGATGCCCACCGCCTCAAAAAAACCATCCACGTAGGGGGCCAGGGCACCGCCACCGCTGATGGCGGTGCGCAGCCGACCCCCCACCAACTGCTGACGCAGCCGAGGCCAGAGCTGGGCCTCAGCCAAGGCCTCGGCCGGCCAGCGAACCAACGTTTCGGCCTGGGCCCGCAGGCGAGTGGCGGTCGCTTCCGGGGCCAGGGTCAGATCGCGGGCGGTGCGGCGAGCGGTGTGGAACGCCCTGCTGTTGTCGAGAGCAGCCCGCAACAGGCGCTGGCGGCCCGGCGGCATGGCGGCCAAGGCATCCTCAAAGCCCGAGAGAATGGCCTCCCAAAGACGCGGCACGCTCACCATGTAATGGGGGCGAACGCGCTGCAGATCGTTCTTGAAATGCCGCAGGGTCGTGTAGGTCTGGCGGCAGCCACAAGACAACAGAAAGTATTCGACGCTGCGCTCGTAGGCATGCCAGATGGGCAGAACACTCAGGACCTCATCACCGGGTCTGGGGTCGACCAGTGCCCCCAGGCTGCGCACCTGATGCAGGAGGTTGCCATGGCTGAGGGGCACCCCTTTGGGTTCACCGGTGGGTCCCGAGGTGTAGAGCAGCGTCGCCAAGCGTTCATCGCCACCGGGGGGTGGCGGCGGCAAGGGGGCCGCGGCGCCCTTGGCCGCCAAGGCCTCCCAGCTCAGGCAGAGAAGATCGCCCTGCTCAGCGTCCGGTGCCGGCTCCCCCTCCAGCAGCACAACAAAACGAAGGCGCTTCCGGGTCGGGGAATCCAACTGGAGGCGGGACAACAAGGCCGCCGACTCGACCACCAGGCCCACCGCGCCCGAATCCGCAAGGATGTAACGGAGTTCCTCGACCGGGGCACCACTGCCGCGCACCGCATCGACGGCACCGGCGCGCATCAGCCCCTGGTCCGCCACCAGCCAACGGGGACCATTCTCGGCAAACAAGGCCACCACCTCACCGGCCCCCACCCCCAGGGCCGCGAAAGCCGCCGCGGCCCGATCGATGCGTTGGCGCAGGTCAGCAAAACTAACGCTGTCCTTGTCGATGCCATGGGGGGCCACCAGGGCGATGGCGGCACCGAACTGGCGGTCCAGTTCAGGCCAGAGTTGGTCCAGGCCACTGAGGCCGCTCCAGTCGTGGCGTCGGGCCTGGGCCTGGACATCCTGAGCCGGACTCGACCAGTGGATCTCGGCGGGCAACGCCATCAGCAAGGAGCGACGTGCCCAATGGTTACCACCCCGGCAACCGCTCCGCCTGGCTGGGGGGACGCAACGTCAAGTCGAAGTGGCGGCAAAAGGCCGCGATCAACGGAGCCCTCAGGGCCTGGGAGGTGAGATCGGGCCTCCAATCGCTTAGCCGTCCCACAGGTCGATCCCGTAGACCGCAGGGCACGATGGCGCCATACGCCGCCAACGAACAGGAGACATTCAGGGCCAGGCCGTGCTGGCTGATCCAGCGCTTGGCCCCCACACCGATCGCCGCCACCTTGCGGCCCTCCAGCCAGACCCCGGTGAAGCCCTCGCAGCGTTGGGCCGCCAACCCACAGCCGGCGAGCACGTCGATCACCACCGCTTCCAGCGCCCGCAGATAGCCATGCAGATCAGCGCCATGGCGGCGCAGATCCAGAACGGGGTACAGCACCAGCTGGCCCGGTCCATGGTGGGTCACCTCGCCGCCGCGGTCGATGCGATAAAGGGGCAGGGGCGACGCCTCGGCTTCAAATCCCAGGTGCGCAAGGCTGGCCCCACGGCCCAGGGTGTAGCAGGGTTCATGCTCCAAAAGGATCAGGGCATCGGGGCCACTCGGCTCGTCGAGCAGGCGCTGCTGCAAGTGGCGCTGCCAGTCCCAGGCCCGGGGGAAAGGCACCGGCGCCGCTGCTTCAAAAAGGATTGCGGATCGGTTGGTGCCCATCGTCAACGTTCTTAGCCTGGAGAGGCCCGAAGCGCCCTGCGATTCGATGAAGCTTCTGATCCATGGCCGGAATCTCGAGATCACACCCGCGATCCGCGAATACACCGAAGCCAAGCTGACCCGGGCGATCAATCACTTTGACGCCTTGGTCAAGGAGGCGGATGTGCACCTCTCCGTGGCCCGCAATCCCCGGGTGCCCCAGCAAACCGCCGAAGTCACCATCTACGCCAACGGCGTCGTGGTCCGCGCCCAGGAACGCAGCGAGAACCTCTACGCCAGCATCGACATGGTGGCCAGCAAGCTGGCCCGCCAGCTGACCCGCTACAAGGACCGCATCACCGCCCGCGACCACGGCAACACACCCCGCGGCGCCATCCATCTGGGTGAAGTGCCGCCGGTCAACCAGGAGCTCGCCACTACAGCCACCCTGGTGGAAGGCAAGGAGCCAGCCCTGCCCCAGCGGGGCGTGCGGCGCAAATATTTCGAGATGCCGCGCATGTCCCTGGACGAGGCCCTGCACCAGCTCGATCTGATCGACCACGACTTTTACGTCTTTCGTGATGCTGCCAACGGCGACATCCAGGTGGTGTACCACCGCAATCACGGCGGCTTCGGCGTCATCCAGGCCAAGGGAGCGTGAGCCGCGACCTGCCTGATCTGGCGCCATTGCTTGATCACGCCCTGTTGGATCCCCACCAGGGTCATGACGCCATCGCCCGCTGCTGCGATGAAGCCCGCCATTTCGGCTTCGCGGGCGTCTGTCTGGCCTCCCGCTGGTTGCCGTTCGCCCGGGAACGGCTTCCCAGCGGCGGTCCCGTCCGCCTGATCTCGGTGATTGGCTTCCCCTTTGGAGCCATCCCCGCCAGCGTCAAGCAGGCGGAAGCCGAGGCGGCCGCCCATGCCGGCGCCGACGAGCTGGATGTGGTGCCGGACTTCGGGGCCCTAGCCGACCGGGACAGCCGCCAGCTGCTCGACGACCTGGCGGCGATCACCAGCCTGGGTCTGCCCGTCAAGGTCATTGTCGAGAGCGGTCGGCTGGAGCCCGAGGCCCTCGAACTCCTGGTGGAAGTCAGCCTTGATGCCGGGGCACGCTTCCTCAAGAGCGGCAGCGGTTTTGGCCCTCCCGTCAGCGTCGCCCAAGTGCAACGACTGCGCCAACTGACCAGAGGTCGCGCCGGAATCAAGGCTTCCGGTGGCATCAACAGCCTGGAGTTGGCCCTTGACCTGGTCGAAGCCGGCGCCACCCGCCTGGGCACCAGTCGCGGTGTGGCTCTGATGGAAGCCCTGCGTCGGGGATCCCGACCCCAAACCTCCGAATCGGAACAGCCGTTGTCCTGAGCCCACGTGGCGGATCGCATTCTGGAGGGCCTGGCCCTCACCAGCCGCCCCCTGGGCGAAAACGATCGGCTGTTGACCCTGCTCAGTGAGGCTGAAGGGCTGACGCGCCTGGCGGTGCCCGGGGCACGGCGCCCCCGCAGCAGCCTGGCCGCCGCGGTGCCCTTCGCCCTGCTCCGCCTGCAGGTGGGGGGCGGTCGGGGACTGCAGCGGGTGCGACAACTCAAGGTGTTGCGTCACTACGGGCTCTTGGGACAGCGGCTCGAAACCCTGGCCGCGGCCCAGGCGCTGGTGGAGCTCTGCCTGGCGCTGGTGGCCGAAAGCGCGTCCCCTGGCATGCTCGCCGACCTTCTGCTGCAACTCGGGCGCTTGGAAGCGGTGGTCCAAGAACGCAGCCACCGCTGTGAAGCGCTGGCCATTGCCCTGCAAGGCAGCGTGCATCTGCTGGCGCTCGGGGGTCTGGCCCTGCCCCTGCAGACCTGCGCCCACAGTGGTGAGAGCCTCGATCCCCCCGTGGGCGACTGGGAATGGCGCTGCAGCCTGGTGCCCAGTGAAGGCCTGGTGATCGGCGAGCAGGCGGGGGCCCGGATCGTGCTCAATGCCTCCGAACTGGCCCTGCTGCAGCGTCTGCCCCGGGCCCAACCGCCGCGCCGCCGCGATGGCGCCCTGATGGGACCGGAAGCGGTGTGGCTGCATCTGCTCGACCTGATCGAGACCTGGTGTGGTGAACACCTCGGTCGACGCCCTCGCGCCTTCAGACTGCTGCGCACCGGCTTCGAACCCATGCCCCAGCCCATGCCGGAACAGCCATGACGACGGATCCAGACAAAACAGCACGGGGGCTGGCGTCGGTGCTTGGCCAAAGCGGCTTCCGCCGCCTCTGGATCGGCCAGATCTTCTCCCAGCTCGGGGACAAGTTCTACATCGTCTTGATGGTCTTCCTAATCGCCCAGTACTGGGTGACAGACACTCCCCAGGCCGATTCCGCCCTGGCGGAGGCGGCCGCGGCCATCCGCATCAATCTCGAATCCCGGGCCCAGGTCATCACCCTGCTGGCCACGGGCATCTACGTGGCCAACACGTTGCCCGCGATGCTGCTAGGCACCGTGGCGGGGGTCTGGGCCGACCGCTGGCCGAAGCGGTCGGTCATGGTGATCTCCAACGCCCTCAGGGCAGTGCTGGTGCTTCTGGCGCCTCTGGCCCTGCTGCCGGGTCCGGTGTGGCTGGGACTGAGCTGGGGCTACTGGGCCCTGGTGGGCATGACCGTTCTGGAATCAGCCCTCACCCAGTTCTTCGCCCCGGCCGAACAGGCGGCGATTCCCCTGCTGGTCGAGGGGAACCAGCTGTTGGCGGCCAATTCCGTCTACCAGACCACCAGCATGGCGGCGACCATCGTCGGCTTCGCGATCGGCGATCCGGTGCTTCGCTTGCTGCATGGTGCCCTGGCGACGCTGGGTCTTCGCCACGGAGAATTCTTGCTGTTACCCCTCTGTTACGGGCTGGCGGCCCTGGTGCTGTCGGGCATCAACCTGCGCGAACCGCCGCGCCAACCCCGCCGTGCCAGCGTCTGGCAGGAAATCGGCGAGGGCCTTCAGGTGCTGCGCCAACGCCGCAGCGTCCGCTCGGCCATGCTGCAGCTGGTGTTGCTCTACAGCCTGCTGGCGGCCCTCTATGTGCTGGCCATCAGCCTGGCGGCGGCGATCAGCCAGCTGGGGCCCACCCGCTTCGGCACCCTGCTGGCCATGAGCGGCCTGGGTCTGGCCCTGGGAGCCGTGGCGATGGCCCAACTGGGCGACCGCTTCAGCCGACGGCTCCTGGCCAGCGCGGGACTGGGCACGATTGCCGCCTCGCTGGTGTTGCTGGGGCAATTTCGGGGGCACCTGGCCGTGACCCTGCTGTTGTGCGCCGTTCTTGGCGTGGGCTCCGCCTTGCTGGCCATTCCGGCCCAGACCACGATTCAGGAGGACACCCCTGAGGATCAGAGGGGCAAGGTATTCGGGTTGCAGAACAACCTGATCAACATCGCCCTCAGCCTGCCCCTGGCCCTGGCCGGCACGGTGGTGTCCCGTTATGGACTCCTGCCGGTTCTCTGGGGATTGGCAGCCCTCGCCGTTCTAGCTGCCTTGAGCGAACAACCCTGGAGAGGCTGCTAGTTTGATGGGCTGATCGGATCGCATCGGTGTCGCACATTGCCTGGCTGGGCAAGAAATCCCCGTTCTGCGGCAACGTCACCTACGGATTGAGCACCACAGAAGCCCTGCGGCGCAGGGGGCATTCTGTCAGTTTCATCCATTTCGACACCCCACCCACTGGACTGGGGCGCCAGGAGGTCGGCGAAAGCGACGGCCCACCGGCCCTGACCAAGACCTTTGAGACGGAAAGTCCCGAGGTCGTCACCCTGCCGTATCTGGTCAAATCGCAGGTCTACACGATTCCCTCTCCCGGGGCTCAGCGGGAGTTGCGGGAATCCCTGGAGCGACTGCGGCCCGATCTGGTGCACGCCAGCCTCACCCTCTCACCGCTGGATTTCCGACTGCCAGATCTTTGTCAGCAACTGGGATTGCCTCTGGTGGCCACCTTCCATCCGGCCTTCGATGCCGGGCTGCGCAATCTCACGGCCGGCACCCAGCAACTCACCTATCAGCTCTACGCCCCCTCCCTGGCCCGTTTCGATCGGGTCATCGTGTTCTCCGCGCTCCAGGCCGACCTGCTCGAACGACTGGGTGTGCGCAGGGATCGACTGGCCATCATTCCCAACGGCGTCGATACCGACATCTGGACCCCGGCACCTCGAAACGACTCACCCACCCTGGCGGAACTGCGCCACCAGTTTGAGGGGCGCCGGGTCTTTCTCTACATGGGTCGCCTCTCCACCGAGAAAAATGTCGAGGCCCTGCTGCGGGCCTGGCGACTCGTGCGGCCTGAGGGATGCGTCCTGCTCATCGTCGGCGACGGTCCCCTGCGGGGCCTGCTCCAATCCCAAACGGAACGGGACGTGATCTGGTGGGGCTACGAGTCCAGCCTGGCCCGTCGGGTGGCTCTGCTGCAGCTGGCAGAAGTCTTTCTGCTGCCCTCCTTGGTGGAAGGGCTCTCTCTGGCCCTGCTGGAGGCCATGGCCAGCGGCACCGCCTGCGTCGCCACCGATGCCGGTGCCGATGGAGAGGTGTTGCAAGGAGGGGCCGGCATCGTGATCAGCACCCAGGGGGTCACCACCCAACTGCGCACGCTCTTGCCGGTCCTGCGGGACCAACCGGTGCTGACGGCCGAACTGGGGACTCGGGCCCGGGCGCGGGTCCGGGAGCGCTACACCCTGGAGCGCAACATTGATGCCCTGGAGAAGCTTTACGCCGAACTCACCCTTCAGCCGATCGCCGCCTGAGCGAGCGCCTGGTTCCTGCCTTTAAAGCTGGCTGGGCCCTTGTGCGAGCCGCCCAAAAGCAGGAGCAAAAAAATTGTTTAGTAGCGCTCCGGCACTGGAGCCCGCCAGGTGAGCGCCTCTCCAGCGGCACGCAGTTCGCCGGCCCGCTGCTCGAGGCGACTGCGATCGACACGCCACAGCATGTAGAGCCCGGCCCGCCCCAACTCCTTGGGCGCCAGACCTTGCCAGTGCGACGTTGCAGCCGTGCCCCGGTCGATCACCACCAGGACGCTGGGCTGTTGGGCCGGCGTGGAGGGACTTTGGCCGCTTCGGCGCTCGTAGCGAAGGCGATCCGCCAGGTTGACGAGCCCGCGGGGAAGAACTCCCTCGTAGATCACCAATCGGCGGCTGTAGTAATGCAGAGAGGGCTTGAGAATTCCCACCATCGCCAGCGGCTCCCCCGGGCGGCTCTGGCCAACAACGGCAGCCGCCATCTGGCGGACCGGCAAGCCTCGCAAGCGATCACCCAGGCTCCAGGCGGGCACGAGCACCAGGGGAACAAACACGACCAGGGGAAGCTGCATCGCAAGCAAGCGCCTGGTGGAACTGCGGCCCAGTAGGGCTCCCAGGGATGCTGACAGCAACCAAAGGACGGCCGCCAGGGACATCAGACCGGAAGCCAGGAGCTCGGCCGCCAGGGTGGGCAATTCCGGGTCCTGGATCAGGGGCAACCAGCGGGGCGCAGCCCAAAAGACCACGCCAATCAGCAGGCTGAGCCCCACGGTGAGTCCCCAGGCCCAGCGCAGTCCCCGTCCGGCTGGCAGCGACGCCGCCAGGGCGATTAGCAGAGCCGCCGCTGGGGTGGCCGGCAACCAGTAACTGGGCAATTTGGTGGCGGCGAGGGTGAAGAACATCAAGATGGCCAGCAGCCAGCAGCTGGCGAACCGGGCCAGAGAGGTGGTCGGCTCCTGGGCCATCGCCGGCCTCCAGGCCAGCCTGAGCGGCCCAAGGCCCCGGCCCAGTCCAAACAGCAAAAGCGGTGTGGCCGGCAGGCTGGCCACCACCATCACCGGCACAAAAAACCACCAGGGTTGGAGATGGTGGTTCACCACAGCGGTGAAACGTTGAACGTTGTGATAACCAAAGAAACTGCGCCAATAGGGCTCTCCCTCGCGCAGCAGGGCGAGGGCGTACCAGGGCGCCGCCACAAGCGTGGTCAGAGCCAGGCCCCGCAAGGGCCGCAGCCTTCGCCGGATCCGCTGCGGATCGCCTTGCAGCCAGGCGAAGAGCAACCAAGTGAGCGCCACCAGCACCACCGCCACCGGCCCCTTGGTCAGAACCGCCAGACCGAGGAGCACCCAGGAGCACCACCAGTGCCGCCCGGCTGAGGCATAGCTCCGCCAGCCCAAAAGCAGGGCCATGGCCAGGTTGGCGGTGAACAGGGCATCACTGACGGCCGTACGACCCCACAGCAGGGCCACGGGCGCGAGGCCAAAGGCCAGGGCGGCCCCAAGGGCAGCAGCCGGACCAGTGGTTGCGGCCCGCCCCTGGAGCGGTGTTCCGATCGGAGTGGGCTGGGGCCAACGCAGCAAGGTGTCACAGAGAGTCACCATCACCAGCACCGCCCCGAGGGCGGAGGGGAAACGAGCGGCCCAGGTGCCGAGTGGATTCCAGGCCATCTGGCCGGGGATCCCATAGATCAGACCCATCAGCCAGTACACCAGGGGCGGCTTGTCGTAGCGGGGCAATCCATTGACCCGGGGGATGAGCCAATCGCCGGTTTCGGCCATGGCCCGCGCCGCAGCGGCGAAAAGGGGCGGGGTTTCATCCACCAGCCCCGTGGCCCCCAATTGCCAGAAAAAGATCAGCAGTCCCAGCAACAGGGTCAGCAGCAGCCAGAGACCGTGGCGAGGGCGCAGGGGATCAACCATCAGGGCATCTCCTCAGCAGCAACGTTGAACCAGCGTCCCTGCCAGACGGACTGGCGCTGATGAATCAACAAAACGGAGACAAGCGCCAGCAAGGCACCCAGCCACTGCAGCGGCCGCAGTCTTTCATCGAGAAAGAACAGTCCACTCACCAGGGCGAACACCGGCGTCAGAAAGGTGAGGGCACTGAAGCCGGTGAGATCCCCCTGGCTGGCAAACCAGAAAAACAGGCCATAGGCCAGGGCGCTGCCCAGCAGGGAGGCATAAACCATCAGGCCCCATTGCGTCCCATTCCAATGGGGCCACAACCCCTGCAGCGCACCGCCCAGGCGGCCGCCCTCCACGGTGGGCGCGCGGCCCATCCAGGCCGCCCCCAGCAGCAGAGGAAGACCGCCCAGCAGCATGTGCCAACCGGTCACCACCAGGGCATCGCTGTGTTTCGTGGCGAAGCGTGAGAGCACCGTGCCGACAGCCATGGCCGCAGCCGCCCCCAGCATCCAGAGTTCGCCATGGCTCAACGGCTGCAGATTCGTGACGCTGGGGCCCTCCAGCCACCAATGGCGCAGCAGGTCTGCGGGTAATCCCAGGCAAAGAATGCCGAGCACCCCGAGCAGAAGCCCAAACCAGCCCACCGGGTTGATGGCTTCGCCAAAAAGGGCTCGGGCCAGCAGGGCCACCAACAGCGGCTGGGAGTCGATCAGAATGGAGCCCAGGCCGGCGCCGCTGCGACCCAACCCCATGGCCAGAAGCCCTTGGAACAGAGCCCCGTCAATGGCGGCAAACAGCAACAGCCAGGGCCAATCGCGAGAGTCCACGGAGAGGGAGCGCCCCAGCGCGAGGGCCACAACCAGCAACACCAGACCGGCGGGCAGCAGACGCAGGGCGGCGACCATCAGGGGCTGGGCCCCGGCCAACAGCGGTGTCATGGCCGCCATCGCCGTTCCCCAGAGGGCAAAGGGAAGCAACATCAGAAGCCAACGAATGGCTGGCGTCATCGGAACCTGGGGGGATGGTGAACCGCGCGGAGCCCTCCCGGCCGTCGCAACCGGGCCACCTTTTTAGGATCCTGCGATCGCACGTGATGCTGATGCCCTGGCCCTGGCGCCGCAAGACCCGCAGAACCCTGGCGCGCATCGCCATCGAGGGACCCATCAGCGGAGGCACCCGCACCCGGGTGCTCAAGGCCCTTGAAGAGGTGCGCCAACGGGAATGCCCGGCACTTCTGTTGCGGATCGACAGCCCCGGTGGCACCGTCGGTGACAGCCAGGAAATCCACTCGGCCATCAAGCGCCTGCGGCAGAAGGGCTGCCGCGTCGTGGCCGATTTCGGCAACATCTCGGCCTCGGGGGGGGTCTATGTGGGGGTGGCCGCCGAACGGATCGTGGCCAACCCGGGCACCATCACCGGCTCCATCGGGGTGATCCTGCGCGGCAACGACCTCTCGCGGCTGCTGGAGCGGATCGGCATCCGCTTCGACACGGTCAAAAGCGGCATCTACAAGGACATTCTCTCTCCGGATCGGGCCCTCAGCGAAGAGGAAAGACAATTGCTGCAACAGCTCATCGACGCGAGCTACAACCAATTCGTCGGCGCCGTCGCCGAAGGCCGGGGTCTCACCGAGGAGACGGTGCGCAGTTTTGCCGACGGCCGAGTGTTCACGGGCTCCCAGGCCCTGGCCTTGGGTCTGGTGGACGAGCTGGGCGATGAGGAACGGGCCAGGCGGCTGGCGGCGGAACTGGCGGGGCTGGATCCGGACAAAACACGCACCGTTGAATTCGGCAAGCCCACCAAAAGGCTGATGGCTCTGCTGCCGGGCCGCGCTTTTATGGCCACGCTGGCGGAGGCCGTCAGCCTCGACCTCGCCTGGTCCGGCCAACCCCTGTGGCTCTATCGCCCCTGACCATGGTCATGAATCCTGCCCTTGAGCTGCGGGCCCTGCGTGGGGCCACCACCGCCAGCGCTAACACCAGGGAAGCCATCTCCGAGGCGGTGGGCGAACTGATCGAAGCCCTGATGCGGGAGAACGCCCTGGATGGCTCCCGACTGCTATCGGTGACCTTCTCGGTGACGGCCGATCTCGATGCCTGCTTCCCCGCCGCCATCGCGCGACGCCGAAGCGACTGGGGAGCTGTCGCCCTGCTCGACTGCCAGCAAATGGCGGTGGCGGGTGATCTACCGCGCTGCATCCGCCTTATGGCCCATGCCTGGATGGAAGCGCCAAGAGATGTGGTCCATCCCTACCTCCGGGAAGCCTCCCGCCTGCGGCCCGACCGGGCCCGGCACCATGCCAACGATGAATCAGTGGTCCCCGATCCAACCAGCTGCCCTGCCGACCACTAGGCCCACCCTTGGCCATGGGCCCTATTGAGAATCATCGCTTCAGAATCCATTTGCATGCCTGCCATGTCCCGTTTCGCCAGCTTCCTGCGGCCCTGGCTGCTGGGACTCAGCGGAGCGGCCTTGACCATGTCCGCCTTCCTTGCCACCAGGCCACTGCCGGCCCTGGCCCAGGCCACTCCTGGCTTGATGGAATTTCGCTGGGAGAACAACAAGGACTATCGAAAGCTGTATTTTTTCCAGTCCGAAACTTCCCGCCTCAAAAGAGCGGAATATTACTTACTTCTGCGACCGAAAGATCGCAAAACAGCAATTTTAAAATTGACCATAACAATTCCAACCACCTTTAACACCACGATTGAAGCCAAACGGCTCAAGTTCTGCAAGATGGCTGAAGGCGGCATGCTCAAACGCACCCGCTGCGAGAAGGTGATCCCCGCCACCATTGAGGTGGCGGCCAATGGACGCTCGATCGACATCTTCCCCGACACTCCAGTCTCTGAAAAGGACACCATTGGTCTCTACATGCTCCTTTTCAATCCCGATACCGCTGCCATGTCCCAATTCAATGCTCTGGCCCAGGCTCCGGGACGGTTGCCGATTTCCAGCTATCTGGGCAGCTGGCTCATTCAAATCGACCCCTGATCCAAGGGCCCTGGCCTGCAGGTCTGAGGGCGGCCTGACTGTTACGATGCCTTGCTGAATAATCAAGGTCATGACCAAGCGCACTCTGGAAGGAACAAGCCGCAAACGCAAACGTGTTTCCGGCTTCCGCGTCCGGATGCGCACGCACACCGGCCGTCGCGTGGTGCGGGCGCGTCGTCGCAGAGGCCGCGCCCGCCTGGCCGTCTGAAGCAACCACAGTGGTTCTGCCCCAAAGGCATCGGCTCCGGGGTCCTCGGGTCTTCAATCGTCTCTATCGGCAGTCCAAGCGATTTCATGGCACCTGGATGCTCCTGCGCGTCATGGCCGCCCATCCGGTCCTGTTGCCACCCCCCGAGTGCCGCCGACCATCCGCCTGGCGTGGAGCCGTTGTGGTCAGCGGCAAGGTCAGCAAGAGGGCAGTGGTGAGAAATCGCTTGCGCCGCATGCTGCACAGCCATTTGCTCGCACTCAACCCGACCCCTCTGCAGGCCAGCTGGTTGGTGTTGAGCCTTAAGCCAGGAAGTGCCGAGACGGATCCAACCCAGTTGCTGGGAGAATGCAGTCAACTGTTACGACAGGCAGGATTGATGCAATGACAAGCGCCACCGATTCCAGCCCAGGGTCTTCCCATGGGACCGAGGCCCCAAAGGGTCTCCCCTCTCAGACCCCCGCGGCCATGTCCGCAACCTCTTCACCTGAACCGGGCAAGGGCGCGGCGATCAATGAAACCGTGATCTACGAAGGGGGTCCGGCCCTCGGTGATTTGATCGGCAGCCTCCTCTTCGCCTTGACCATCATTGGCATTCCCTTCGCCGTCGGGGCCATCGTCAGGGCCTTGTGGGTCCGCTACCGGATCACCAGCCGGCGTCTCACGGTCAACGGCGGTTGGTTCGGCCGCGATCGCACCCAAGTCGTCTACAGCCAGGTTCGGGAAGTCCGCTCGGTGCCGCGTGGATTTGGCGCCTGGGGTGACATGGTCCTAGTCCTCGACGACGGTTCCAGGCTTGAAATGAGGGGCATGCCCCGTTTCCGCGAGATTGAGGCTTACATCGAGGAACGGCGCCGCTCCTCGACCAAGGCCCCCAAAGCTCAGCCGTCTCGTCCAAGCTCAGGCTTCACCCCCCAGGAACGCACCAGCGCCTGATCGGCGCCTTCTGCCCCAAGCCCCGCTGCGACGCTGCCCAATCCAGGGCAGAAACCGTACCCTCGGTCGCCCAGACGCTCCGGCACACTGGCAAGCGACCGGTTCCCCTCACACCCAGCGCTCCCCTGACGTGATCGGCTACATCTCCGACAACCTCCTGCTCCCGATCCTCGATTTCTTCTATCGGCTGGTCCCCAGTTATGGACTGGCGATCATCCTGCTCACGGTTGTCATCCGGCTGGCCTTGTTCCCCCTCAGTGCGGGGTCGATTCGCAGCGCCCGGCGCATGCGCATCGCCCAACCGGTGATGCAGCAACGTCAGGCGGAAATCAAGGCCAAATACGCCAGCAACCCCCAGAAGCAGCAGGAGGAGCTGGGAAAGTTGATGAAGGAGTTCGGCAACCCGTTGTCGGGATGCCTGCCTTTGGTGGTGCAGATGCCGATCCTGTTCGCCCTCTTCGCCACCTTGAGGGGTTCACCGTTTGCCGATGTTCCCTACACCTTCAACCTCAAGGTGTTGCCGGCTGACCAGAGCACCGCTATCGAGGCCAAACCCTTCAACACTCCCAGTCACTCGATCTTCGTCACCGCCACCCACCACGTGCCGGTGATCGGCACGCTGCAGAACGGCACCAAGCTGGGAGTCGGCGAAACCGATCAGATCCAGCTTCACACCAGGGAGGGAGCCAGCTTTGACACGGTTCTAGCCGAGGTGGAAAACGGCCAGGACTTCGCTCCCTCCTGGACGGTGACCAAGGGTGAAGGGGTCGTGTCTGTGGATCCGGATGGCACCATTCACGCCCTAGCCCCCGGAGACGCTGTGGTGGAAGCCAAGGTGCCGGGTCTGGCCGCCCGCAGTGGCTTCCTGTTCATCAAGGCCTTGGGCCAGGTCGGCTTCCTCACCGATGGGGCCATCAACTGGGACATCGCCTTCCTTGTGGCAGCCTTCGGAGCCACCCTGTTCATCTCCCAGATCCTTTCGGGGATGGGCATGCCCGCCAACCCTCAGCAGGCCACCGCCAACCGCATCACTCCAGTGATGATCACGGCCATGTTCCTGTTCTTCCCCCTGCCTGCAGGTGTGCTGCTTTACATGGTGGTCGCCAACATTTTCCAGGGGCTGCAGACCTTCCTGCTCACCCGTGAGACCTTGCCTGACAATCTTCAGCAGATCCTCGACAAGCAGATGCAACCCGCCACCGCTGGCGGCGCCCCGGCCAACACCAACCGTCTGCCGTTCGAACCCAAAGGCAAGAAGTGAGCCAGCCCGCCTCGCCGTCCCCCCAGGGCGACGATCTGCAGCCGGTGCCGCTGCAGGAGTTACGCATCCTCGAGCGAGGTCGACGCTGGTGTGTCAACCAGGAGATTGACGGGCTTGAGAGTCTGACTCCTGTTCGGGGCCAGGTGCAGGTTCTGCACCATGGCGGCGTGCTTGAGGTGAGTGGCGATGCAGAGACCATCGTCACCCTCTGTTGCGCCCGATGTCTCCAGCATTTCAACCATCCCCTCAAGGCCGAGGCTCGGGAATTGCTCGAAATCGACGCTGGCCAGGCGTCTGAAACCATGGGTCTGGTCAGCGCCGACTACGACGATCGCCTGGATCCCCTGGGTGATTTCGATCCCCAACGCTGGATCTTTGAACAACTCAGCCTGCGTCTTCCCCTGGTCAACCGCTGTGGCAGTGACTGCCCCGGCCCCGATCGCTGGAGCAGTGACAGCGCCAATGGGGATCCCCGTTGGGCGGCCCTGCGGCAACTGAGCTCCTCCTGAGTCCGGGCCATGTCACCTTCCCTGGCCGACCAGCTCGATCTGCTGATCCGCTCCCGCACCCCCATCCTCTGGATCCGCACCCTTGAGGAAGATCGGGTCATGGGGCTGCTCCAGGAGCTGGCCGACCGGCTCAGTCCTCGCCTCCTGCTGCGCTGGGATTTCATCGCCGGGCTCAGTGGCATTCCCGGCCGTATGGGCGAGGCGGCCCGCAACCCCAACGCTGCCCTCGAACTGCTGGGCAGCCTGCCGACCGAGCCCGGAGCCCTGCTGCTGCTCAAAGATTTCCATCGCTTCAGTGAGGATGCCGGCATCTGCCGTCGGCTGCGCAATCTGGCCTCCGAACTGCCCCAGACTGCCCATACCCTGATCATCACGGCCCCGGATTGGCAGGTGCCGCCGGAACTCGAGGACGGCGTGACCCGTCTCGATCTCCCTCTTCCCAATGCCGAGGAGATTGGCCAACTGCTCAGCAACATCGCCTGCGCCAGTGGGCAACCCCTCGACCCTGAAATCACCGAGCAGCTCACGGCCGCCTGCCACGGCCTCAGTGAACAGAGGGTCCGGCAATTGGCGGCCAGGGCCCTGGCCCGGCGGGGCCGCCTGGGAGAGGAGGATCTTGCCGAGGTGCTTGAAGAGAAACGACTCGCCATTGCCCGCAGTGAGCTGTTGGAGTACTGCCCCACCGAAGCCAGTCCAGCGGACATCGGCGGCCTGGCCGGTCTCAAGCACTGGCTGGCCCAACGGCACCGGGCCTTCAGTGAGGAAGCCCGTCGCTATGGACTCCCGCTGCCGCGTGGAGTCTTGCTGGTGGGCCCCCAAGGGACAGGCAAATCCCTCACCGCCAAGGCGATCGCCCACAGCTGGAACATGCCCCTGCTGCGCCTTGACGTGGGCCGTCTGTTCGCCGGGCTGGTGGGGGCAAGCGAAGCCCGCACCCGGGACATGATTCAAAGGGCCGAGGCCATGGCCCCCTGTGTGCTCTGGATCGATGAAATCGACAAAGGCTTCGGCGGCGACAGCCGCAGTGATGGAGGCACCAGCCAAAGGGTCTTGGCCAGCCTGCTCACCTGGATGAGTGAAAAAACCAGTGCCGTGTTCGTGGTGGCTACCGCCAATGCGGTCGAACGGCTGCCCCCCGAACTGCTGCGCAAGGGACGATTCGACGAGATTTTTCTGCTGGAGCTTCCCGATGCCAATGAACGGCGGGCGATTCTCGATCTGCAGCTGCGCCGACGCCGGCCCCGTCATGCCCTGCCCCTGGAAGTACTGATCGATCGAACCGAAGGGTTTTCAGGGGCCGAGCTGGAGCAGACGGTGATCGAAGCCATGCATCTTGCCTTCGGAGAGCATCGCGAGATCGTCGAAGCCGATTTGATCGCTGCGGCCTCTCAGGTGGTGCCCCTCTCTCGCACCGCCCGAGAACAGTTGGAAGCCCTGCGCCAATGGGCCAGCAGCGGCAGGGCCCGTCCCGCGTCCGGCCCAGCCGCCCTGGAGGCCGCCAGCTAGAGACTCCATGTAACGGGGCTTGAAGAAGTCCCACTCCTGGTAACAACACCCGGCCCAAAGCACTCCGCTTTGGGCCACCCCCCGTAGGGTCTGGCCAGTGCACTGAAACTGCCGTGACCCCTAGCCCTGGACCCGAAAGCCAATCCGCCCTGATGCCCCAATTGGCGGTGGCCTGCCTGGGAGCGGGGGTGGTCACCAGCCTGGCGGTCGCCCAGGGACAGAGCCCGTTGACAGCTCTCACCATCACCCTTTTTTCGGCCATCGCCGCCGTGGCCGTGGGCCAGATGCTCTGAGGACCAAGGTCTTTGCCCTCCCTCGCCTCTCC
This sequence comes from Aphanothece sp., assembly GCA_040373885.1. Lineage (GTDB taxonomy): Bacteria > Cyanobacteriota > Cyanobacteriia > PCC-6307 > Cyanobiaceae > Cyanobium. Next base: position 44,947 of record JBEIVL010000004.1, read on the forward strand.
TTGGCCAGAGCAGCTGCGCAGCCAGATGCCGGCTCTGGCGAACAAGGTCTATTTCAACTACGGAGGCCAGGGTCCACTGCCCTCGCCATCACTGGCAGCGATCCAGCAGTCCTGGGAGGTGATTCAGGAGCTGGGGCCGTTCAGCGAAGCGGTCTTTCCCTACGTCGAGCGCACCATCACTGAGCTGCGCCAACGCCTCGCCACCTGGCTTGAGGTGGGGCCTCACCGCCTCGCCTTCACCGAAAACGTCACCTCAGGCTGCATCCTGCCCCTCTGGGGATTGCCCTGGCACAAGGGCGACGAGCTGTTGATCAGCGATGCCGAGCATCCGGGTGTGGTAGCCGCCTGCCGTGAACTTGCCCATCGCCACGGCATGGCGATCGCGATCTTGCCAGTTTCGGATCTCCTGGGAGATCAGGACAGGACGAAGACCGCCGTCCTCGATCGCCTTGAAGCGGCCCTCACCCCCGCCACCCACCTCGTCGTCCTCTCCCACCTGCTCTGGAACACGGGCCAGGTCATGCCGATTCAGGAGGTGGCGGCGCTGCTGTCATCGCGGCGCCCCCGTCCTTGGCTGCTGGTGGATGCGGCCCAGTCCTTGGGCAGCCTGCCGATGCAGGGGGCGGCGGAAGCCGCGGATCTCTACGCCTGCACAGGGCACAAATGGTGTTGCGGACCGGAAGGGCTCGGAGTGGTGGCCGTCTCGGAACGGTTGCTGGCGCAAGGGCGTCCGACCCTGATCGGTTGGCGCAGCCTGAGTCAGGAATCCCAGGCTGGCAGCGGCGTGCATGACGATGCCCGCCGTTTTGAAGTGGCCACGTCCTGCCTGCCTCTCTTCGCCGGCCTGGATCGCTCCTTGCAGCTTCTCGAAGAGCAGGGCTCGGCCGAACACCGGCTGGCACTCCTGCGCGAGCGCAGTCAACAACTCTGGCAAGGCCTTCAGGCCAGTCCCTATTGGGAGCCACTGCTGCAGAGTTCTCCTCCCGCCGGCCTCGTGAGCTTCACCCCTCGGGGCGGCTGGGAGGCCACCGGCAGCGCCAGCCTCCAGTCCAGTCCCCGTTCCATGGTCAGCGCCCTGGGCCAGCAGGGCATCTGGGTGCGCAGTCTGGACAACCCCAACTGCCTGAGGGCTTGCACCCATCTGGTGACGAGGGCAACCGAGGTTGGCCAGTTGCTGAATCAGCTCGAACGACTGGCCCAAGCCGCCTGACATCAAAAGCCAGGCACTCTCTTTTACCGGCTTGAGCGGCAGGGACCTCACTAGAGCGCTCTCAGCGCACGGAGCACTCTGACCGTGACTTCAGCGGCACTTTGTCGGCCGCCCGCCGCCAGGCTCTGAGAGAAATCAAGGGAGTCCAGGAGAACCGAACCAATCACAAAAAAAGGGGGCCAGGCCCCCTTTGTGATTCGAAGTCATGGGATAGCCATGAACCCAATCAACCCTTGGCTTCTGAGTCGAGGAAGCTGGCAAAGAACCAACCGGCGAGCAGGGCGCCGAGAATCGGGGCGACCCAGAACAACCACAGCTGACCCACGGCATCACCACCGAGCCAGAGGGCCACGCCGGTGCTGCGGGCTGGATTGACGGAGGTGTTGGTGACCGGAATGCTGATCAGGTGGATCAGGGTCAGCGCCAGACCGATGGGAACACCAGCGAAACCAGTGGGGGCACGACCATCGGTCGAACCAAGAATCACCAGCAGGAAGAAGAATGTGAGGATGACTTCAATCAACAGGGCGGCCCAGAACCCGTAACCACCCGGAGAATGGGCTCCCCAGCCATTGGTGGCCAGAGGATTGCTACCGCTGAAACCGGTAAAGCCATCGCGGCCACTGGCAATGGCGACGATGACGCCACCCGCGATGATGGCACCGAGAACCTGGGCAACGACATACGCCAGGAGATTGGACCCTGGGAACTTGCCAGCCGCCCATAGGCCGAAACTGACGGCGGGGTTTACGTGGCAGCCTGAAATGTGGCCGATGGCGTAGGCCATGGTCAGCACGGTCAGACCGAAGGCCAGGGCCACGCCCAGGAAGCCAAGACCAAGGGGATTGGCGGCTGTGTTGTCGTAAGGGAAATTGGCGGCCAAAACCGCGCTACCGCAGCCCCCTAGCACGAGCCAAAAGGTGCCGAACAATTCGGCAAGGAATTTCTTGGAAAGAGGAACAGCGAAAGCCATTCAAAAACGATTTTGCGACTTACTTAGCGATCATCGCAGACGATGCCTAACTGGCAAGTACTTGTGAAGCATGGAACACAATGGCCCCATAGAGTGCGTTTCAAATTGAGGCGCATGTATTTCAATTTGCAACCAGACATGACGACTTCTTCGCACATCTTGATAGTTCTGTCCATCCAGCATGGGCCAATTTGGCCATTGTCTTAAGCATGACGTCAGCAATCTTGGGGGCCCGCCCCAAGAGTCATGGGGCGAAACCGACCGAATGGGTGCGTGAGCCCGTACCGGGACTGCGTTTTAAAGGAGTTGCCAAAAACCTTGTACGGGATATGGTTAGCCTGTCGGCTCGACTTTCATTCGAGGCATCTCGGCTGGGAACGGGCTACACATTTCCGTAAGGATCATTTCTACTTTCTTACCTACCCAAGCGGGTCCCTCAGCAATGTCCAAAGCGCCCCACTCCCTTTCCAGGCTGATGGTCGCCTCAGCCGCCACCCTCACCCTGTTCGGCGCCGCCAACCAAGCCTTCGCTCTCACCACCGAAGAACGCATCAAGACGGCTGAGACCGCCTGTCTCGATGCTGCTGGCAAACTTGGTTGGCGTACCGACCTGGCCAAAGTCATCTCCGCCAAGGAAATCGACGCCGACAAGGTCGAAGTCATTTATGACCTCACCAAGGATGGCAAGAACACCGCCCGCCTGACCTGCCCATACACCAACGGCAAGGCAACCATTGGTGCGCCTACTGAAACAGCGGCTGCTCCGGAGCCAGCACCTGTTCCCGAACCCGCACCTGCCCCCGAGCCCGTAGCCGAGGCTCCCGCCGCCAACCCCATCAACCCCTGGTGGCTGCTGCTTCCCCTTGGTCTGGCTCTGGCCTCCTGGGCGGCGCTGCGCGGCCGTAACGAGGAAGTCGATGTCGAGCCGATCCGCAGTGGCTCCTACGCGACCCCTTCCACCACCACTCCCGTCGCCACCACCACCACGGGCCGCCATTGGTTCGTGGAAGCCAGCGCCCCCGATGGCACCCTCGAAGTGCGCGAGCACGCCGACTACGCCTCCACCATCCTGCGTCGCGTTCGCAACGGCGAATCCGTCCAAGTGACCGGCGTTCGTCGTGGCGACTGGCTGGAAGTGGTCCAAGGCGGCTGGGTTCGCGAAGACCAACTCCGTTACGACCGCACCGCAATCCGCTTCAGCTGAGGCTGGCGATCCCAGGCAACGGCCCCTCGCCCCTCGCTGAGGGGTTGTGCCTGGCTTGATCAACCCTATAACCCCGTCCTGCGACGGGGTTTTTTTGTGGAGCCAAGGCAACTGGCAGCCCTGGCAGGCCCTCAGGCCCTGCGGGCCTGCAGCGCCCGGGAGGCCTCCTCCCGATCGTCGAAGTGAATTTTGGTGGTGCCAAGGATCTGATAGTCCTCATGGCCCTTGCCAGCGATCAGCACCAGGTCGTTGATGTCCGCCTCGGCAATGGCGGCGGCAATGGCCGAGGCCCGATCGGATTCGACCTGCAAGGGGGTGCCCGCGGGGATCCCGGCGAGGATGTCGTCGAGGATGCGCTGGGGATCTTCGGTGCGGGGATTGTCGGAAGTGACGACGACCCGGTCGGCCAGTCGAGCGGCAATCGCCCCCATCTGGGGTCTCTTGGTGCGATCGCGATCGCCGCCGCAGCCGAAGACGCAGATGAGACGACCGTTCGTAAAGGGACGACAGGCCCCTAATGCACTCTCCAAGCCATCGGGGGTATGGGCGTAATCCACCAGCACCGCCGGAGCCGCGCAACCCTCAGGAGCCCAGACCCGTTCCATGCGTCCAGGCACACCCTGGAAACTGGTCAACGCCTCCAGCAGCGAAGCCAAGGGCAGATCCTGCAGCTGCAACACACCGACCGCCTGCAGCAGGTTCATCAGATTGAACCGCCCCACCAGGGGCGAACGAAAACGGCCATCTCCCCAAGGAGTGATCAGATGGCCGCGCACACCGTCTTCCGCCATCTGCAGATCGGTGATGCGCAGGTCGGCTTTCGCCTGCTCCAGGGAACTGCCCCAGCAGGAACGGCCCGTGGCGGCAATCTTGTCGGCCAGGCGCTGCCCCCAGGGATCATCGATGTTCACCACGGCGCCGCCGTCCAGCAAGGGCGGAGCAAAGAGAAGCGCCTTGGCCGCGAAATAGGCCTCCATGGAGGGGTGGTAATCGAGATGGTCCTGGGTGAGGTTGGTGAACACGGCGCCGGCGAATCGACAGCCCGCCACCCGTTGCTGTTCGAGGGCATGGGAGCTGACCTCGATGGCGCCGATTCGGGCCCCCGCCGCCACGGCCTGGGCCAACTGGGCCTGCAGCACATCCGCGAATGCGGTGGTGTGCTTGGCCACGACGCGATGGCCGGGCCAGCGATTTTCCAGCGTTCCGAACAGGGCCGTCGGCTGGCCGCAGCTGGCCGCCAGATGCTCAATCAGATGGGTGGTGGTGGTCTTGCCATTGGTGCCTGTGACACCAATGAGGGCCAAATGCTGGCTGGGCTGGTTCCAGAGGCTGGCCGCAAGTTCTCCCGCCCAGCGGGCCACAGGCCCTGAGACCACCACCACGGCATCGTCCGCCCCCGGCGGGTCAGCTGCGGCGGCCTCGGGCCCAATCACCGCCGCCGCCGCCCCAGCGGCCAGCACCTGGCGCCAGAAGCGGCCGCCATCCACCTGGGTGCCGGGTAGCCCCACAAACAGGCAGCCTGGTCCTGCCTGCCGGGAGTCCGTGCAGAGGCTCTCGATCGGCGGGTTGCCAAGGCTGGTGGGCAGGGGCAAGCCCACCTGGGTCAACAGCGAATGGAGCGACTCGGTCATGGCAGCGCCGGGGGGCACAGGCTGGCGCCATTCTCAGCTGTGACGGGCCTCGGTGCCTTGAGTCTGTGCCTTAGGAAGTCGCGGGAGCGAACGGCGAGGAGAATCGCGGAAATTCAGCCAGCACCATGCTGGCGGAGCCAATCCTGAAGGCGAATTCCCATCAGCCTTGGTGGCACCCAGGGCAATTCCCGCCAGGTTGGGCTTCCAAGGGCCGGCAGGGCCAGCAACGGCACCCGCTCGCCATAGCGGGCCTGAAGATCGGGGTCGGCATCCACGTCCACCAGTTGCAGGCTGGGAGGCTGATCGAGGGCCTGCAGGCGTTCCTGAAGGCCCTCACAAAGGCAGCAACCCCGCCGGGTGAACATCAAGAGAGTCAGCATCAATCCGGCACCGGGTCGCAACCGCAGGGAGTGAACGGATGGCAGCGCAGCAAACGCCTTAGGGTCAGCCAGCTTCCCCGCCAGGCTCCATGGCGCCCAATCGCCTCCAAGGCGTAGCTACTGCAGCTGGGGATGAAGCGGCAGCGGGGCCCCAGCAAGGGCGACACCCAGCGGCGATAAATGCCGATGAGGGCCAGCAGCAACCAGGCGATGGGCCCGGTCGCCAGATCGGCGACATCGTGCGCATCAGCAGCGCAATCAACGGGCCCAGGGGTCTGCTGGCAGGGGATTGGCGCAGGAACAGGACGGAGCCCGAGGGCCCTGGGGCCAACCGATAAGATCGACCGTTGGTGCGTCAAGGCGGCGGGCTGGAGATTCCTCCAGCTTGCCCTGCCGAGGTCCATGGCCTCATGACGCCCGTTCCCTTCGCCCGTTCTTTTCCATGTCTCGATACCGCGGCCCTCGACTGAGGATCACGCGGCGCTTGGGAGACCTTCCCGGTCTCACCCGTAAGTCCGCCAAGCGGGCTTACCCCCCCGGTCAGCACGGCCAAGCCCGTCGCAAGCGCTCCGAATACGCGATCCGCCTCGAAGAAAAGCAAAAGCTTCGCTTCAACTACGGCATCTCCGAACGTCAGCTGGTCCGCTACGTCAAGAAAGCCCGCGCCCAGGAAGGTTCCACCGGAACCAACCTGCTCAAGCTGCTGGAGAACCGTCTCGACAACATCTGCTTCCGGCTCGGCTTCGGACCCACCGTGCCCGGCGCCCGCCAACTGGTGAACCACGGCCACGTCACCGTCAATGGACGGGTGGTGGACATCCCCAGCTTCCAGTGCAAGGCCGGTGATGTGGTGGCCATTCGCGAGCGCAAGGCCTCCCGAAAACTGGCCGAGGGCAACCTGGAGTTTCCCGGCCTGGCCAACGTGCCGCCTCACCTCGAATTCGACAAAGCCAAGATGAGCGCCAAGGTGAATGGCCGCATCGAACGCGAATGGGTGGCCCTGGAAATCAACGAACTGCTGGTGGTTGAGTTCTACAGCCGCAAGGTTTGATTCATGTGGGCGGCGGCGCGGCTCCTGGCGCGCGCCCTGCTCCAGTTCCCTGGCCCCCGCTCCGGCGGGGGCTTTTTAATGCCTGCAATTCGCAACAGGTATGCGGTGAGGCTTTGGCCAACTTACGCTGATCAAGATGAGCTTGCTTCCTTGAAACCCAGCCGCAACCGAGCTGAACAGAACCCGGCGAAAACACAGGGAACCATCTAGTTCAGCAAGCTTTGCCTTGTACCCGCTCTCAGGTGGATCGGGAAATGGGTCGCGTCGGATTCGAACCGACGACCGATCGGTTAAGAGCCGACTGCTCTACCGCTGAGCTAGCGACCCATCGGAGATCTTACAACCAGCCCCCGTACCTCCAGCTCAGGCTTCCCCATTCAAGGGGGCCGGCTCAAGCGTTTCGACCGCGGCACTGGTGTGCCCCCGCTCAGCCAGCAGGGTGGCCACGCACAGGGCCAGGGTCTGGCGGTTGCCGCCAGCGTCACGCCAGATCGCGATCCACTGCTGGGGCAGGGAGGCCGTGGTCGTGGAATCGCCCGCAGGCGTCGCTTCTACCTCCTCAGATCCAGCCAACCGCTCCAGAAAGGCACTGGCGTCATCGAGGCAGGAATCGCCTGCGCCGAAACCGTCGAGGCGGGGATCAAGGGCCGCCAGCAGCGTTTCAAGATCGGAGCTGCTCAAGCTGGGCAGGGGGTCTGGACTCATGCCGGCCGCTCTCGGGCTGGCACCAGCCCGCAAGATTTGTCTCACCAGCATGGCCCGGACCCTCAGCGGCGCCGGGAAGGGGCACCGGCCAAGTGATGCACGGCATGGATCACCACCCCCCACAACTCCGCACCGCCGCCACCATCCAGCGCCAGGGGAATCGGCACCGTGGCGTCATCGCTGGCCAGCAACCACAGCCGTCCCTGGCGCTGGGCCAGTCGCCGCACCACAAAACCGCCGTCATGCACCGCCACTACCACCTTGCCTGGACGGGGAGTGACACTGCGATCGATCACCAGCAGATCGCCCTCGTGGATGCCGTCACCGCGCATGGCATCCCCGGCCACCCGCATGAAAAACGTGGAAAGGGGCGAGGGGATCAGCTCGATGTTGAGATCGATGCGAGCTTCCACGTAGTCATCGGCCGGACTCGGAAACCCGGCGGCGACGGTGCCGGCCGCCAGTGCCCCCAGCAAGGCAGGAGGCGGATCCCGCAGGGCCACCGGCACCCCCAGGGGCAACTCCGGCGCCATCTCGACCAATGGATCCACCGCCTCGGCCCAGGAAACAGCCGTGTCACAGGAAACAGCCGTGTCACAAGAAACAGCCGTTTCGAGAGAAACAGCCGCATGGAACCTGGGAACAACCATGGCGAGCACCAATCGCAGCAGCCCTGATTTTAGTACAAATGTACTAAAATCAGGGGGGTCGACAGGGGCCCAATCGCCAGCCGCCCCGACCATCCAGCTCCAGCAAGCGATCGTGGTACCCGCGCAGGCTGGGGCGGTGACCCACGCTGATCAAACCCATGGAACGGCGCACCAACTGGTCGTAGAGCACGTGCTCCATCGCCCCATCCAGGGCGCTGGTGGCCTCATCGAGCACCACGAAGCGGGGGGAGGAGAGCAACAGCCGGGCAAATGCCAGGCGTTGCTGCTCGCCGAGGGACAACAACCGCGGCCAGTCCTGGCGAATATCGAGATCTGGATAGCGCCGCACCAGATCGGGCAGCGCCACCTCCTCCAGGACATGGCGCAACTGGTCATCGCTGAAGGCCTCGGGGGCCTGGGGATAGCAGAGCTGCTCCCTCAGGCTGCCCAAGAGCATGTAGGGCTTCTGGGGAATAAACATCAGCTCCCCCACCGGCGGCCGCTCCACCCGACCGGCGGTGGCCGGCCAGAGACCACTCACCAGACGCAGCAGGGAGGTTTTGCCACAGCCGGAGGGTCCCATCACCAACAGGCGCTCCCCCTCCTGGAGGCTGAAGCTGAGATCGCGGATCAGTGGACGGTCGCTGCCGGGGGGCGTCAGGTCAACGTGGGCCAGGCGAATCGCCGCCGGGGACACCCCATCCCCGGGCTGAAGCGAGCCTGCGGGGGGAGGCAGAGGGGGAGAGAGGGCCAGGGACTGCACCTCGCTCTGAAAACCCTCGAGACGGCTGATCGAAGCCGAAAACGCCGCCAGGCGATCAATGTTGTTGACCAGGTAACTCACCGAGGCGAGCACCTGGGAGAAGGCGATGCCGGCCTGGCCAAAGACACCAAAATCCACCTGGCGGGCGAAATACAGGGGGGCAATCACCAGCCAGGGCAGGAAATCGGAGAAATCGTTGTACGACGACTGGATGACATCAACCAGAGCCTCCCAGGTGATCAGGCGGCGAGCGTTGCTGATGGCGTGGCCCAGACGGCGTCGTGCCTGCTCCCCCTCACGGGCCTCACCCCTATAGAAGGCAATCGCCTCGGCGTTGTCCCGTAAGCGCACGAGGCCATACCGGAAATCGGCTTCCAGACGCAACTGCTCGCCGTTGAGGGCCACCAGCCGACCACTGGCCAGCAACACCAGAGCGGTGCCAAATGCAGCATAAATAAGTAACAACACAGCGAGACGGCCATTGATGCTCCAGAGAACAACGATGAAGCTGCAAAAGCTGAGGATCGCCTCCAAAATACCGACAGCCACGCTGAGGCTGGTGCCGGTGAAACTGGCCGTATCCTGGGATATCCGCTGATCCGGATTATCAATCTCCGCAACAGCGACTGGGGCGTTTGCATCCGCCCCAACAGCGGAGCCTTGCAGAGAGGTGTTAAGACAATAATAGGCCCGCTGCCGCAGATAAAGCGCCAACAATCTCTGGCTTAGCCATTGACGCCAGAGCAAGCCAACACGGGGAATTAGATAGAATTGACTCGCACGAATCGGCAGAGCCATCATCAGGGCTAACCCATAGATGGCCACAATTCGCCAGAAGGCTTCGCTCTGGTGATTGACCAGAGCATTATCAATATGGCGGGCGATAAAACTAATCGCCACATTGATGCCGTTGATGACCAAAATCAACAGCACGATCAGCCCCAACAGCAGCCAAGGTTGCCAACGTCCCTGACGCAGCTGGCCGCGAAAACTCCAGAACGCGAACGCCCCGGCCGCCATCAATCCCAGCAGCCCCCAGCCGATCGGGCCGTGCCAAAGCCCCAGGACCCCAGGGGCCACCCCAGGCAGGAAACGGTCCTGCCAAGCGGGAATGAGGGCGCGGCCCAGAGCCGTGGCCGCAGTGAGCATCAACAGGCTCAACCCCACCACAACCGCCATCAGGGCGGCCAACAGCAACGCCAACGAGCCGGCTCCGGATTCCAGCGGCAAGAAGTAAGGCTGGCTGAGACGCCGCAACCCCCCCAGAGATGCCGTCAGGGACGACCACCAGTTCCTCATCGTGCCGCAGCGGCCTGGTCCGTTCTGGGGCGGAAGACCATGGGATCGAGGCTGGGGAAGACAGGCGGCCCCAACTTGAGCATGATGCCTTCATAAGTGTGGCAATCCGAGCGATGGCCTGTCCGAAGTGCGGCAGCTGGGCGGTGCGGGCCGACCGCAGCCTGTCGGGTCGGATGGTTTGCGCCCGATGCGGCCACCCGCTGGGACAGAGATTCGACGCTCAAAACCGCCGCTCCGCGGCGGGCCGAGGATGGAGCTGGCGCCAACGGCGCTGGCTGCTCTGGTTCGGCCTGACGGCCCTGGTGGCCCTCTCCGCGGTCCTGGCCGCCAAGCCACCGGCCGAACCCCAAGGGTTGCGCTGGCGGCCTCCCACGGGGACGAACCGGTTCAGTGTCCCCATCCGCTGACAGTTTGAACGCAGCTCGCAGCGATCCCGGATCATGGTTCCAAGTGTGAACAAAAGCGAATGGCTGGCCAAAACCCGTTGTCCAATCTGGCTGCCGTGAGCTTGCGCCAGATACGTCAACTGGCCAGATCGCTTGGCATTTTTCGCGACAGTTCAGAAGAGCAAAAAGGTCTGAACGAAGCCATTAAAGATAAAATTTCCTCAACCAATGAATTGGGCCAGGATGCAATTAATCCTGGGACTCAAGCCGCTTATGTCGCCGAAATTGATGTCGTTGAAACGGTGATTACGAGTGAAACCATTGAACCCTTGGCGACGCCGATCACTGACAATTCAGTTATAATTGAGCCTTTGACAACCCAGTCGCCTGTAATTCAATCATATGTAACTGAGTCTTCTGCCACTTCTGAGTTTAAACCTCTGGTCGTCGGTAGTTATGGACCACTCAATGGCAAGGAAAGTTCTAACTCTTCGATCGATTCCATTCAGGATTCCGTCAGCCTTCCCCCCTCAGTGTCTCCATCGACTGAGGTTGTGACCACCCTCGAGTCCGTGGCCGCTGAGATCGACAAAACCACATCCGATCTCCAAACCCAGCCCCTCAGCACCATTGAGATTGAGGCCCAGCTTGACCCCGTCGAGCGGCCCGAGCCTGAAACCCGCGTTGTCTTTCTTCCCCGTGATCCCCAGTGGGCCTTCGTCTTCTGGGAAATCGCCGACAGCGACCGACAGCAGGCCTTGGAAGCCGGGGCTTCCCAGCTTGCCCTGCGCCTGGCCGATGTCACCGGCCTCCAGGGTGACTCGTTCCACCCCCAGACCCTTCAGGAGGTTGTCGTCGACAGTTATGCCACCGAATGGTATTTGCCGATGCCCCTTTCCGATCGCGATTACCGCGTTGAGTTGGGGTATCGCAAAAAAGTCGGCGGCGGCTGGATCTCCCTCGCCATTTCTTCGGTGGCCAGGGTCCCCGCCCTAGTCCCGAGCGAAGAGATCCTGGATCAATTTGTTCCTTTCACGCTCGATTCAGCTCCTACGGCTTTCCCCCAAGCCCCAGGCCACTCGAATCCCGCTGAACTCAGCGACTACGGCTTGCACGAACGTCTATATCAGAGCGCCACATCCAATTGGCGCCGTCTTGGTCGCGGCTCCGAGGCCTTCCACGAATTCAGTTCTCCCTTTGATTCCTCGTCCGACTCTTCTCCACTGCACTCCTCAGCACTGGGCCTTTGGGCCTCCGGCCGTCAGGAATCGGGCCTCGGGGGTGTCCCTGCACGTCCACGCTCGTTCTGGCTTGTCGCCGACGCCGAA
>JBEIVL010000054.1:0-8248 GCA_040373885.1 Aphanothece sp.
ATCGATCAGAGGCACTTCTTCGCCCCGTAGGCGGCGGGCCACGTTCATGTAAGCCAGACCGGCGGGAGACAGGGTTCCATTGAGGGTGAGGGGTTCCCCCCGGTTGGTGGAGGTGATCACCTGCTCGTCTTCAAGAACCAGCCCCAACAGCGGCAGGGCCAAAATGTCAGTTACATCGCTGACGCCCAGCATTTCCTGGCTGGCCATCATTTTGGGGCGGACTCGATTCAGCACCATCTGCACCGGGCTCACCCCCTGGGCATTGAGCAGCCCGACCACCCGGTCCGCGTCCCGCACCGCAGCCATCTCAGGAGTGGTGATCACAATGGCTTCCCGAGCGGCCGCTGCGGCATTGCGGAAACCGGTTTCAACGCCCGCCGGGCAGTCGATCAACACGAAGTCAGCTTTCTCGGCAACCAGGTTGACGATTGTTTTCATGTGGTCGGAGGTGAGCCAGTCGAGCATGCGGGCATTGCCGGCCGGCAGCAACGAAAGGTTGGGCTCCTGTTTGTGTTTCACCAAGGCCTGCTCCAGCCGACAGGTTTCCTCGAGCACGTCCTGGGCGTTGAAGACGATGCGGTTTTCGAGGCCCAGGAGTAGGTCGAGATTGCGCAGGCCGAAATCGGCGTCGAGCACAACGGTGCGTTCACCGAGTCGGGCCAGGGCAATGCCCAGATTCGCCGTCAGGGTGGTCTTGCCGACGCCTCCCTTGCCGGAACAGATCAGGATGACGCGAGCGGCGGTGGGTGTCACAGGGCACTGGGGCTGGAGTCCACGTTAAGCCCCAGCGCTGGGATCTCCATCAGGGGCCAGTGGGGAGTCGCCGGATCAATGCGAATCTCCCCGTCCACCAGTCGGGCTGCTTCGCACAGGCCCGCCGCAGGGACCTCGTCGGGTCCCCGGGCCACGGCACCGGCAATGCGTAGTTGCAGAGGACGCATCTGCAGGGCCACGATGGTCGCCTGGTCATCACCGTGGCGGCCGGCATGGGCCACCCCCCGCAGCCGACCCCAGACGAAAACATGGCCCCCGGCACTGATCCGGGCCCCGGGATTCACATCCCCCAGCACTAGGATCGAACCCTGAGCCTGGAGGTGGTCTCCCGAGCGCAGGGTGCCCTGGTGCAGCGTCAGAGCCGGCCCGGCGCCGGCCGCGGCACCCGCGACTCCCGAGGTAGGGCTAAGCCCTGCTTCGATGCCAAGGGCTGCGGCCGCCACGCGGGTTGCGGGGTCGTCCGCCTGCAATCGCACCAAGGTGAGGCCCTGTTGGCTCAAAAGGTGTTTCAGGGCTTCGAGTTCCGGCAGCCTCAAGCTCCAGTCGCCACACACCAGACACAGGGGGCCTGGGCTGGCGCCCAGGCTGAGGCCCTGTTTGACCTCCTGCAATAGGGGACCGGACTCCTGAACAGGGGGCAATCTCAGCAGGTGAAGTTGGTGAGGATCGCTTGCAACGGTAAGGGCCGCCGCCATGACCGCACGGCTAACTCAAATCGACCCTAAACGCTACGGGGAGGGTCGTCCAATCGATCGTCTCGCCTGGCTGCCATTCGCTCTTGCATCAAGGTTGCCAGGGGGCCGCTCAGGGCCGGTGGATGGATCAACCAGGCCAGCTCCTCGGAACGGCTGAGCACCCGGACCAGCTCGGAACGCTGCTCAAGGGCTTGCAACCGCAGTCCATCCCAGAGCCGCAGGCCCCCTTTGTAGGGGTGGTATCCGCGGCTTTGGCGCTGTTGTAGGCCGCAACATCCGTCGGGCGCCATCCCGGCGGATGCGGCCAGCCGGCGGGCTTCGGCCAACAGTTCCAGCCGTTCCGGCGAGCTCAGCTCACTGACGTCCATGGCCTTCAGCAGGCGGCGATCCACCAGGCGAGCACAGGGTTCGGCCAGCTCTGCCGGGGCTTCCCGGCACCAGCGTTCCAGGTGGTATCCGGTGACAATGTCGTCATTGGCCAGATAGGCCTCCAGGTCAAGCCCTTGGGGGTCCCAGAGCCAGCGGGCCATCGTCGGGTCGGCCCACACCCGAGCAGGACCCAGGCGCCTCGCGACCTGAATCGTGTGCTGCAACAGCCAGTTGCACACGCCATTCAGTCGGTGGTTGTAGACGCTGCGATACATCAGCTGGCGTACAACCAGGTAGTGCTCGACTGCTGGCAACCCCTTGGGGTGCAGCGCCAGGCTGCCATCGGGCGCCAGGGTGAGGCTGGCCAGAATCCGCTGTAGGTCGAGCTGACCGAAACAGGTGCCGGTGCTGTAGCTGTCACGCAGCAGATAATCCAGCCGATCGCAGTCGAGCTGGCTGCTCACTAGGGCCCCGATCGCCGCGGGCTGGGTGGATCCATTCTCCAGGAGGCTGGCCACGGCCTCCGCCAGGCCCGGTGATGTGGCCTCCAGTCGGTCCCTCAGGTCGGGGTGCTCCCGAGCCAGGCGGGCCGACCAGGTTTCGTGTCGCAGCCCATACATGTCTTCGCCGCTGTGGCTCAGAGGGGCATGGCCCACGTCGTGCAGCAGTGCTGCGGCATAAAGCAGGGGGCGCTGCTGGGCCAGGTCGCTTTGGATGCTTTCCAGCTGATTGAGCGCCATGCGGGCCAGGTGCAAGACCCCCAGGGAGTGGGTGAAGCGACTGGATTCGGCGCCGTGAAAGGTGAGGAAGGCCGGACCCAGCTGGCGGATGCGCCTGAGCCGCTGGAAGGGAGCGGTGTCGATCAGATCCATGGCCATGGCTTCCGCCGGATCCTGCCGATCCAGGCGGATGGCCCCATGCAGGGGGTCGTGGTAAGTGCGGCGCCCGGGAGCCATCTCAGTTCGCTCCGGGTTCGGGGGCCAACTGCGCGATGAGAAGCCCCTGGGCTGCGCCGAGCCAGTTGTCGTTGGTGCCCCCAGGGGTGAGGGGTTCGGGTTGGGGCAGGAGGTGATCGGGAGTCAGACCGATGGACTGGATCTCTCGCCCCAAAGGGGTGCGATACCGGGCCACGCTGACGGCGAGGCCACTGCCATCGCCCAGGGAAAGTAGCGACTGAATCAGGCCCTTGCCGAAGCTGCGGCTGCCCACGAGGGAGGACCGGCCGGCGTCCTGAAGGGCCCCGGCCAGGATTTCACTGGCACTGGCCGTGCCGCCGTTGATGAGCGTGAGAAGGGGACCGGCGTAGATGGAACCGCTGTTGGCCGCCTGCCTCTCACTGACGCCCCCCCGGTCTTGGGTTTCGACGATGGGCTCATCGTCTAGAAGGCTGTTGGCGACGTCCACGCCAGCACTGACCAGGCCGCCGGAGTTGTTGCGCAGATCCAGGATGACCCCTTCCACCGGTTCAGAATCCGACCAGGAGCCCTCCCCATGGCCAGCAAAGCGACGCAGCCAGAGGTTGGTCAGCTCGGGCACGGGTTCACTGAATTGGGTGAGGCGGAGATAACCCAGACGATGCCCTTGCCAGGTGAGCAACTGGCCGCGCACGGGTTGCAGATCCACCTGGCGCCGTTCCAGTACCACTTCGCGGGGGGCGCCCCTTGTCGTAGCCAGGCTCACCACCACGTCGGTACCAGGGTTCCCCCGCAGCCTTGCGGCGGAACCTTCCAGGCCCAGTTCGTCGCTGGAGGTGCCATCGATGGCAAGAAGTTCGGTGCCAGGCTGGATATGGGCTTCACTGGCGGGTGAGTCATCCAGGGGCGCGATGACAACAACATGGTTGTCATCGGCGCGCAGTCCTAGTTGCAGTCCGACCCCAGTCACTGTTCCCCGGGTGGTGGCCTTGAGGGCCCCGTAGTCATTGGGACGCAACAGCCGTGTGTAGGCATCACCCAGAGGTTCCAGCATCGCCTCAATGGCCGCGTAGGCCTCGGTAGAGCTGTTGATTGGTTTTTCCAGGGCCTCTTGGCGCAGGCGACGCCACGTCACTGTCTCCAGACGGTCGGGGTCCCAGTAGCTCTGGTTGACCAGGCGCCAAGCCTCGACCACCAGCTGTTGGGCGTCGTTGAGGGCTAGGGCGCCGCCAATTTTGAGTGGTCCCGGCCCCCCCAGCAGGGTGCTGAGCACAAGGATTCCCGTGAGAAGGGCGCCGAGCAGCTGGCGATCCAGTCGGTTGCGGGGACGACGCCTGGACCAGGGGATGCGGGACCAGGGGTCAGCTGGCGAGCGGGGATGGCCCGGGTGAATCACGGGGGGGGCAGCACGATCGGTAGACTCTCGCAACCCAAGCCCACCGCTGCATGGCGAATTCCTCCCCCGCCGGCAAATCCACGCCGGTGTTCGACTGGTTCAACGAACGGTTGGATATCCAGGATGTGGTCGACGACATCGCTTCCAAGTACGTGCCGCCGCACGTCAACATTTTTTATTGCTTGGGCGGCATCACCCTGACTTGCTTTCTGATTCAGTTCGCAAGTGGGTTTGCGATGACGTTCTATTACAAACCCACGGTGGCAGAGGCTTATTCCTCTGTCCAGTACCTCATGACCGACGTCAGTTTCGGTTGGTTGATTCGCTCCGTCCATCGCTGGAGCGCCAGCATGATGGTGCTCATGCTGATCCTCCACGTCTTCCGCGTTTATCTCACCGGTGGATTTAAGCGCCCCCGTGAGCTCACTTGGGTGACAGGCGTCACCATGGCCGTGATCACTGTTTCCTTTGGCGTCACGGGTTATTCCCTTCCCTGGGATCAAGTTGGGTATTGGGCGGTAAAGATTGTTTCCGGTGTTCCGGCCGCCCTCCCTGTCGTGGGTGATTTCATGGTTGAGTTGCTACGCGGCGGAGAGAGTGTGGGTCAATCCACCCTGACACGCTTCTACAGCCTCCATACATTCGTGTTGCCTTGGCTGCTGGCCGTTTTCATGCTCATGCACTTCCTGATGATCAGGAAACAGGGTATTTCTGGTCCTCTTTGAATCCAGGTGATTCAGACCCCAAAAAGTTTTCAAGTCCATTTGATTCCTTTTACACTTCCAACCCCACAGGACCATGTCCTTCGTCAAAAAGCCTGATCTGAACGATCCCGCCTTGCGGGCAAAATTGGCCAAAGGCATGGGCCATAACTACTACGGGGAGCCGGCTTGGCCGAACGACCTTCTTTACATGTTCCCGGTGACCATTCTGGGAACCATCGCTTGCATTGTCGGCTTGGCGGTCCTCGATCCCGCAATGCTGGGTGACAAGGCCGATCCCTTCGCCACACCGTTGGAGATTCTGCCCGAATGGTATCTCTATCCCGTCTTTCAGATTCTCAGGGTTGTCCCAAACAAGCTCCTAGGGATTGCTCTTCAAACAATGGTGCCCTTAGGCTTAATGCTGGTGCCATTTATTGAGAGTTTCAATAAGTTTCAGAATCCCTTTCGCCGTCCAGTGGCTATGGCGGTCTTCCTTTTTGGGACTGTAGTAACCATTTATCTTGGAATTGGTGCTGCCTTACCTATTGATAAATCTCTCACTCTTGGTTTGTTCTGAAACTTAGCAGCCATCACCAAGACTAGGTTTTGCCCATAAAGCCCCGACCCTTCCAAGGTCGGGGCTTTTTTTATGCATGAATTCGCTGAGCGATAATGCCACCGTCCATGGGCTGGCAGAGGCGCAATCCAGGCCAATGGCGTTACGGCTGCTGTTAGCATTGTCTGATATCAAAAGGTGTCTTTTGCTCACTCATTCCCAGCGTCCTGAGACGCACGTCGACCGGGGGTCGACCCCAGCCTCTGAGCCGGTCAAGGACGTCGGGGAAGCATTCACGGGGCCTGAGATCAATCAAGGATTCATCCTTGCCTCCATCCCGTATGCGTTAGTGCATTTGGCTTGTTTGGGCGTTTTCTGGACAGGGGTGAGTTTTGATGCAGTTCTGGTCTGCTTTCTGGCCTATGTCATCAGGATGTTTGGTGTGACAGCTGGATATCATCGTTATTTTGCTCATCGAGCTTACAAAACCAGTCGCCCTTTCCAATTCTTTCTTGCTCTTCTGGCCACCAGCTCGGCCCAGCTTGGTCCCCTTTGGTGGGCCGCTACCCATCGCCATCACCACACCAGCTCTGACACGGTTCAAGATCCCCACTCACCGCGTCACCACGGTTTCCTTTGGTCGCACATGGGATGGTTTCTTCACCCTAATCACCGACTTTCAAATCACAATGGCATTCGGGACTATGCGAAGTTCCCTGAGCTTGTTTTTATTGATAAATGGTCGCTGATTGCGCCGACTGTTTTGGCTTTCTCGATGTACGGACTCGGTTATCTCCTTCAGCAGTGGGGTAGGAACACTTCGCCGATGCAGATGTTGGTTTGGGGTTTCTTCGTCTCAACGGTATTGCTTTATCATGGGACCTATACGATTAACTCTCTTTCTCACCTGTTCGGCAGTCGCCGTTTCGCTACCGGCGATGACAGCCGTAACAATCCTCTCTTAGCCCTGATTACCCTTGGTGAGGGTTGGCATAATAATCACCACTTTTATCAAGCCAGTTGCCGTCAAGGTTTCTATTGGTGGGAGTATGACATCACCTTTATGACTCTTGTTCTGCTTTCCAAATTGGGCCTTGTTTGGGACCTTCGACCAGTGCCTGCATCAGTGTATGCGGAAGCGGCAATGGGCAAGTCGATTTAGTATTTCATAGTATTTTTTCATTTCTGCTGAGTGGCCGTATCAACCCCCTTATCCGGCCCAAGCCGTTCCCGCAGGTTGGGCCGCCAAGGGTGATTGTATCTACTGTAGTGAATTGAGTGGCATCCCTTTGGTAGCTTGTAGTTCTTATATTTATTGTTTGGATTCGTCGGACAAGCGCAGCCTTTGTTGCCTTCGACGAGCCCTTGAGGTGCTGAAGGAGGCCGTCCCAAGATGATCGATCTTTACTGCGAGCGGGTCGGCCCGGGGCTCTGGGCTGAACCGCTCAACGCCCTCTCCAACCTGGCCTTTGTGGCGGTGGCCTTTGCCCTTGCTGTGCGATGGCGACTCTGGCGCCCCGGCGCCGACCTGGGGGTGCGCTGGCTCGTGGTCCTGATGGCCGCCATCGGCATCGGCAGCGGTCTCTTCCATACCTATGCCAATGCGGCGGCGCAGTTGGCCGATGTGCTGCCGATTCTGTTGTTTCAGTTGCTTTTTCTTGGCCTCTATCTGCGCCGATTCGTGGGATTCACTGCTGGAGCCACGTTGTTCGGGGTGGGGGGATTTCTGGCCCTGTGTCTGCTGGCGCGGTCGTGGCCCCATTTCGCGAATGGCTCGATGGCCTACGCCCCTGCCATGGCGGCCCTTGTGCTGCTGGGCGTCCAGCAAAGGCGCCACAGCGCTGGCCCCCCTTTGCTGCTTGGGGCGGCCACTTTGTTTGGCCTATCCCTCACGTTTCGCACGCTTGATTTGGCTCTCTGTGACTCCTTTCCCCATGGCAGCCATTTCCTTTGGCACCTCTTGAACAGCTTGGTCTTGGCCTTGTCAGCCTGGTCCGTGCTGCCCCTTCAGGAGCAGGGCCTTCGCAGCGGCCGACTGCGATGATGCCCCATTCAGCCCATGGGGGTTTCGGGCCCATGGCTGGCGTTCCGCCGATCCGGTCATGACCAGTGCGTCAACGATCACCACTCAGCTCGGCCAGGAGGGCCTGGGAGAGCAGCCCTGGTGGGTTGAACAATGGATGGAGCTGATCCATTCGTTCCGTTTCAAGAAACGTCTGGAGCGCGCCTGGACCTATGCGCGGGAGGGAAACGTGCTCTCGATTCGCTTTGAGGGGCGCCGCGTCCACGCCCGCGTCCAGGGAACGGATAAGGATCCTTACAAGGTGAAGCTGTGGCTGGATGTTCTCAATGACGAGGACTGGGTCTATGTGCTGGAGGCCCTAAGCCAGAAGGCCCGTTGGTCGGCCCAACTGTTGGCGGGCATCATGCCTCAGGATATTGAGAGGGCTTTTGCTGCCAGTGGCAAGCGGTTGTTCCCCTTCAAATTGCAAGAGGTGCGCAGTGAATGCAGTTGCCCTGATAAGGCAAATCCCTGCAAACATATCAGCGCTGTTTATTATCTTATGGGCGATCGCTTCAGTGAGGATCCCTTTGTGCTGTTCCAGTTGCGCGGCCGTACCCGCGACCAGTTGTTGGGAGAGCTGGCCGAAAGGCGTCGCGCTGGGGCAACCCAGGCTGTCGTCCTTGCCCCCCATCCGCCCCATCCAGCCATCGTCGATCCAGGCCGCTGGTGGCGCTATGACGCTCCCCTGGATCCAGATCTAGTGGTGATCACCCCGGCCATGGAGGGCGAATCGGGGCTCGATGGGGCCGGACCCCTGCCTCTGGCCGAAGATCAC
>JBEIVL010000046.1:0-12921 GCA_040373885.1 Aphanothece sp.
CGGCAATGTAGTATCGATTAAATACAGTGGCGTAAACATCTAGTTCGTTTTCGGCAAGGCGCGTGAAGATCGCCGCAAATGACAATATAACTATGCCTAAAAGTAAAGACAATAGTGGCCATGGTGTTGGCAGTGATTGAGAAGGATTAACTGTAATTTCAGCGTCGTCAGGCATCATCGGTTGGGGCATGCAAGTCGATCAACCCGCTGGCGTTGATGGCACCTGAGGCTCGTGCAGCTCGCTGCCATTGCGGCACCACCGTAACCGAAAAGAATGAAGCAATTCGCAGCAGCCCTAAAGATGTTAGGCTAATTTTCAAAATCTTCAGTCGATGCGATTTTGGTTCCCAACCCTATTTAGACATCTTACATATGCCTGTAAGACTTTTTCTGCCTTAAACATCCTATGAGCTTCAGAGAAATACCGCAGATTATCGCCCTATGGGCTGTACCCCGTTCCATGTCCACCACCTTTGAAAAGGCCATCAGCGGTCATCCAAGGATCAAAGTTTTACACGAACCCTTTACGGACTGTTTTTACTTTGGCCCCGAACGTCGATCGCATCGGTACGGGGATAGTGTTTCTGTCGCGCGCTTTGATCGTTCCGCTGCGAAGGAATTGATCCTTGGTGCCTCCAAGGCAACCGGCACGAAAACCTTTTTCAAGGAACTGGCTTTTCAGGCTTATCGATATGTCGACGATGATTTCTTGTCTCAAATAACCAATACATTTTTGATTCGCCACCCCAAGAGGGTGATCGCATCGTTGATTCGGCTCAAACCCGATTTTACCGAAGAGGAGCTGGGCTTTCAGGCGCTGAATGAACTCTATGACCGGGTCATCTCACTGCAAGACCAAGCACCAACCGTCATCGAAGGGGAACAATTCCGCGCCAATCCCCAATTTACATTGGAATATTTTTGCTCTATCCATGGTCTTGATTATCAGCCTGAGATGTTGAACTGGAGATCTGGCCTTCTGCGCGCGTGGTTACCCCACGAAGTGGAGTCTCAAAAAAAGTGGCATGACACACTGGAAAAGAGCCAAACGATTCTCCCCCCCATCAGCGCGCCAGCCTCGCTTGAGCTGTGCGAGAGGCAATCGGAAATGTATAGGCGAGCCGAAGAAATTTATACCAAAATTGTTAAGCATGCCTTGACCGTGCCAACTTCTGCTTTATTCGGCACATTGTCTCCGGCAAATCATTAAGCCAGATTTGATTGCTTTTGGGCTAATCTGGCTTCCACAAGGTGTTGATGCTTCCTAGCGGGGTTTAATCACCTGCATCACCTGGGGGCCAAGACCGCCGGCCCGACGTTCGCAATCAAGGGCCATGAGGATGAGTCGGGCAGCCCCAGACACATCTCCTGAATCGGCCGCCTCACGGGCCTGCTCATTGAAGGCCTTGGCTTGGTCAAGAAATTGGCGGCGATGGTCCCCCCGCTCTTCTATGCGCGGGGATGGCGCTGACTTGGCAGATAGAGAAGAAACAGCCTTAGGGGAACTGACACCCAGGACAGGACGAGAAAGTGTAAGGGGAGTCAATGGTTTCTAGGGATAAAGGAGAAGCGATCGAGCCGCTGATTACGAAACGTGAGCCATCAAGTCACGATTTCAAGAACATCATCTGCGTTCGGAAGCATCGAAAGCTGATGATTTCTCTTCACAGAAGAGCCTAGGCAAAAAATGCGTTCAGTGCTGCCATTGACGCATTTAATGCAAGTTTATGCAACACGGCAACCGTCAGAGCATCAAGTGCCAGGCTCCTCATCGTTGCCGCCCAGCGCCTCGATCGCTTGGCGCAGGGCCTGGGATCGTTCACCGTCTCCACGGGTGAGCGCTACGGCGAGGGCAAACTCCAGCTTTTCTAGTTGATGATCGCGCTCGGCTTGGAGCGAACAGCGGGGATTTCCCACGGCATGGCGAGCTTGGGCGTTGGCAGCTGTTGCACCAACGGAATGGGACGAAGGGAAAACCATGGTCACTTTCTTCTTATTTTGGCATGGTTGCACGCCTTGCGGCGACCCTTGTCGATACCCTGTTCGGTTGCCCGATTCAGGCGGCATCCCAGGCCTGAGCGGCCTCCTTGGAAGCGGCTGCCTCAAGAGCCGCCGCCTTGATCGTTGACATGCCCGAGCGACCGACTTCCAACTCTTCACGGATCTCTGTGTCCAACAACTGACGGCAATCCCGCAACAGTGACTCCGCCTTGTCGAGCCGTGCCAGATCCTCCGCATCAGCCTCATCTGCGCGCTTTTGATGCAGCTCGGCATCAAGGCCATCCAACCGCTGTTCTAGGGCCACCAGACGCTGGGAAAGGGCGTGCAGGGTGATCGCCAGATCCTCTGTATGGCGGCTGATGCGGAACGATACCGATGAAGAGGCCATGGCAAAGCGGCGCTGGGCCGCAACATCACTGAGCGGCATAACAACACAAAACGGCTGGACACTCAAGGTGGGGCCGGATCTTCCAGACTGTGTCCATTCGTTGAATGGTTGAATCCATGGCCCTCTGGCTCCTTGGGCTCTATGGGCTTGCCGGCATCGCGGGGGGCCTCGCCGCCCAGCGCACGGGCATCCCTGCGGCCCCCCTGGCGGGTGCCCTGATCGGAGCGGGCTTGCTGAGCATGAGTGGCCGATTCGAGACAGCCCAATGGCCCATTGGCACGCGCACCGTTCTCGAAATCGCCATCGGCACCGTGATCGGTACCAGCCTCACCAGTGCCGCTGTCGCCGAATTGAAAGTCTTGTGGAGACCGGCCCTGTTGATCACCCTGACCCTGGTGCTGACCGGTGTTGTGGTCGGCCTGTGGTGCAGTCGTCTGTTGGGAATCGATCCGGTGGTGGCCTTACTGGGGGCGGCTCCGGGAGGTATCAGCGGAATGAGCCTGGTGGGGGCGGAGTTTGGTGTGGGGGCCGCTGTGGCCGCCCTGCATGCGGTGCGACTGATCACGGTGCTGTTGGTGCTGCCACTGATCGTGCGGTTGGTGCTTCCCGCGAGCGCATCCCCCCCGAGCGGTTGATGCCTTGAATCCTTCCGGCCCCGATGGCTGGACAGATGGGCCTGGCTGGATAGCTTGTGCCGGTTCAACCCGCCCCGCCGATGCGCGTTCACACCCCTCACCTCCGTCGCCTCCTGCCCGGAATGCTCGGCCTGGCGCTCTCGGCCGGGGCCACCGCCGCCCAGTCGAACCCCGTCCGGGCGGCAGAGCCCTCCGGCGCCAAGGCCGCCCAGGTTTATTGCTTCATGCGCAGCAATGGCAATAACCACGAAGTCAGCTGGGCCGCCGCTTACGGCGTCATCAAACAGACCACCGGCGTGTTCAAACCACCTCCGGAGCGCGCCGCCGTGATGATCACCGAAGCCGTGGTCGATAACCCCGCCTCCTACCCAGACTGCGCCCGCTACCTGGGAGACCTTCACTACCGCCGCGTCTACGGCGGAGCCGTGAGTGCGCCCGATGCCGCAGGTTCACCGGCCGCACCGGCTGGGACGGTCAGTCCGGCAGGTGCCATGCCCTACCCCCGTTGAACTGCCGTCTCCCGGGGCAGGACCAGTACGGCCAGGTCCAACGGCTGCCTGTGCTGGTGGCCCTGGCCCTGACGGCGCTGCTGACGGCTTGCGCCGAAGAATCCCTCCCCCAGCGCCGTATCGACCGCGCGGATTGCCTGCGCACGATCGACATGGACCACTTGCCTGAAGCGATTAAGCGCTGCGATGCCGTGGTGGCGGCCTTCCCCAAGGATCCGGCTCCCTTGAATGACCGCTTCCTGCTGCTCACCCTGGCTGACAGGGACGCTGCCGCCTGCCTGGACATTCAGCGGGCAGTGGCCCTGGCACGGGCCCTGCCTCAGCGGAAACTGGACAGCCAGCTGCGCCACGATCTGGACCTGAGACAGGCGGACTGTGCCGCCGGCCCCGGGGGCGTCACCAGTTCTCCAGCCACTGGCGCACCAAAGCCGGAAACGCCTGACGGCGCTGCATCTCCCGCGAAGGCCGCAGCAGGGCGTTGATGCGCTCCGCCTTGCTTTCAATCAATTCATCCACCAACCGGTCACTGGCCCCCAACCGCATCCAGTGGCAACGAAGGCTGGCGCCCATGCCAAGGCGGTGGCAGCGATCTTCGGCCTGTTCTGCATCGCCGGGGGTCCAGGGCCGCTCCACAAGCACCACATGGCGAGCCCGGTGCAGGGTGAAGCCCAGTCCTCCAGTCCCGAAGGTGGCAATCAGCAATCCGCAGGCGCCGCTCTGGAAACCATCGACCAAGCCCTGGCGCCGCGCGGGCGGCACTGCGCCAATCAACAGGGCCGCGCCTCCGGGGCTGGCTCTGGCGAGGCTGGCCTGAAGTCGCTGGGCCGTCGCCACAAAAGCGCTGAACACCACCACCGGTTCTCCCCGGCTCAAAAGCTGGGCCACCAGGCTGATGGTGGCCCTTTCTTTGGCGCGGGAGCCCAGGCGCCGCAGGGCCGTGAACACAGCCAGGGCCTCGGCATCCCGGCGCACTTCACCGCGAGCGGCCCTGAGCCGATAGGCCTGTACCACCGCCTGCACCTCGTTCTCAAACCGTTCAGCGGCCTGCTGTCCCAGGTCGACGGCATGGTGGACTCGCTCCTTGGGGGGGAGATCAAGGCACTGGGCCTTGGTGCGATGCAGCAATAGGGGCCTCACCAGCTGGCGCAGTTCGTCGAGCTGGCTGGCCCCCTGGGCCTGCCAGAGGCGCCTCCCTCCCTGCTCACGCCAGTGGCCTTGGCAATAGCGTTCCTCGTAGGCCCGCTGATCCCGGCCCAGGGGGTGGCCAATGGCGGCCAGCAGCGGGAACAGCTGGACGGGACGGCCATTCTTCATCGGTGTGCCGCTGAGCAACCACAGGGCCCGCAGGCGGGGATGGCGCGCTAGGCGCAAAAAAGCCTGGGTCCGCCGGGCGCGTAGGGACTGGGCGAAATGGGCCTCATCGACGATCAACACCGTGCCGGCCTCTGGAAGGGCCGCAGGAATCCGGGCCCAGCTGTGCAATTCCAACCGCAACCCCAAGGCCGCGGCCTCCTGGCGCCAATGCAGATGGAGACCAACGGGTGCCAGAACCACCAGACGGCACTCGGCCAGACGCACCATTGCGCGCGCCGCTGCCAGGGCAGTGAGCGTTTTGCCGAGGCCCATGGCGTCGGCCAGCACGGCGCCGCGCCGCGCCAACAACCAACGCACCGCCAACCGCTGGTGTCCCAGAAGGCGCCGCCCATCAGCCAGGGAGTCCTCCAGGCCAGCGGCCTGGACCAGCTGGCGATGGGGGGGCAGGGGAGGCAGGGGCTGGTGGAGCCAGAGCAGCCATTGGGCCAGCTCGTTGGAGATCGGGAAGCGCCCCCCCAGTTGGTCTTCCAGGGCGGTGGCAGCCTCCAGGGGAAATTCCCAGCAGCCCCGCGCCGACAGCCAACGCCCCTTGGGACGCAGGGCCCGCAGCTGGGCCTGGGTCACCGCGTCGAAGGGGCAGACCACCTCAATCAAGCCGGTGGGGCCCAGACGCATCAGGATGGACGCCTCGACCAAGCCATGGAAGTGCAGTCCTCGACACATTGGCAGCGGGAAAGCACAGCCAGAGTTCTGACAACCGCACAGCAGGCATGCCGCTGAGGGATGGGGTGTTTCTGGAAGACCTCTGCCCAAAACTGCGCGCTCGCCGATGGCGGCAATCACTCCATGGCGTGACGGAAAACAGTTGCGTCTATTGCGGCCGACCTTCCGAATCCATCGACCACATTCATCCCCGCAGCCGCGGGGGCCTCAGCGTCACCGAGAACTGCGTACCAGCCTGCCTCTCCTGCAATGGCCACAAGGGGGACACGGAAGTTTTTGCCTGGTACCGCAGTCAGTCCTTCTATGACCCTCGACGCGCCATGGCGCTGAGGGCCTGGAGTGAAGGGGACATGAAGCTCGCTCTGCGTCTTTTGGAGTGGGTCCGACCGACCACTACGACCGCCCCCCTCAACATTCACCAGACCCGACAGGCTTCGACACCGGCATGGCGCTGGCAGATGGCCTCCTGAGCCTCGGGATGCTCTGGGGCCACAACCAGGGCGACCGCCAACAGAAGCAACGAGAGAACCAGGGTCAAACCCACCGATGGGCTGTCTTTCCAGGTGTCTCCCCTGGCGGCAAGGGATGGTTGCTGGCGGCCCTCGGGCGCCCCTCTCAAGGCAGCGTCCATCCGTTCCCTTCGATCCGACCGGAGGGCGCGGCGGCCGGGGGATGTCGCGCCACGGGGGGCCGGGGCGCATGCTGTAGAGATCGAAGCGGAACCCAGGAACACGGTCACAGTGGAATCCTCAGGGACTGATACAGATGTACTGCAGCCCCCAGGGGCTGTCAACCCGGAGGGTGGGATCCCTCTGCGGGGACTTGTGTTGGGGGCCGGCTACACAGGCCGCCGCTTCGCCAAGGCCCTCCGCATCCGCGGCCATCAGGTCCGCCTGACCCACCGCCGCAGCCCCGACTCAGGGGAGGTGGCGGGGGATTGGCTTCGCTTTGATCCAGCGGAGGGCCAGCTTCCCGAACAGCACCTGTTGGCAGGCACGACCCACGTGTTGGTGACGATCCCCCCCGATTCCCAGGGGGCCGATCCGGTGCTCGCCAGCCTGGCTGAGATGCTCAGGGGCCTGCCGCTGCAATGGGTCGGCTACCTCTCCACCACCGGGGTGTACGGCGACCATGGCGGCGATTGGGTGCGTGAAGACAGTGCCCTGCGGCCCCGCCTGGAACGCAGCCAGGCCCGACTGGCCTGCGAACAGGCGTGGCGCTCCAGTGGTCTGCCGGTCCAGGTCTTCCGGCTGCCGGCCATCTATGGGCCGGGGCGCTCCCCTTTTGACAGCCTGCGCAACGGCACGGCTCGCCTGATTCACAAGCCCGGCCAGGTGTTTTCCAGGGTCCATGTGGACGACATCGTCGGCGCCCTGATGCACTGTCTGGTGATGCCGAAGGCCGAGCGGCCCGAGACCGTGATCGTGGCCGACCGCGAGCCCTGTCCCTCTAGCGAGACCCTTGGTTTTGCCGCCCATCTGCTCGGCTGCAAACTGCCGGACTGGCAACGATGGCAGGACGTCAGCGACTCGATGAGCCCCATGGCCCGCAGTTTCTGGAGTGAAAACCGACGCGCCAGTTGCGAGCTGCTATGCGACGGCCTCGGCTATCGCTTGCGCTACCCCACCTATCGGGAGGGAATGCGAGCAAGCCTGAGCCTCACTTGAAGTACTCCTTGGGCTGAAGTTTATCGATCGGCAGATTGAGATCCGTGATCATCTTTTCCCAATTGATGATGATCCAGCCGTTTTGCAATCCCGAGCCCAGCCACAACAGTAAACAGGCCAACAAAAACCAACGCACCATGGATGACTCCACTGTCCATCGACCAGCCCCAAGACTAGATCCACCCCGTGTGGTGTTGCCCCTCGGGGATCCAGCCGGCATCGGTGCCGAGGTCACCCTCAAGGCCCTGGCGCGGCCCCGGCCGCCTGGGGCTGAAATCACCCTGGTGGGTTGCCGTCATTGGCTGGAGCAGTCCTACAGCCAGCTCAAATGCCAGGGAGCTGGCCCGCTGGCCGATCCCGCTGATCTGAAACTTGTGCACATTCCTCTGTGTCCATCGGTGCGAATTGGCCACAGTGACGCGGCGGCGGGTGAGGCCAGCTTTCAGTGGTTGACCCGGGCCACCGAATTGGTCCTGGAGGGGGAAGCGGACGCGCTGGTGACCGCGCCAATCGCCAAAGCCAGCTGGCACCAGGCCGGCCATGACTATCCCGGACAGACCGAAAGGCTGGCCGAGCTCTGCGGCGTCCCGCCGGCCTCGATGCTGTTCACCGCCCTTTCTCCCATGGGCGGTTGGCGGCTCAATACCTTGTTGGCCACCACCCATATTCCTCTGGCCCAGGTGAGCGATCAACTGACTCCGGCCTTGGTGAAGGCCCAACTGGATCGGCTGCTGGCGTTTTGCCGACGCTTCACGGACCGGCCCCATCTGGTGGTTGCCGGCCTCAACCCCCATGCCGGCGAGGCGGGCAGGCTGGGAAGAGAAGAGGCGGACTGGCTGATCGATTGCCTGGCGGAGTGGAGCCAGGAGCATCCGGAGGTGCAATTGGACGGACCCCTCCCCCCGGACACCTGCTGGCTGGCGGCGGCGGACGCCTGGCGCGGAGGCGGCCCCGCCGCAGACGGTTACCTGGCGCTTTATCACGACCAGGGCCTGATCCCGGTGAAACTGCTCGCTTTCGACGCTGCGGTCAACACCACCCTGGGGCTGCCGTTTTTGCGTACCTCACCGGATCATGGAACCGCCTTCGCGATCGCCGGGCAGGGCATCGCCCGAGCTGACAGCATGGTGGCAGCCTTGCAGGCGGCCTGGCAACTCGGTTGACCCCAAAGGCTCAGAAAGCCCCCTTCAGGCGGGCCGGATACGCATCAGCACCTGGCCGAATTCCACCGGTGTGCCGCTCTCCACAAGAATTTCCACCACCTCGCCGCTGATATCAGCCTCAAGTTCGTTCATCAGCTTCATGGCCTCCAGGATGCAGACCGGTTGTCCGGCCTGAATGCGGCTGCCCACCTCAACAAAGGCGGGTTCACCGGGGGCTGGCGAACGATAAAACGTGCCCACCATGGGCGCCGTGAGGGGCTGGAGGTCGCTGCGACTGGAGGGCGGTGGCGGTGGCGGTGACGGGGCGGCGGCGACCGGGGCCGCTGGGGTCGGGATGGCGGCGACGACGGGCAGGGGGGCGGGAGCCTGGGCCGTGGGCGCCGGAGTGGGGAGGTTGCGACGCACCACCAGGCGGAAGTCCTCGCCTTCCAGGCGCAACTCCTGGATGTCGCTTTCGCCCAGGAAGGTCAGGAGTTCCTTGAGCTGGTCATGGTCAAGCTGCATGGACTCAGGACTCCCTGCCGAGGTAGCTGTCGTTACGGGTGTCGATCTTGATCTTTTCGCCAATGGTGATGAACAACGGCACCATTACCTGGGCGCCGGTTTCGACGATGGCGGGCTTGGTGCCGCCCGTGGCCGTATCGCCTTTGACGCCGGGATCGGTCTGGGTGACTTCCAGCACCACGGAGTTGGGCAGCTCAACCTCAAGGGGCTTGCCGTCAAACGTGATCACACTTACTGCCATTCCCTCCTTGAGATATTTGCGACCATCGCCGATCTGGGCGGCGGTGAGGCGGCTTTCTTCAAAGGAGTCCATGTTCATGAACACGTATTCATCGCCTTCCATGTAGGTGTGCTGGAGGTTGGACTTTTCCAGCTGAGCCTGGGGCATCATTTCCCCGGCTCGAAAGGTTTTCTCAACCACATTGCCGCTTTGGACGGCCTTGAGCTTGGTCCGTACGAAAGCCGAGCCCTTGCCTGGCTTCACGTGCAGAAACTCGACGACTCGCCAGACCTGGCCATCCAGAAGGATCGTGGTGCCGGTGCGGAAGTCGTTGCTGGAAATCATCCCGGCGTTTCAAGTCGCTCGGGATTGTACGTCTGGCGACTGACGCACCCCAGGGTCGGGTCCAGAGGCATCCCAGACGTGCCAGAGTCCGCTCAAAGAGCGGCCATCCATGAGTCAGAGGCCTGCGGCGCTATCCCCAGCCGCCCCTTCCTTCGCCCCCGGTTGGCGCCGGTTCTGCGCCGGAGTCCTCGGTGTTGGGCTGTTGTGGCTGTTGGCCTGGGCACCACCCAGCTGGGCGGCATTGCCCCAAGGCAATGCCATCACCGACCCCTCAGCCCTGTTGCGCAATGCCCTGCCGATCCCCCCTGGCGATCTGCAGGATCTTCAACATCGTCTGGAAGCCACCAGCGTCGATCTTCGGGCCAAACGCTGGAGCGCCCTGGGCACTGTCGCCAAACGCACCCAATCTCAGTTGAGCGGCAAGCGAGCGGCGATTCTCGAGCGCTTTGATCCAGAGCAGCGCGCCCGTGCCGAAGAATTGCTGGATCGGGCCAACAACGAGCTGCAGAACTTGTTCGAGGCGGCGTCAAGCGAAAACCGGGACGCCTTTGTTGAGGCCCGCCGTGGCGCCCTGGGGGCGATTGGCAGCGCAGAAGACCTGTTGGTGAGGGGCTTTCCCTTCTCAATCCCCCCGGAATACGACGCCTTGCCCCGTTTGCTCGGCCGTGCAACGGTCCGGTTGACCACGACGAAGGGAGATCTGATCACTGTGGTCGATGGTTTCAACGCCCCCCTCACCGCCGGCGCCTTCGTGGATCTCGTCCAACGCGGTTTCTATGACGGCCTGCCCTTCAATCGGGCCGAAGATTTCTACGTGCTGCAGACCGGCGACCCTGAGGGACCCGCCGATGGCTTCATCGATCCGCGCACCAAGGTCGAGCGGCGGGTGCCCCTTGAAATTCGGGTGCCGGGCCAGGAAGACCCGTATTACAACCAGACCTTCGAGGATCTGGGTCTGTTCAAGGCGGAGCCCGTCCTCCCCTTCAACGCCAAGGGCACCTTGGGCTGGGCTCATTCCGACAAGGATCTCGCCGATGGTTCCTCCCAGTTCTTCCTCTTTCTCTCGGAGCCTGAGCTGACCCCGGCGGGCCTCAACCTGATCGACGGCCGTTATGCCGCCTTCGGCTATGTGGTCGATGGTTTCGACGTGCTCGACAAGCTCACCGCTGACGACGGCATTGTCAGCGCCAAGGTGCTGGAAGGGGCCCAGAATCTCAAGGAGCACGCCTGAGCTCCTTGGCCGACGCACCCAACCCAGGCACCAGCCAGGACACCCTGGCCGACCTGGGCGAATGGGAGCTGATCCGGCGGCTGGGGGCCTTTGCCCCCCCGGGCCAGTTCGCCGATGATGGGGCCCTATTGCCCGCCAAAGGGGGCGGGGCGTTGGTGGTGAACACCGACGTTCTTGTGGATGGCCTCCACTTCAGCGATGCCACCACGGCGGCGGCGGATGTGGGTTGGCGGGCCACCGCGGCCAACCTGTCGGACCTGGCGGCCATGGGCTGTACGGCCGTGGTGGGGATCACGGTGGCCCTGGTGGCCCCGGCCGCCACCCCCTGGGCCTGGGTGGAAGGGGTCTACGGCGGCATCCGGGAGGCGCTGGAGGCCTACGGCGGAATTCTTTTGGGCGGCGATTGCAGTGGCGGATGCCAGCGGCTCCTGGCGATCACGGCGCTCGGAACGCTGACGGCGCAGGGCCCCGGTGCAACGTCATCCCCCCTCTCCGGAGCGATCCGCCGCGGCGATGGTCGGCCGGGCGACCTACTGGTGAGCACCGGCCCCCATGGACTGAGCCGATTGGGCCTGGCCCTACTGCAGGGTGAGTCCCCATCCACAGGCAGAACCACGGCGGGCCCTGAAGCCAGCCCAACCATAGCGAGCGCCCAGGTCCCGGAACGATCAACTTTGAGGGCCAGCGGCCCGCTCACCCCGACAGGTGCCCATCCCACCGGCGGCGAGCCCCCGGGGCCCTGGCAAGGGTTGGATTCAGCCCTAGTGCAGCGGGCCATCCAAGTCCACCGCCGCCCCCGACCCCGCTTTGATGCGGTGCGGGCTCTGATCGCCAGCCGGCCGGCCCCAATGCCCTGGCGGGTGGGGGGTTGCGACAGCAGTGATGGGCTGGCGGCCGCGGCGGCGGCAATTGCCGCCAGTAGCGGCTGCACAGCCCAACTGGATCGTGACGCTTTGCCCCTCGATGCGGCCATGGCCGGCCTGCCCCAGGCCGAAAGCTGGTGCCTGGGGGGCGGTGAGGATTTTGAACTGGTGCTGGCCCTGGAGCGGCCCTGGGCCGAGGCCTTGATTGCAGCCCTGCCCGGTGCCTCGGTAGTCGGAGCGCTGGTGGCAGGGGAAGCCGGAAGCCTGGGCTGGAGCGATGGTGCCCCCTGGGGCCCGGGCGATGGGGGGAGCTCAGTGGCCAGCGGCTATAGCCACTTCAGCTAGGTCGGGGGCAAGCTGGGCTCCAGTGCTGCTCTGCTGGCCTCCGCGAAGGAATACGTGCTTGGGGCGGACTGAAAGGTTGGTTGGCCCACACCCAGATTCAGAAGCTGCCGTGATGGCGCACGGGGCCGGGATAGCGGGCAAGCATCGCATCGGCCGCCAGCACATGGGCGGCCTCAATCGGAATCTCCATAAAGCCGCCATCTAGCAGGGTGCGCCGCAATATCGACGGTTGTACCTGGAAACCCTCGCGCCCTAGGGCCGCCTTGATGACCAGCTCCCAGAGGGAGGCGACGCTGAAGCAGAGGCTGTGGCGGGGATCCTCTAGCTGCTCCCTCAGGGCGGGCCCGAGCCGTGCCGGTTCGCCCATGGCCCAGATGAGGATGTGGGTATCGAGCAGCAGCTTCACAGCTCGCTAGCGCTGGGCGCGGAACCCAGCAGGCCCTCAAACAGATCGGCTATCTCCCCCGAGGCGATCTGGTCGAAGTCGTCGGGCACCGAACAATGACCGGCCAATAGACCAAGGCGGCGCCGGGGGGGATTGGCGGGCTCGTCGGCCCCGGTGAGGCGGATGACCTGCACCAAGGGCTTGCCGGCTTTACAAATCACGAAACCCTCGCCGACCACCGCCTCCGCAACGAGCCGGGAGAGATGGGTCTTGGCCTCGTGCAAGTTGACCTGGCGCACGGAAGCGAAGTTGGTATGGACTTAGTTTAACCCAGCCCAGTGGGTTCACCTCCCCCACCCACGGCAGACAATCAGAGCAGCCACCAGCAACGGACGGAAGCCCGGCCACCTCCTGGATCAACCTCGCCAAAGCTTGCGGGCCGTGACAAGGAGACCATCACCCGCCACACGAGCGGATGGGGTATGCAGAACAATCAGGGCCACCCGATCCCGTTCAGAAACCAGGGCGGCCGGCAACCAGCTGACGACGCAGCCGGCGGCTCCAGCCGAAGGCGGCTCCGACATCCAATAGCGGCAGGGGCGTCGACCAGATCGGCGTCAGAAATGAA
>JBEIVL010000005.1:0-53902 GCA_040373885.1 Aphanothece sp.
AGTTCTCCAGGCTGATCGACGCCGCCCATGCCGGCGAAACGATCCTGGTGGCCAAGGATGGCAAGCCCTGGGC
This sequence comes from Aphanothece sp., assembly GCA_040373885.1. Lineage (GTDB taxonomy): Bacteria > Cyanobacteriota > Cyanobacteriia > PCC-6307 > Cyanobiaceae > Cyanobium. The sequence continues at coordinate 74 of JBEIVL010000005.1, forward strand.
GCGGCTGGTGCCGCTGGAAACGGATCGGCCCCGGCGGCAGCCCGGGCTGCTTCGGGGTCAGCTCCAGCTTCCCCCCATCGAGGTGCTTCTCGCCCCTCTACCCCCTGAGGAGCTCGACGCCCTCGAAGCCCCCTTGCCCTCTTGATGGCTCCCTCGCTCCTGCTGGACACCCATGTCCTGCTCTGGTGGTTGGTGGAACCCGAGAAGCTCTCCTCCCTCGCCCTAGCGGCCATCAACGATCCAGCGGCCACGATCTTTGTGAGCGCCGCCACCGGCTGGGAGCTCGCCACCAAAAGTCGCCTTGGCAAACTTCCCGGCGCCGAAGGGCTGCTTCAGGATCTGCCTTCCTTGTTGCAACAACAGGGTTTCCAGCCTCTGGCCGTGCAGTTGCATCACGGCGTCCACGCCGGTGGCTACAGGCAGGCCCACCGGGATCCCTTCGATCGGCTGCTGGCGGCCCAGGCTGAGCTGGAGGGTCTCCAACTGGTGAGCCTCGATCCTGCGCTGGCGACCTTCCCCTGCCGACTGCTTTGGTGAAGGGATCTCTTCCCACTCGATCACCAGCGCTGGGACAAGGCCCTCCACCCTGCGGCATCGCTCTCCCGCATCACCGGCGAGATGGGGGTCAGGGCGCCGCCCCTGCCGACCACCGCCGCTGCCCTCAGAAGCGCAGGAACACCCGCAGCTGCGATCCCCAGGAGCCCTGGGTGTCCACCGACGCCTCGATGTTGAAGATCTCGGAGGCCTTGTAATTCAGGGTCATCTGGGGGGCGATGTCCGTGCGGTTCGGCGCCGCCAGCACGGAAAGATTGATCCGGTCGCTCAGGTCGTAGCCGATCTCCGAACCCAGCACCAGCTGGGGGGGGAGCCGTTTGGAGGTCTGATTCGAATCGACGGTCACCTCCGGACTGACATAGGTGGGATAGAGGGCCAGGCTGACCCGCTGCCCCATGGCGTCGCTCAGGGTGGAGAGCAACGGCGAGAGCAGCGACTGGCCCAGCACCGTCGCCAGGGCTGTGCCGGCCCCACCGGCCCCCAGTCCTGCCAAGGAGTTGCCCCCCACCAGGGCCACCAATCGCTCTTGGGGCAGGGGGGGGCTGCTGTGCATCTTGATGTTGTCGGCCAGGCGATCCGCTGGACCGCTGACGCTCACCGTCACCAGAATCAGATTGAGCTGGCGCAGGGAGGCGGTCCCCGGGGTCAGGGTCGTCGTCGGGGCTCCGGCGGCGCCGGTGTCACGGGCCGTCGGATTGAAGCCGTTGGGAGCGATCAGGCCCAGGCTGTCCGAGATGCGGGTGCGCATGGCGATGTCCAGGTACGGCACCAGCCCGAGAGATGGGGTGAACACCGCCACGTTGGGGGCCTGGGGATCAAGGCTGAAGCTGGTGGTGAAAAGATTCAGGCGGCCGCTGAGCAGGCGCACCACCCCGGAGGCCCGCAGGCTCGGGTCGAGCCGGCCGCTGATGCGCAGGGCACCGCCGGTGTTGAAACTCGCCACCCGGGGCAGCACCACCCGCAGGTCGGGTCCAAAGCGCAGTCGCAGGTTGTCGAAGGCCAGATAGGGGAAGTTGGGGATGGTTTCGGCCACGGAGGTCGCCGTCGCCGAGGCCACGTCGGGACCGAGCAAGATCAAGGGCTTGTCAAATGTCCAGTCCTCCTCGATCAGGCGTTGCACGCTGGTGGCACCGCCCGCGCCTTTGCCCTTGCCCGTGCTCAGCCCCGCCGGTTGGACATTGAGGGTGCCGTGGCTCACGCTCAGCTCACCCCCAAGTTCCGGGGCCCGCAGGCTGCCGCCCAGGGTCAACTCGCCCTGGCCCATCGCCTGCAGGCGGTTCATCGCGAACGGCACCTGGCGCAGCTTCACCTTCAGGCTCGGGGGGCCCGTGATGGCATGGATCAGGCCCAGCCGTCCCTCGCCGCTGATCAGCCCGTTGCGACCGGCATGGGCCTTGAGCTCCTGCACCTCAAGCTGCTTGAAATCAAACAGGACGGTCGCCTCCACCTTGTCTAGTTTCTGGCCGATGAACAGGCACTGGCCCTGGCGCAACCGCACGAATCCGTTGGCGATCGGCTCGTTGAGGCTGCCGCGCACTAGCAGCCTCAGGTCGGCGCTGCCCTTCTGCCATTCGAGGGCCGATCCGGCCAGGGTGGAGAGAAAGGTGAGACCGTCGTCGCGGCTGGTCAGCCGCAGTTCGAGGCCGTTGGCGTTGGGATCCAGGGGAATCTGACCCACCAGGGCGACCTTGCCGCGGGCACCCTGGGCCCGCAGGGCCAGGTCCAGTTGCAGGCGGGCCTGGCGCAGCTGAATCTGGCCCCGCTCCAAGGCGATCGCCCTGGCCCCGATCCGGCCCTGATCCAGGGCCAGGTTGACCACCAGTTCGGGATGGGCGCCCCCCAGGCGGAAGGTGCCCTTGAGGGCCAGGCTGCCGGCCAGGCTCTGCGGTACTGGCGCCAGCAAGGCCAGCAAGGCCAAGGTGAGCCCGGTCAGTTCGAAATGGCCCTCGCCACCGCGCAGGGGGCCTTCGAGATGGAAGGTCAGGGGCTCGCTGCCCAGGGCTTCGTCGCGATCGCGTTGGCCCAGCCAAACGTGCCCGCGCGCCTCCAGCTGGACCCGCAGCCGGCTTGGATCCGGACCGCTGAGGCGCAGGTCGGCGTCCAGGTTCGTCTGCAGCCGAGCCAGCAGCTCGCGGCGGCTCAGGCGCCTCAAGGCCGCCTGGCGCTCGTTGGCCAGGGCCTCGGCCCGACGCAGGGCCTCCAACTGGTGGTCGAGGCTGGGGCCCAGGGTGTCCCACACGAGACTGCCGAGATCGCTGGCCTGGCCCAGGGAGGCGGGGGTGCTGGCGCCCCGGGACAGCCCCCAGGCCGTGGCCAGTTGGCGCAGCAACCCCGCGTCCATCCCCCGGGCCTGCCAATGGGCCTTGAGAGCCCCCCCCGGGCGGCCCTCAAGGACGCCCCGCAGGCGCCCGGCGGCCAGGGGCTCGAGATCGGCCCGCACCTTGTAGTCGCTGCGGCTGTAGGCAAAGTCGGCCTGTAGTCGACGGCCGGCCAGCCCGAGCAGGCCGGGTTTCTCGATCCGCACGCTTCCAGACACAGAGAGCGGCTGGAGTTCGAGCACACCGCGGCCCCCCAAGCTGCCCTGCAGGTGGCGCAGCGGCTGGTCCGTCGCCAGGCTCAGGGCCAGGCCCTGCAGGGAGAGGTCCCTGGCCTGCCAGTCGTAGTGGCTGGGTCGTCCGACCAGGGTCAGCGTTCCGCCGTCCCGGGTCAGCTGGATCTTGGTGGGATGCCATTGGGCATCGAGCCAGGTGTCCAACCGCCCGGAGACGGCCGGGGCCTCGGCCAGCAGATGCAGCTGGCCGCCGGAGCGGGCCCGCTCCGCTCCGGTGCCCACCAGACCCTGGAAGGCCCCGTTCCAGGTTTCGCGCAGGGCCAGAGGACCGGCACCGGGTTGCTGCAGCCGCAGGCGCAGATCGGCGGCCAGCAGGTTGAGGGGCCCTTTGATTGGGCCGCGGGCATCGAGGTGGCCCTGGAGGCGGGTGCCCACCAGTGGGCCCAGGCGGTCCAGGGGGAAATGGCGCAGGTCCAGCTCGCTGATCAGATCGCCGAGCACCAGGCCCCGGCCGGCTTTGAGGTCCAGGGGCATCCGGGCGCTGGCCTCCAGCCCCTTGGCCCGCAGTCGATCCACCCGCAGCAGGCCGTCCCGCCAGGCCACCGCCGCGCTCCAGTCGCCAATCAGGGGGTGCTGGCCGGCCAGCTCGGAGTCCAGGCTGAGGGCGGGGGAGGCCAGAGGCCCCGCCAGCTTCAAGCGCCCCGTCAGCGGCCGTTGCCCCGCCAACAGCTGTTGCCGCAGCACGAGGGGGAGGCGCGCCAGGGGTGGCAGGTCGCTGGAGCGCAGCTGCCAGGGGCCCTGCAGATCCAGGAGCCGTCCCACCGAGCCATTGAGTTGGAGGCGGGAGTCGCCCCGTCGCCCCTGCAGGTAGGCCTGCTGGAGTCCGCCCTGGCCCAGCAGGCCCCCCACCCTGGCGGCCAGGGGCTGGGGGCCCAGGCCGAGGCCCTTGGGTGGTTCCGCCCGTACGAGCAGGTCGAGGCGTCGCTGGCGTGTCAGACGCCCCGCGATCGTCCCCCCCCAGGCTTGATAACGCCAGCGACTGGTCGCCAGTTCCAGCTGCTCGTTATTGCAGCGCAGGGGCAGGGGCGCCAGGGACAGATCCGGGGCTTTGGGGCTGGGTCGCCAGCGCACATCCCGGGCCGTCAAGGAGCCGGCGCAGCCGCCCACCCCTTGGATCAGGCTCAACTGCACCTGTCCCTCGGCGTGACCCGCCAGACGCGAGCTGGGTGGCAGGGGCAGCAACGGCGCCAAGGGGGGGAGGGCCAATCCCCGGGCCGTGAAGTTCCCCTGCCAACGCTGCCCGTTGCCCCATTGGCCCGTGCCATGCATCAGCAGGGCCCCCGGATCTTGGGGCCACTCCAGCCGCGAGCGCACGTCGATGCGACTGGCCGGCAGGCTGAGATTGGCCTGGCCGCGCACCAGGGCGTTGAGGGGGGGGCGGCCTGGCTGGGAGAAGCCCCACAGGCGCACCCTGGCGGGCTCCAGCAATCGGAAGGTCAGGTTCAGCCTGGGGGCCCGGCGGCCCGGCGCCAGGGATCCCAACGTCCAGATCGCCCCGCGGCGGTTGCGGCGCAGGTCGACTTCGGCGCCCTTGAAATCGAGTTCGAGCTGCAGGCTGCGTTGCTGCCAGCTGGCCAGGGGACGCACCCGGGCGCGAACCCCCTGCACGCTGATGGTCGAGTCGTCGCGTTGGCCCGTCAAGAAACGGCTGGGCCCCACCTCCAGACCCTCCGGACCGAATCCCTGGTAGGGACCCAGCTGCAGGGGGTGCCCCATGACGTTGCTCACCTGGCGCTCGATCCAGGGCCGCCAGTGCTCGTAGATCCGGGCCAGCACCCCATGGGAGCTGATCAGGGCCACCAGCACCAGGCCCGCCAGGGCTCCACCCCCGAGAACCAGGCCCAGAACAAGGCGGATCGGAATTCTGTGGGCCGCTTGAAGGCCCTTGGCAGGCGGGCGATCAGGCATCAAGGTCATCCACCTTGAACTGTCAGCGCCTGGGTCGGCCGCAATATAAGGGGCCTGTCCCGTTTGCCCAGTCCCCATGGCCGCCGATCCCACCCTTTTTCAGGCCGGCCTCTGGCTGGGTGCCGCCAGTGGTCTGTTGGCGGCGTTGACGGTGACCGCCTTCATCGTCCGTTGGGGGGTCCGGTTCCGGCTGGTGGGGGTGACCAGCTTCACGGCCCTGCTGGCGATTTCCTGTCTGGCCTTTGCGATCAGCTATGTGCCCCGGGTCAGCGTGCCTGGCGCGGTGCAGGTGCCGATCGTCTACGACAACGGAGGGGATTTGGTGGTCGCCGCTGCCCCGCCCGGACTCCCCCCCGAGGCCCTGGCTCCCACGGTGGAGCAGGTGGCCCGCAACCTGCGCGCCAGTGGCCGGGTCAGTCCCGATGGGGTGGTGCGCGTTCGCCTGCGGGGCCTTGACAATGCCGAAGACGGCAGTTCCACGCCCAAGGTGCTGGCGGAGGCGCGCCGGGATCTCGCCTCTCAGACGATCACCCTGGTGCCATGAGCATCGGGGCGAAGGGCGCCAGTCACGAGAGCTCCATTAACGAGAGCTGCAGCACGGATCGCTGCAGCACGGATCGTGCCAGCAGCGATCGTGCCAACAACGAGACCACTAGCGCCGATACCACCAGCTTGAGAACCACCAGCACTGAGAAGCTCAGCGCTGGCCCCACCAGTGGCAGGGGCGCCAAGGCAAGGAACGTCGGGGCAAGGAACGTCGGGGCGGAAACCTCCATGGCCGAGACCACCCCGACCAGGAGCCCTCGGGCCAAGCCCACCAGCGCCGAAGGGCCCGGGTTCGGGGTTGTGCCCCATCAATTCCGCCACGAGGTCAAGCTGTTGGCGGCTGCCGGCATTGGCGATTGGCCCGCCCTGGCTCGGGTGGAGGATGCCCCCCTACGACGGCTCGCCGCCAGCGGCCTGGCCAGTGAGGCGCGACTGCGGCGCCTGCGGGCCCAGGCCCGCCTGCTGGAAGACCTCGAACTCACGCCCCAAGAGGCCTCCCTGTTGCTTCATGCCGGTATTCCCGCTTCCGAGGCCCTGCTGGTGGCCGATCCCCAACGTCTGCTGAATCAGGTGCATCGCCTGCAGCGCCGGCTCACGGGCCCCGCCGTGCCCCTGCTGCCCATGGAAACCCTGCGGCTGTGGATCAGGCGGGCCAGGGCCAGTCGCTCGCGGAACTGACCCTGGCGGCCAGGGGGGAAGAGGCTGAATGCATGGAATGGAGAACACGCCCACTGCCTTCACGGTTATCCCATGGTTCAGGCCTGCCTCTCGATGTTGAGGTTTCGCTTCTCGCCCCCGATCGGGGCGGCCGTGGTTCTGCTGGCGACCCTCGGGTCCCCGGTGGGCGGACCCCTGCTCCCCGCCCAGGCGGCTTCGGCCCTGTTGGAAAGTGTCAAGCAGAACCCAGGCCTGGCCAAGAGTCTCTGCGCAGAGTTCAAGCAGCTCAACGCCATCGGCCAGTCCGCCACCTCCCCCCAGGCGATTGCCACCGTGGCGCGCAACCAGGGGCTCTCGCCCGTGGATGCCGAGGTGCTCACCACCTACGTGATCGGCCTGCACTGCCCCGACGTGCACTGAGTGGCGCGGGTCCGGGAGTGCCCGATGCGGGCCGACGACGGCACTTTGCTGGCCGGCCGTCTCTGGAGTCCCGAGCAGGGTGAGGGACCCTGGCCGGTGCTGCTGATGCGCCAGCCCTACGGCCGGGCCATCGCCTCCACCGTCACCTACGCCCATCCCAGTTGGTATGCCGATCGGGGCTTTCTGGTGCTGGTGCAGGACGTGCGCGGCTGCGGCGACTCCGAGGGTGAATTCAGCGGCTTTGGCCAGGAGGCGGCGGACGGGGCTGCGGCGGTGCGCTGGGCGCGCCGCCTGCCGCGGGCCAATGGCCGGGTGGGCACCTACGGCTTTTCGTATCAGGGGCTCAGCCAACTGCTGATCACCAGCTCCGCGGATCCCTGCCCTAGTTGGCTGGATGATCCCCTGCCGGACTGTCTGGCGCCCGCCATGGCCGGCCTTGATGAGCGCCTGCATTGGGCCAGCGAGGGGGGCGCCCATTGGTGGTCCCTGGGCCTGGCCTGGGCCCTGCAGTTGGCCGCTGCCGCCTGTCGGCGCCGCGGCGATGGGGCCGGCTGGTGGGACATTCGCCGCAGCCTGGAGAGTGGCCGTTTTCTGGAGGAGGGGCCCTCCCTGCTGGTGCGCCATGACCCAGGCGGGATGGGCTGGCGCTGGCTGGGATTGGATCCGCAGCAGCCCCAAGATTGGCGGATCCATCCGGTGGCGCCGGCCCTGCTGCGGCGCCCCCTGCTGTTGATCGGTGGTTGGCACGATCCCCACCTGCGGGGGGTGTTGGATCTGTGGCGGCGAGCGCGCCAGGCGGGCGGCAGCCCCGCATTGGTCATCGGCGCCTGGACCCATCTGCAATGGCGCGGCGGCTGCGATGAGCGCCAGTTGGCCTTTTTCCGCCGTCATCTGCATGAGGTCGAACGGGGGGGCGAGCCGCCCGAAAGCCAAGCCGCCGCGATGGAATCCGGATCAACGGGAGCCGCTGTGGACGAACAAACCGTGGCCCCCACCTGGCCCACCCTCGGGGGCGGCCTGGACCACAGCGTGCCACTCTCGGCGGATCCGGTGCTGCTGCAGGACATCGGCACGGGTCTGTGGACTCCCTTAAGCCCTGAAGTTCCGGCGCCGTCCTTGGGCTGGCGCCTGCATAGTCAGGGTCTGGCGGCGGTGCGTTCGGCGGAGGGGCGCTTGCTGGCGTGCCCGCTCCAGGCCGGGGCGGTCACGCCCCCGGGGGACGGGGTGGTCGTGTTGGTGCATGACCCGTGGCGGCCGGTGCCGGGGCGGGGCGGGCACCTGGGCCTCGATGCCGGCGTCGTCGAGCGGGGCGATCTCGATGGGCGGGCCGATGTGGCCTGCTTCAGCAGCGAACCCCTGGCCAGCCCCCTGACGCTGATCGGCTGCCCCTGGCTTGAACTGGAGGTGGAGGCGGATCAACCGGGCTTTGATCTCTGCGGCGCCCTGTCCGTGGTCAGCGCCGATGGCCGCCGGGTGCACCAGCTGGTCACCGGCGTGCTGCGCCAGCGGGGTGAGATTTGCCGCCAACGGCGGCGGCTGCAGCTGGATCTGCAGCCCCTGGCGATCCGCCTGGATGCCGGTGAATGCTTGCGCCTGTCCCTCGCCGCTGCCGCCTGGCCCCAGATCGCCGTCAACCCGGGCGATGGCCAGCTGCCCCTGACGGCCCCGGGACCATGGCACCGGGTGATCACCCTGCAGCTGCATCTGGCTGGGGCCTGGTTGGGGCTGGCCCCGTTGCTGGAGCTGGAGGTTGGGGCACACTGAAGGGGCTGTTGATCCCTCCGACCCCATGCCGCGTTCGCCCCTGCGCGCCGGGCTACCCGCCCTTGCCCTGGCCGTCGCCGCGGCCCTGGCGCCCCAATTCGGGCGCGCCCAGGGGGCGGTGGTTGGCGGACCCGCAGCTCCCGCAGCTCCCGCAGCTCCCGCAGCTGCCGCAGCTCCCGCGCCGGCTGCCAGCGCCGGCGCGGCCCAATCAGCCCCGGCCAGCCCCGGCCAGCCCAGTGCCGCCCTCAGCGAAGTCCGGGCCCGAGCTGCGGCCGAACAAATTCTCAAGGCCCTCCAGGAGGGGGATGCGGAGGGACGCTTTGCCCAGTTCGCCCCCAAGCTGCAACGCATGAGCAGCCCGGCCATGGTGCGCAGCCATCTGCGCCGCCAGCCCCGGATCCTCAGCTGGACCCTGGGCACGGTGGTGCCCGGCGTGGATTCGAGCACGGTGGAGGCTCGCCTGGTCACCAGCGCTGGCGTGCGCCAGTTGCTGATGATCCTCGACAACCAGGGGCGGCTGGAGGGGTACCACTTCGATGCCACCGACGAGGCGGCTGAAACCGTGGCGCGTCAATTTGTTCAGGCCCTGGTCGAGGGCCGTTTTGTTTATGCCTCCAGTTTTCTCAGTCCCAGCCTGCAGGAGGAGATTCCCCCCGCCGCCATGCAGCGCAAATGGCAGGCCCTGCAGCAGCGCACCGGCAATGTGGTGAAGCTGCAAAAGGTGGCCCGGGCGGAGGACACCTCCGACATGAAACTGGTGCTCGTTCAGACGCAATTCATGCGACTGACCGACAGCATCTTTGTCATTCTCGATCGTCGCAACGCGATCATCGGCGTTGATTTCCCCACCGACCTGGCCCCGCCCAGCGGCGCCCGCTGAGGGTGCCGCAGAGCGCCTAAGCTCCCGGCGCGCCCCCCTGCCCAGTCGCCATGTCCGTGACCCGCCTTGAATGGATGGCTGAGGACGCACAGCGTCTGGTCCATTGTCGTCACAACCATCCCGCGGCGATCCTGGGTCCCCAGCAGCTCAGTGACGGCAGCTGGGTGGTGCGCTGCTGGATGCCCGAGGCGCAGTCGGTCGAGTTGTTGCTGGAGGGGGAGACGGAGGCGCGGCCCACCGAGTCCCCCCATCATCCCTGGGTCTTTGAGGCCGAGGTGCCTGCCGATCCAGGTTGTCGCTATCGCTTGCGGGTCGAACGGGCTGGCATCCGACATGAGCAGTACGACCCCTGGGCTTTTCGCCAGGAGTGGATGGGCGATTTGGATCGCCATCTCTTCGCCGAGGGCAACCATCACCACATCTGGCGTCGCATGGGTGCCCACGCCGGAGAGCGGGAGGGGGTGGCTGGCGTGCAGTTCTGTCTGTGGGCCCCCAATGCCAGCAGCGTGGCGGTGTTGGCCGACATCAATGGCTGGGATGGGCGCCATCATCCGATGCAGCAGCGTCTGGGAGGTTGCTGGGAGCTGTTCATCCCTGGCATAAAAGTGGGTGATCTCTATAAATATGAGATCCGCAATCAATCTGGTCATTGCTATCAAAAATCCGATCCCTACGGGTTCCGCCATGAGGTGCGCCCCAACACCGGATCGATTGTGTGCGAACTGGGTGTTTACAACTGGAGCGATGGCGATTGGCTGGATCAGCGCGATAGCCGCAACCCGATCGAGCAGCCGATCTCCGTCTACGAAATGCATTTGGGCAGCTGGCTGCATGCCTCCAGTGATGCCCCCTACATCGAAGCGGATGGATCGGCACGGCCTCCGGTGCCGGCGGCGGATCTCAAGCCCGGGGCGCGCTTGCTCACCTATCCCGAGCTGGCCGAGAAGTTGATTCCCTATGTGAAGGCCCGCGGCTTCACCCACATCGAATTGATGCCCATCTCCGAGCATCCTTTTGATGGATCCTGGGGGTATCAGGTCACCGGCTGGTATGCGCCCACCAGCCGCTATGGCACCCCCGATGAATTCCGGGCCTTTGTCGATCGCTGCCATGCCGAGGGCCTGGGGGTGATTCTGGATTGGGTGCCGGGTCACTTCCCCAAGGATGGCCACGGCCTGGCCTTCTTTGATGGAGCCCATCTCTATGAGCATGCCGATTCCCGCATCGGTGAGCACAAGGAATGGGGCACACTGATCTTCAACTACAGCCGCAATGAGGTTCGCAATTTTCTCGTGGCGAACCTTATTTATTGGTTCGAAGAATTCCACGTCGATGGCATTCGCGTCGATGCAGTCGCGTCGATGCTTTATCGCGATTATCTGAGGCCCGATGGCCAATGGCTGCCCAATGAGCATGGCGGACGCGAAAACACCGAGGCGGTGCATTTTCTGCAGCAGGCCAACCATGTGCTCTTCCAGCATTTCCCCGGGGCCCTGTCGATCGCCGAGGAATCCACCACTTGGCCGATGGTCACCCAGCCGACAGATATCGGCGGATTGGGTTTCAATCTCAAATGGAACATGGGTTGGATGCACGACATGCTCGATTATTTCGAGCTCGATCCCTGGTTCCGGCAGTTCCACCAGAACAATGTTACCTTCTCGATCTGGTATGCCTTCACTGAAAACTTCATGCTGGCGTTGAGCCATGACGAAGTGGTGCATGGCAAGAGCAATCTCCTCCAAAAGATGCCTGGAGATGATTGGCAGAAATTTGCCAATGTCAGGGCCTTGCTGTCTTACATGTGGACCCATCCCGGCAAGAAGACCATCTTCATGGGCATGGAATTTGCCCAGAGATCCGAGTGGAATGTCTGGGGCGATCTGCAATGGGATCTGCTGCAATATGAGCCCCATCTCGGCCTGCAGCGCTTGGTCGATGATCTGAATGAATTCTATAAAGACGAGCCAGCTCTGTGGCGCGATGATTTCAATCAATACGGCTTCCAATGGATCGATTGCAACGACAATCGCCATTCCGTCATCAGCTTCATGCGCCGCGAAAGCACCACGGGCCGCTGGCTGGTTGTGATCGCCAACTTCACCCCCCAACCCCATGGCCACTACCGCGTCGGTATTCCCCTGGAGGGGTTCTATGCCGAGGCCTTCAACAGCGACAGCGGACGCTACGGCGGCAGCAATCTCGGCAACCTCGGCGGCAAGTTCAGCGATCCCGTGCCGATGCACGGCTACGAGCATTCCCTCGATCTCTGCCTGCCGCCCCTGAGCGTGTTGGTGCTGCGCCGCGATGAGGTCCGCAGTGTGCTGGCTGGGGAGCGGGCTGACGAAGGCTGAAGACTCGTCACCATTGGGTCGCGCCACTTGGTAGCGGACTCTGGAGAGCTGTGACTCCAGGGGCACGGGTTTGAGTGCTATCTGTTGAGCGGTGATTGGGATGCCTATTGAGTGATGCCATTATGGCTTCATCTTGTGCGGTGACTGCCCGAACCAATCGATCGGATTTAGAGAATAACTTATAAACTAGGCCCTTGGATTAGCGATAAATCCCTACAAGCTCCCGTGTCCCCGCTGGCGTCGTGGGGGGGGGCTTCAAAAAGTTTTGCGTGAGTTTCGCAATGTGTTATCAAATAATTTCTAAATCATGCTAATTTGCGTCGGTTGGGCTTTGTTCACCCTGGGGATATGGGTCATTTGGGGGTGCGAGTATGGATTCTGCTTATGGCCTCGCTTGCCATGGCTGCCCCTAGGGCCACCAGGGCCGAAGGCCAGGCTCAGCCTGTCAACGCATCTGATTTGGCGCCAATACCCGCCAAGGCACTGATGACCTTTGCCGCCTATGGAGATATCCCCTATGAGATCAAGTTGCCGAACGGGCGCACGGATGATCAAGTCTTGTTTGAAGACATTACCCCCGCCCTGAGGCAGCGAATCGATATTCCATTTGTGATTAATCTAGGCGATCTAGGTAGGCCCGAGAGCACATGCAATGATGGTTGGCTGCAGAAAACCCAGACTTTCTGGGAAACAAAACTAGTCAAACCAGTTTTTTATACACCTGGAGACAATGATTGGGCCGATTGCGATCGCCTCAATCTTAAGGTGCGTCAAAGCGAGAATGGGCGCCTGCAACACTTGCGCAACATCTTTTTCAGCCGTCCCAAAAATGTTACGCCTGTTTGGAAATTAGAGCAAGTTCAAGCGATTCTGGCCAGGGATCCAACGTTGACATCTCCAGACAACACCCTCGAAGCTGTTCGTAGGGTTGTGGCCATGGATTCGAGTCAGTTTGCCAGGGATTGGCACTACGAAACTGAACCTGGATTACCCGAAAATGCCATCTGGATGCGCGATGGCGTGCTTTTTGTCACCTTGCATTTCATCAGTACGGATAACGGCCGCTCGGAAATATATATCGATGATCCAAAGAAAGCCCTCGCCCTGGTGGATGAGCGAGATCGCCAGGATAAGAGCTGGCTGAACCGAGCCTTTGCCCAGGCCCAACAAAGCAGCGTCAAGGCCTTGGTCGTGGCGACCCAGCTGGATCCCTTTGGCCCTGCGAAGAAACAGGAAACCTCCCTCGCCCACTGTCTCAACAACCCCGCCTATGCGGGCCTTTGCCGACAGATTGAAACCTTGGCAGCAGCCCTGGGCAAGCCGGTGTTATTTCTCCACGGTGATACAAATGCCTACTGCCTGGATCAACCCTTTGAGCAAACGAAAAACATCTGGCGCCTTAATGCTCCCGGTGATTTCAAGTACATTGATGCTTCCGTGATCAAGGTCTTCCCTGATCGTCCAAACCAACCATTTCAAGCGACTGGTTTGCTTTCTGGCGAACCTGCCCCAGCCGTTTGTGACTACAGTCCCTGATCATTCTTGATTGGGCTGTTGTCTGGCTCACGGCAACAGAGGCAGACCCAACTCCTCTAAAAAGCCATTGTGTTGATCACGTGCTTCACGGATGCTTTGCTCAAGCGAGACCAGCTCGCCATGGATAGCCCCTAGGTCGATCTCTTCTTCGGCCAAGGCTGTGCTGATGTAGCGGGAGATGTTGAGGTTGAAGTCGTTCTTCTCGATCTCCGCCATTTCCACCCGACGGGAGTAACGGGGTTCGGCCTGGCGCTGCTGATAGGTGCTGATGATTTTGTCGATGTGCTCTTGATTTAATTGGTTCTGACGCTTGCCTTTAACGAAGTGCTCGGCGGCGTTGATGAAGAGCACGTCGTCGTCCTTTTTGCAGCGCTTGAGCACAAGGATGCAGACCGGAATGCCCGTGGAATAGAAGAGATTGGCGGGCAGGCCGATCACGGTATCGATGTGGCCGTCCTTGAGCAACTTGGTGCGGATGCGTTCTTCGGCACCCCCCCGGAATAGCACACCATGGGGCAGGATGATCGCCATCACGCCTTCGTCCTTGAGGTAGTGGTAGCCGTGCAGCAAAAAGGCGAAATCGGCGGCGGATTTGGGCGCCAGGCCGTGGCTTTTGAAGCGCACATCATCGGCCAGGGCCTCGCTGGGCTCCCAGCGGTAGCTGAAGGGCGGATTGGCGACGATGGCATCAAAGCTGGGTTTATGGGCGGGGTTTTGTTCCCGCATCAGGTCCCATTCGTTGAGCAGGGTATCGCCGTGGAAGATCTCGAATTCGGTGTCCTTGACCCCGTGCAGCAGCATGTTCATGCGGGCGAGGTTGTAGGTGGTGATGTTCTTTTCCTGGCCCAGGATCTTGCCGATGGTGCCACCGGCTTGGCTGACTTGCTTGCGCACGTTGAGCAGCAACGAGCCGGAGCCGCAGGCGAAGTCCAACACGCGCTCCAGCCGTTGTTTCGTTCCGGTTTTGGGGTCCTGGCTGTCGAGGGACACAATGCCGGAGAGGATGGCGGAGATCTGCTGGGGGGTGTAGAACTCGCCCGCCTTTTTACCCGAACCCGCCGCGAATTGACCGATTAGGTATTCATAGGCATCACCCAGGGCATCGATGTCGGTGGAGAATTCCGCTAGTCCATCGGCAATTTTTTTGATGATGGTGCATAGCTTGGCGTTGCGCTCTGCATAGGTGCGCCCCAGCTTGTCGGAGGCCAGGTTGATTTCGGAGAAGAGGCCCTGAAAGGTGCTTTCAAAGGAATCGGTTTCAATGTATTTAAAGCCATCCTGCAGGGTCTGGAGCAGGTCGCTATTTTGGGTGCGAGCCAGGTTGGCAATGCTCTTCCAAAGGTATTGCGGCTTGATCACATAATGGATCTTGCGTCGCATCTGCTTTTCAAAGGCGTCAATATCATCAGGATTGAGGCCATACCAGAGATTCAGTGGCACCTGATGGCTGTCGGCCTCCAGCGGTGGGTAATCCCTGCCGAGCTCTCTTTGGGACGCCAGCTCGTAGTTGTCCGAGAGGTAGCGCAGGAACAGAAACGACAACATGTAATCGCGGAAGTCGTCCGCATTCATGGCCCCCCGCAGCTGGTCGGCGATGGCCCAGAGAATGGTGCCTAGTTGTTTTTGGTTGGGGTCGGTCATGGCTTGGGGCGGCGTTTGATTTGGGCTTCGATGGCTTTGAGTTCGGCCTCGTCTTGTTGGTCGGCTTCCAGGGCGTCCTGTTGCTTGCGCCGCTTGTCATAGTCCAGATAGAGGGCGTTCGTGCGGCGCTTCATTTGCTCACGGCTGACGGAGCCGGCGTTGCTGAGCAGCGCAAAGCCGTTGGAGGTGATGATCTGATCGACGCTCTCCTTCCAGAAGGCCATGCGGGTCTCCTGCTTGCTCTTGGCCCGTAGTTCGGCAGTTTCCAGGAAGATGACCACCAGGCGGTTCAAGGTGTCGATCTCATCCTCGGTTAAATAATTTTTGGCGACGATGATGTCCTTCTTACTCACCTTGTCATGCTCCCAGGTGAGTAGGCCGAAATGGGGATCGACGGGGTTGGCACGGGCGGTGATCAGTTCAGCGGCTGTTTTTTGGGTTACGGCATAAATCAGTAGGTTCTGCACCGTGGCGAAGAAGAGCTGGGTAGCTGTATCGGACTTGTCATAGTCACTGGAGAGAGCAAATAGGTCGCACACTTTCTGGTAAAAGCGCTTCTCTGAGGCCCGGATATCCCGGATGCGGGCCAACATCTCGTCGAAGTAATCCGGGCGGCCATCCGGGTTCTTCAGTCGCTCGTCATCGAGCACAAACCCTTTGATCAGGTAGTCCTTCAAGATGGTGGATGCCCAACGGCGGAACTGCACCCCACGCGGTGAACGCACCCGGTAGCCCACGGCCAGGATGGCGTCGAGGTTGTAGAGCGTGACGGGGCGCTGCACCTCGCGGTTGCCTTCGATTTGAAGTGTCAAGGATTCCTTGACAGTTGCAGCCGGGTCCAGCTCCCCGTCCTCAAAGATGTTCTTCAGGTGCAGGGAGATGTTTTGCTTGGTGGCAGCGAAGAGTTCCGCCATTTCGAGCTGTGTCAACCAGACGGACTGCTCTTGTGCCCGCAGTTTGATTTGGCTGCGGCCGTCTTCTGTGGTGTAGAGAATAAGGTCGCTCATTGCTCTGCTTCCTCAGGAGGTGGGAAGAGCTGCTGCATCAGGCCTTTCTTGTGGGTTTTGAGGGTTTCGAGTTTTTGATTTTCGGTGGTGATTAGGGAGTCGAGGGTGGTTAGGCAGGTTGCGATTCGCTGTTGTTCTTTAACACCCGGATAGCAAAAGCTAAGTCTTACTAAAACTTTAGACTTGATGCCCTTAGCCGTTGATCCTGTCCCGTGAAAATCAATCGCCCCCTGCATAGTCGGACCCTGCAGGGAGTAGAATATAAACGGGGCAACACACTTGTTAGGATTGGGCCGTAGTGCGAGAAGTCGCTGACCCAGCGCGAATTTACCTAAAGATGGGTATAGTGCTACATTGCCAAGTGGTGCCTCTGTGGTAAAAAGGATGTCTCCCTCCGTTGGGATGCCTCTGGACATCCATTCTTCGTATTTATCTTTTTCGATATATTCGTCATTTGTCATATCAAGCCAGCCAGGCCTCACGTTTTTTGCGGTAATTAGCGGAATGCCACTTTTCGCTTTCGGCGGGGCTTTTCCTCTGTAGTCGATCACCTTCTTAATGCACTTCGAGAGTTCTTCCTGCACCCACTCCCCAGCATCCCGAAACTCCGGAAACCGCAGCCTCGGCTGAGTTTCCCCTTCGCGGGGTAAAAGCTGCTGCATCAGCCCTTTTTTATGGGTCTTGAGCGCATCCACTTTCCGCGCTTGCGCGGTTATCAGGTTGTCTAGTGAAGTGAGGCAGTTGCCGATTTTTTGTTGTTCGGTAGTCCGTGGTGGGAGTGGAATCGAGAAGGACCGGACTTGGGCAAAATTGAGTCCTTGACGGTTGCCACCTGCTTGGAAGCTGTCAATTTGGTCTTGGCCGTATTCGGAAAGTAAATATTGATTCAGGAACCTTGGGACAAGGGCCTCGTCTTCTAGCCGTATAATGCATACATGCTGATTTACATTTCCTCCTACAATCCTCATGTCCGCAACGGTACTTCGCCCAATTGAAGCACCAGTGATATTCAGCAAAACATCATCGAGCTTTATTTCCGTGGCGCCAAATGATCTGTGTGTCTCGTCGTCGATAAAGGCTACGTCATTTAGTATTAGTTCTCCCCACCCCACATTTTGACTGCGGACAAATGGACGCCCAATGGCCCTGTAATTACTTTCTCCTCCGGAGGGCGTAATACCACTCCCTACTTTTGTTGCTTTTGAGCCGAGAGTATTTAATTCCCACCCCTCCTCCCCCAAAAATTCCGGAAACCGCAGCTTCGGCACCAGCACAGGCCTTGCTTCATTCTCTGTGGCGGTGGTAGTTTTGTTCTGATTGCTCATACCTCACCTCCCCATTCCTGCATCAACAGTTCATGCAGTTTGGACTGGAGGAGTTTTTTATCTGGCAATTGCAGTTGGTATTGCGCCACGAGTGTGGGCGAGAGGTTGCGCGACAGTGCATATTCCACCACCTCGTCGTCTTTATCGCGGCAAAGCAGTACCCCCATGCTGGGATTCTCATGGGGTTCCTTTAATTCTTCGTTGATGAATAAGAAGTCTTTGCCCAGCTCCAGCACAAAAGCTTTCATGTGCCGCACCATCGCGCGCTTAAGGTCGTTCTCGCTGTGCGGCTCGGGCAGGCCTAGAAATTCAAGCACGTAGTGGTCTTTGAATGCCTCGCCCACGGCAGGCTGCAAAACTCTCATCGCTGCCGAGAGTTTTGGCGGGCTCAGGGAGGCGCGCTCAAAGCTGGCCGCGTTAATCTGCCGCTCCAGCTCACGGGAGCTGTACTTTTCTTGCTGGCACAGCGCCAGGTAAAAGCGCCGCTCTTCGTGTGATTTGCAGCGCGAAAAGATGGTGGTGTTGTGCGTCCAGGGCAACACTCTCGCCAGTGCCGAGAGTTGTTTGCTTTGGCCAATGTGCCAATACAACTCCATCAGGGACGTGTTGGCCTGTGCAAATACTTTTTGTCGCGTTTGCTGAAACTGCACCAGCAATTCGCGGAAAGTGTTTTCGGAGGAATTTAGCTTATTCATACGCATTCAGCCCCGAAATAACGCGCCCGCCAGCACGCCTGACGAGCAGGGGAACCAGGTCAGCCATCAGGGCCAACTCCGCCTGGCTGCGGGCTTTCCAGCCGAGATCCAGCGGCGCCAGCAGCTCGCTGAGCTGTTCGCCATCGAAGATCATGCGGCTGAGGATGGCGTCCACAAAGCGTTGCAGTGCGGCGGCGGCGAGGCCGTGGCGGGTGGCAATGGCGTCGAGTTCGCGGGCGTTTTTCATCGCCTTGAAACGGATGTAGCCCTCGCGGATGGCGGCCAGAGAGAGGCCTGCGCCGGCCTTGAGGGTGCCGATGTATTCGGCGAGGCTGTCGCCTTCGTCCATGAACTTGGGGTCGGCTCGGATGATGGCGATTAGTTCTTCGCGGGTCAGGTTCGTTTTGCCAGGTCCCTGGGCGGAGAAGCGGGCGATCAGGCCCATGATGTAGTCGTAATCAATCACGGCGGAGGCGAACAGCACAAACTCGAAGTCGAGTTGGTCCGTGGGGTTGGTGCTGCCGCCTGGGCCTGCCCCCTGGTCATGCTTGTTTCTGAGCCTTTTGGCGGTTTCCAGATACTGGCCTTTGAAGCCGCGCAGCTGGTCCGCCGGCAGCACCTGCTCGATGCTGGCCTGGTTCTCCTCGCTGAGGTCGGTGTATTGATCGAGCTGGGTTTTGAGCCGCTGGACCTCTTTGAAGTGATGGATGAAGGCCGCCTTGGCGGCATCGCCCTTGAGATTGGCCACGGCGGATGGCGTGCAATCGAGGCCCTGGGAGTGCATGAAGCCGGTGAGCTTCTGCATGGCCGTCTCCAGTTTCCCAATCACCACCGGTGCCTTCTCCACCAGCCAGATCTCCCGCGCCTGCTCACCGCTTTTCTCGCCGGAAAACAGGGCGATGGCGGCATCGACGGCGTCCTGCTGCTGGCGGAAATCGAGGATGTGGCCATAGGGCTTGCTGCCGTTGAGGACGCGGTTGGTACGGGAGAAGGCCTGGATCAGGCCGTGGTGTTTGAGGTTCTTGTCCACATAGAGCGTATTCAAGAACTTGGAATCGAAGCCAGTGAGCAACATGTCCACCACGATGGTGATGTCAATCTTGTGGTGCTCAACGTTGGGGTAGGCCTGGCGGAGATCCGCCTCGGGCCACTGTTGGTCTTTGATGCGCTTTTGCACATCCTGGTAATAGAGGTCAAACTCGCTGAGGCGGTGATTGGTGCCGTAGCGGACGTTGTAATCGGCGAGGATGACCTTGAGTGCCGCCTTTTTGCCTTCCGGGTCCTCTTCGTTGTCGGCCTGCTCCTGGGGCAGGTCTTCTTGGATTTGCTTCACATCGGCATTGCCCTCGGCGGGAGGGGAGAAAACGCAGGCGATATTTAGCGGCTTGAAGTCTGGATCCTCGGCCTGTTGCTGCACCTGCAGCGTCTTGAAGAGGGCGTAGTAGTCGATGGCGTCATTGATCGACGCGGTGGCCAGGATGGCATTGAAGCGGCGTCCGCCGGTGGCGGCATCGTGCTTGGCCAAGATCTGGTCGATGACGGCTTTTTTGGCCAGGGCTTCACCGGGTTTGGGCAGTGTTTTGCCCGTTTCTTCCTTGGGCTTGAAGTAATCAACGTGGAAGCGCAGGACGTTGCCGTCCTCGATGGCGTGGGTGATGGTGTAGGCGTGCAGCTGCTTTTGGAATAGGTCCGCCGTGGTGCGCAGGGAGGCCTGGGTGCCCTCGATTTTTTGCAGGGAGGCATTGGCCTCAAAGATGGGCGTGCCGGTGAAACCGAACAACTGGGCCCTCGGGAAAAAGCCTTTGATCGCCTTGTGGTTCTCGCCGAATTGTGAGCGGTGGCATTCATCGAAGATGAAGACCAGGCGTTTGTCCTTGAGGGCTTCGAGCTGCTCTTTGTAGGTGGCCTGGCCGTTTTTAGTGCGTTGCTGATTGCGTTTGCTGTTTTCATCCAGGGCCAGGCCAAGCTTCTGAATGGTGGTGACGATCACCTTGTCCGCATAGTCTTCCGACAGCAGGCGGCGCACCAATGCGGTGGTGTTGGTGTTTTCTTCAACGCAACCCTCCTGGAAGCGGTTGAATTCCTCCCGGGTCTGGCGATCGAGATCCTTGCGATCGACCACGAAGACGCATTTGTGGATGTGCTCGTTTTCCTTGAGCAGGGTGGAGGCCTTGAAGGAGGTGAGCGTTTTGCCGCTGCCGGTGGTGTGCCAGATGAAGCCAAAGCCGTTATCCAGTTCGATGCACTTCAAGAGATGCTGCACCGCATAGACCTGATACGGCCGCATGATCATCAATTTCTGCTCACCGGCCAGCAGCACCATTGAGCGGCTGATGGTACGGGCGAGGTCGCACTTTTTCAGGAAGTGATCAGCGAAGGTATCGAGGTGGGTGATCTTCTGATTGCTTTCGTCGGCGTATTCATAGATCGGTAGAAAACGTTCTTCGGCATTGAAGGCGAAGTGGCGGGCATTGTTGTTGGCGAAGTAATAGGTGCGGTCGCGATTGCTGACGACATAGAGCTGCATAAAGCAAAGCAGCGTCTTGGTGTATCCATTGCCAGGGTCGTTCTTGTATTCAACCACCTGCTCCATCGCCCGCCGGGGATTGATGCCCAGCCCCTTGAGTTCAATCTGCACAACGGGCACGCCGTTGATCAGCAGGATGACATCGTAACGGTGGTGGCTGTTATTTGTATTAATGCGCAGCTGATTGACCACCTCAAAGTGGTTTTTGCACCAGTCCTTGATATTCACCAGCGTGTAATTCAGCGGCGTGCCGTCATCACGGCTGAAGGCATTGATGCCGCGCAAAATCTTGGCGGCAGCAAACACATCCGGCGTGATGATCTCATCCAGCAGGCGCGCAAACTCGCCATCGGTTAAATGAACACGGTTGAGTTCTTCGAACTTCGTGCGGAAGTTCTGCTCAAGCATCGCGCGATCAACGAGATCGGCCCGGTAGGTGTATTTCAGCTCATTCAGCTTGGCGATCAAGCCGTTTTCGATTTCCTGTTCCGTCGTCAACGGACTTTGATCTCACTTTAGAAGTAATCTTATCATGAGTGCGGTGGAATTGGCCTAGACCTCACCTTGCACACTCGCGCAGGTAGGCGGTCACGGCGGTCCAGCCCGGAAACCGCTCCGATCCAAACAGGATGAGTTCGCCGCCGAAGCGATCGGCGCCGTTCTTGGTGCGGTCGTCGATGAGGTAGTCCCCCGCATTGAGATGCTTGTGATGGCTCAAGATCAGCCGCTTGTAGGCCTGTGGTCCCAGGTGACGCTTGACCCAGAGCAGCTTGTCAACGGCCCCTGGCATGGGCGTCATCAGGCTGAAGATGCCGGGAATATCGTCCTTGTTGTCGGCGTGCTGATCGAGAAGGGTTGGATCGACGAGGGGGAAGGCGCTCGGGAAGTCCACCAGCACGTTGTCCATGTCGATGTAGAGGATTTTGGTCATGATTTTGTCAGACTATTTTACGCTCTAGAATTGAGTTTAACCATTCCTTAATAGCATCGCTCGGATCACTGAGAACAAATTCTTGGCCAATATGGGCTGTCTTCATGATAACTCTAGAATCGTCTGCTGGATATTCTAAAGGGGTGACATGGGTGATCTTTGCCTCCCTAAATTCCGCTGGGAGTACCCAAATAGATTTTTTGTAATTCATCTTTGTAAGCCGCAAGGACTCGTCAAAGCGGAATGTGCCAAAGTTCTCTCCAAGATAGAGAGTGTTTTTTGCTTTGTATCGGTTTCGATTTTGAATGTGTGGATGCTCCTTGAGAGCGGGATATTTCTTTAAAATGGGATATTTTCTAAGCAACTCTTCCTCGTCATCAGACTGACTTGATTCGATATCGATGTGACTGTCGACCTCAAGAAAGCCCCAGATGGCATGAAATGGGTGCATTGGCAAATACTTTAAAATCCCTCGCTCAAGATGGCACTCGCAAAATGTCCCGAAAAATAGGAAAATATCGCCTTTGCAGATCCCTTTATTCTTGAGATGTCCTAAGGCTGAACCCGATTGACCAAATGCGCCAATTTGTGGCTTCTCTGGCAGCGATTGGATCATGGGGTCATAGTGAAAATTGTTACCTTGTCTATCCCAGCTATAGTTAAGACTGGTAAGCAGATTGCTGAGTTTGTGTCCCATGAAACTCAGGTTTTTTGCGGGAATCCCTTTCTCCTCCTCCGATGTCACTGGAATCGGAAATGAAAGCATCTCCTTGGTCTCGGGCCAGATCACCGAGGGAATGCCCCCGTACTTGTCGTCAAATCCTTTTCGACTGAATACGATCTTCATCATTGAACCCATCACCCTGCACTCCACAATTTGAACTCAACGTGTTTGTTAGCTCCGCGAAAGTCTTGGTCCGTCGTCAACAGGGTCAGATCGTTTCTGCGACAAAGCTGGATGAGCAGGGCGTCAATGGTTCCAACTTGGACTCGGCGTCGGCGGCAGGTGTTTCGGATTTCTGCCGCTTTGATGTGATCGTCCTTAACTGGCTGGAGAAAGGCCAGAGCTGAGAGACGTTCGACCAGTTGGGCTCGGTCCTTCGGCCCAGCAAAGCCTTGGAGCAGCTCCTGGAAGACCAATCCTGTCGTGAAGACCTGATCGCTCCCCAGAAGTGCCTGGCGCAGGGCCACCACCTCAGGTTCGGGTGGCTCAACGTCGCGGCGCAGCGCGAGTGACCAGACGCTCGTGTCAACAAGCAGGCTCACGGCTGGCGATTCCGTTCAGCCTTGTAATCGAACGAAGCGTCCCACTCAAGCTGACCAAAAAGCTCTGCGATCTGCCGCTGTTCTCTACGGGCGATGAATTCCTGCAAGGCTCGGGTGACGGCGGCTTTCTTGGTTGGCTCTCCACTCACGCGGAAGGCGCGATCGAGCAGATCGGGGTCGAGAGCAAGATTTGTGGCCATGTGTGACTCCTTGTGTAAGCAGCCTACACAGGGCCAGCAGGATGCCGTTCTCGTGCTTGGGTGGCATCAATCTAGGTATCATATGATGCCTAGATTGATGCAGAACGAGAGTGGCCGTCGCCTAGCGGCGCTGGGCGGCAGTGAGCCCTTGCTGGAGCCGATCCCCCGTCGCCGCAGCGCCGCTTGATCCTCGTCGATACCTCCGTCTGGGTGGATCACCTGCGCTGTGGTTTGCCTCGCCTCGCCTCGCTCCTCCAGGAAGGTGAGGTGCTGATCCATCCCTGGGTGCTCGGCGAGATCGCCTGCGGTCCTCTGCGCGACCGTCGACCGGTGTTGGAGCTGTTGCAGGGTCTGCCGGCGGCTCTGGTGGCCAGTGATTTGGAAGTGCTGCTGCTGATCGAGAGCGCTCAACTGATGGGTCGAGGTATCGGCTATGTCGATGCCCACCTGCTGGCGTCCGCGAAGCTCAGCCGCTGTGGATTGTGGACCCAGGACCTTTGCCTGGCGGTCCTGGCCCGCGGACAAGGGTTGGAGGTGCTGGACCAAGGCTCGGCTTAGGGCTTAGTCAGCAATCCAGGCGTCCGCCACCGAGCCAAGCCCTCAAGATTTCGCCGACTTCCGACCCTCAAGACCCCGGCGACCTTGCTCCGACCCCCTCGCCCGTCTCCCGCTCCAACATCGCCCAATCCAGGGCCTGGCGCGTCAGCACCGTCAGCAACGAGGCCTGGGAGGCCTGCAGATCCCGCTGCACCAGCAGCACCTCGGTGAGGGGATCGACCTGGGCCTGGTAGCGCAGGCGGGCATCGCGCAGGGCCCGTTGCTCGGCCTGGACCACTTGGCGGGCGGCGGCGATGGCGGCGGCTGAACCCTGCAGTGAGGACCAGGCCCGACTGACATCCTGGCGAATCTGTTGACGGCTCAGATCTTCATCGGCCTGCAACAGATCCCCCTGACGTTCGGCCACGGTGGCGCTGGCGGACGCCCGTCCGCCATCCCAGAGCGGCTGTCGCAACATCAGGGCCGCCCCCCAGTTGTAAAACGATCCCGATCCGCTGGCGCTCTGCGACAGGTTGGGCAGTTCCAACGGGATGGGGCCATTGATGCGGCCGCCCTGCTGCAGCACCGGCACACTCAGCTGGTTGCCGCTATATCCGGCCCCCGCCACCAGCTTCAAGGAGGGATAGAGCAGCGCCCGCGCCGCCCGGGCCTGCTGGCGTTGTCCCTGCTGCTGGCGTTGCAGGGCCTCCAGCAGGGGTCGCCCCTGCATGGCCCGCTCCAGGCTGTCGTTGAGAGTGAGCGGCCATTCGGGTTGGGCAACGATCGGATCGCTGGCCAGCAGGGGAGTGCCGGGCGGCAATTCCAGCAAGGTGGCCAGTTGTTCCCGTTGGGCCAGCAGCTGGGCCCTCACCTCTGTCAATCCCTGCAGATCGCTCTGGCGCCGGGCTTGGGCGCGCAACAGATCGATCTTGGCGGCCAGGCCCTGGCGGTGGGTGGCCTGCACGTCCCCCTCCAGGGCCGTGGACGCCACCAGGGCGGCCTGCCAGACCGGCACCAGGGCCTGATTGAGTTGCAGTTGGCGGTAAGTGCTGATCAGTTCAAAGCGTGCCGTCCGCTCGCTCTCCTGGCGGGAGGCCAGGCTGGCCGCCTCCTGGGACCGGCTGGCGGCCAACTCCGCCAGCTGGCTCAGGGGCAGAAGATTGATGTCGACCACCACACCGGCGTTGCCGAAGGTGTTGCGCAGCACCGCGTAGTCGTTCTGCTGCAACGACAACGTGATGTCGCCGAGGGTGGGCATGTTGGTGAGCACATTCACCGACGTCCCCACCTGGGTGTAGCTGCCTAGGCCGATCAGATTGAGTTGGGGCCACAGCTGCGCCCGGTTCAAGGCCGTCAACGCTCGATCGCGGTCCAGTTGGCGATCGGCCCGCACCAGCTTGCGGGAGATCGCCAGGCCCTTCTCCAGCACCTGGTTCAGAGCAAGGCTGAGGGGCTGGACCGGCGCCGCTGGGGTGTCGCCTGCGCCAACCGGCGGGAGGTTCGTCGGGGTCTGTGACGTCGACTCCACCCATGCCGCAGCCTTCGACCCGGCTTTCGGCTCCCCCTGCGGGGCGGCCTGACAGGGCGTTGTTGTCCAGCTCAGGAGCGGAGCCCCCCCCACCAGGCCCAGCAGCGCCACCTGAAGGATGCCGCATCGGCCCCGTTTGGACATCCGCTTCTGGAGCCCTGGGGGGCCGCCATGAGTCAAGTCGCCATGACAAAGCCGGCTGGGCGGGAACAGTGGCGTCATCGCTATAGCGGCCTGGGATGGTGTCCGGCTTGTCGGCACGACATTAGGGCGCGCACTTTTCGTTCGCCTAAGATCAATTCCACACGATTGATGCCCCTCAAACGGGACCATGGCGGAAGCAGCGCTCTCCCCCCTCTCCCGTCTGTATCGGGCCGCGCCAATCCTTGTGGTGGCCGGCCTCAGCCTGATCTGGGCCACCCGACCCTCGATTCCCGTTGTGGTGCGGGGCATGGGTCTGATGGCGCCGCCGGGAGAGCGGCGCGGCATCTACTCCCGGGGCGCCGGCGAGGTGCAACGCCTGAACGTGCGGGTCGGTGACGAGGTGAGCCCCGGCCAGTTGCTGCTCACCCTCAGCCAGATCGGCCAGAGCGCCCCCGGCAGCTCCGGCGGTCCCGCCACCAGCCCCCAGCTGCGCCAGGCCCGCCAGAACGCCCTCGATCAGCAGTTCGATCTGCTTGTGGCCCAGGGCCAGGCCCTGGATCAACAGTTGATCTCCTTGGATCGGCGCCGCCAGCAGATCCTCACCACCAACAAGCCGGTGTTGCAGCAACTCAAGGCCCTTGAGTCCCTGCGTCGCGATGACGTTGTTGCCCGCTACAGCCCGATCTGGGTGGCGGCCCAGGATCTTTACTTGCGCAATCGGGCCGACCTCAGTTCTCTGGACTCCCGCCAGGCCGAATTGAGCGCCCAACGCGCGGCCTTGGTGGCCCAGCGGGCCGAACTCAAGGTGCAGCGCACCGCCCTCGCCACCGAAACCGTGGCCCAGGAGGTGTTCAGTTCCGTGGCGGGTCGGGTTCTCGATCTGTCGGTGCTGCCGGGCCAACCCGTGCTGCCCGGCCAGACGCTGGGCACCATCGGCATGCCCCACCGCCATGGCGAGCGTATGGCGATCGTGCTGTTCACCTCGGCCGATGCCAGTCGCCTCAAGGCGGGTGATGAAGTCCGCCTCAACCCCCAATTGCTGAGCCGTGACAGTTTCGGCAGCGCCGAGCAGCGCTATGGCCTGGTGCCCGGCCGGATCGTCAGCCTCTCGGACGAAAGCGTGGATGCGGCCGATGTGGCCATGGAGGTGGGCAGCCAGGAGGAGGCCGTCAACTTGATGTCCAGTGCCCGCCAGCGCTCGTTCGGGGATGGGGGCGACCTGACCAGCCAGCTGCCGGGTCGGGCCGGTGCCCCCCTGGTCCTGGCGGTGGTGCAGCTGGAGGCGGCCCCCACTCCGACGGGGCTGGCCTGGACCCGCGGCACGGGGCCCGATCGGCCCTTGGCCCAACGGATTCCCGCCGAGGTGAAGGCCGAGGTGGAAACCAGGCCGCCCCTGAATTACCTGCTGCCCTTCTGGCGCTGGCTGAGCGGATCACGCCCATGAAACCCTCCTTGATGAGCCGTCAACTCCGCCAGGCCCTGCTGGCCCCCTGGCTGCAGCCCTGGCCCTGGTTCAGCCTGTTGCTGTTGTTTCTGTGCAGCCGCACCGAACCGCCTCGGTTGTGGTTCTGGGTGGCCCTGTTGATGATCAGCCTGCTGGTGGGATTGCTGCAGAGCCAGGCGCGCCGCCCTTGAGCCCCGCCGCCGAAAGGGACCCTCCTCCCGGGGCTGGGGAGCGGCAGGTGCCGCCGCCGCCCCTGTCCTTGGGTGTGGCCTTGAGGCTGGTGCTTGTGGTGGGCCTGGCCAGCGCCCTGACCTGGGTGATTTCCCAGAGTTTTGGGCTGGGTGGGGCCAGCCCCTATGGCGTCGTGGTGGCGGCCCTGATGGTGCGTCCCCGTTTTGACCGCTGGCCGCCGGCCATCTTCGTGCTGCTGCCGGTGGTGGTGACCATCGGCCTGAGCCTGGGCACCTTTCTCAAGCCCTTGGTGCAGGGACCCACGGTTTGGCAGTTCGCCGTAGTCACCGCTTCTGCCCAGATCCTGGGCCAGGCCCTGCCCGACAAACTCATGCTGGTCCGCAATCTGCTCGCGGTGTTTGCGGTGCTACCCCTGCTCGGTGCCAACGCCACCTGGTTGGGCGTCTGGCAGAAGCTCCTTGCCGTGATCATCGGCCTGCTGTGCGCAGGGGGCCTGCAGGCGGCCCTGCGGCTGCCAACCGATGGCGGTCCGCCTCAGGCTGAGGTGGAGATGGAAGGGCGCAGCCTGGTCCAACGCTTCAGCGATCCCTTTTTCTGGCGCAAGCTGGTGGTCTCCTGCCTGGCCCTGGCCATTGGCCTGGGCCTCGGGGCGGAGAACCCCAAATACCTCTACTTCGGTGTGGTGTTGCTGCTCAACGACACCCTGGGGGCCACCCTGGCCCGGGTTCGGGACCGCATGGTGGGCGTCAGCCTGGGGGTGCTGATGCCCTGGCTGGTGTTCAACACCATGGGGGTCAACAGCGTGGCGGTCGCCATGGTCATGGCGGGAACCACCGCCCTGATCTTGGCCTTCGGCCTGGATGCCCATCTGCGCACGGCCCTGATCTCCAGCGGCGTCACGTTTGTCGGCTACGGCGTGCTCACCGATTGGTACATCCCCAGCCGCTGGCTCGATTACCTCATGGGCAGCGCCCTGGCCTTGCTGGTCTGCCTGCTGGTTCGCCCCGTCTCCGCTCTGCGGCGTTTTCGCCAACTGGCAGCCGAGGGCCCGGCGCCCGAGGGCGGCCTCTCACCAGAACTGGCCAAGCTGCTTCCCAGTGCGCTGGAAGAGGCGCGGGTGTTGGGCCAGGAACGGGATTTCCGCCGGCTCCTGGCCCAGTTGGGCCGCTGAGGTTCGGCTTGCCGTTGCAGCAGGTCGCCTGCTCGGCCCAATGGCTTCAATACGTCAATTGCTGGTAGGGGATAACAAACTCAACGTCTCATCACGGTCGATGCCGTCATGGGGGCATCCAGTGATCTCAGTCTCAGTACCCATCCTCAATTGGGAGGGTCCATGCCCAGCTCCTGAAAACGCCGGCAGATGGCCAGTCGCAGATCTGCGCTCACCACGTCGGCATGGAGGGGATCGTTGATCGAAAACTCAAGGCTGTAGCCATAGCGATCTTTTCCTAATTCCACCAGACGCGCCCCGGGAGCCGGAACCGCCAGAACATCCGCATGGGACGAAGCGATGTTAGGCAGCAGGGTCAGGATCTCATCGGGCGATTGACTGCTGCTCACGCCGATGGGGAGCGAACAGCGACGCATCCGATCGCTGCCGGTGTAAGTGGTGGTGGAGGTGACAAAGAAGGTCTGGTTGGGCACCACCAGTTCGGCGTTGTCACTGCTCCGCCAAAGCACGGTGGCTCTCGGTCCCAGCCGTCGCACCTCACAGACTTCGCCTTGGTGCATCAACACCTCCCCGGGCCGCACGGAGCCCTCAATCAGCAGCCACAGGCCGCTGATGATGTTGGAGAACACCTCCTTGATGCCGAAGCCCAGGCCCACCGACAGGCCGCCGGCGATCGCCAGCACCCCGGTCTGGTTGAAGCCGAGGCGCCCCATGGCCCAGACCACCCCGAGGGTAAAGATCAGGTAGCGCAGGATCTGATCCAGGGCCCGGCGACTGCCTTCGCTCATGTTCAGGCTGCGCTGCACCAGCAGGCTGAGGGCCGCCGCCGGCAACGGCAACCCCACCAGCAAGACGTAAAGCACCACCAGCACCGTGGCCAGATTGCCCAGGCTGATTGCCCCGCCGAACCACACCCCCAGGGGCACCTCGGCCAGATCCTGGAGGCTACCCAGGGCATCGAGCACGATCGTCAGAACAGCGATCAGATACAGCGGCCGCAGCAGCCGGCTGATCCCCAGCTCCTGCCATTGGGGGGGCAGCCAGCGGCCCATCAGCTGATTCTCCAGCAGGCGCAGCAGCAACCAACTCAGGCTGAATTGCCCCAGCAACAGCACCAGTCCGGCCCGCTGGCCCAGCCCCACCAACCCCAGGCCGATCAGGGCTTCCCCCACCAGCAGGGGCACCATCAGCGGCAAGGTCCAGAGCAGCCGCCAGCGGGGCCTGGGCCTGCTGCGCCGCAGCCGCAGCAGGCCTATCAGCAGTCCCCCGACCAACACAAGCTGCAGCAACACCGAAGAGCGCTGCAGAAAGGCCAGCCAGCCCTGGAGCTCGGAGAGAAACAGCGGCATCAGACCACCAGGGGCATCAAAAACATCGGGGCATCAGCGGTGCGGGCGCAGGCGCATCAGGGCGTCGGTGCCTTGCTGGGGCGTCAACACCCCCGCCATCACCTGGGAGATAATGGTCTCGATCATGGGAACCACCCTCTGCAGCCGATCGGAGGAATAGGAGGGGGTCACCAGAAGGCTGGAGGTCTGATTGAACTGATCCCGCGCCTGCTCGATCGCTGCCAGGCGGCCGGAACTGGCCACCGGAATCGGCACAAAGCGGTTGGCCGGAATCACCATTTTGGTGCCCAGGGTGAGTTGCCTTTGAACCAGGGGGTTGAGACTCAGTTGCGCCAGGGCCAGGGCCAGCTCCCGTTGGCGGGGGGAGGAATCCACCCCCAGCGACCAGACCCGGATCGAGCTGGAGGGCGTGGGCAATCCCCCCGGCCCTTTGGGGAGGGGGGCGACGCCCAAGTTGGCGCCCATTGAGCGCTCCAGTCTGTGCAAGGCCAGGCTGTAGCAGGGAATCCAGGCCAGGCGCCCACTTTCCAGTCCTTCGGTCAGATCCTGAGGACCGCTGGCCAGATCGACCTGGCTCTGCAGCGAGACCTGGCGCAGCCACACCATCCAGGCCTCAATGGCGGCGCGATCCTTGGCGTCCCTGTCGCCAATCGTGGTGACGTCGCCCGTGATGGCCGATGCCAGGGCTGTATGAGCCCCAAGAGCACCGGCGCTCCACCAAAGGCTGATGGGTTCCACCGCCAGGCCGATCGGCTTGCCGGAAGCCGCCGTGGCCAGCAAGTCATCGACGTTGGTGGGGGCCTGACGCAAGCGCCGGCGATCAAAGCAGGCCAGGGTGATCTCACTGAACATCGGCAGGCCCGCCAGCCCTCGGGGCCCATTCACCCGCTTCAGATCGTTGGCACTGACCAGTTGGATGCTCTCACGCAGCGGCGGCGTGTCTGGGATGGCACGCACCAGCCCCGCCTCCAGCAGAGAAATCGCCACGGCCCCCCGCGACAGCAGCAGATCCGGCCCCAGGCCTCGGCTTTGACCTTTGCGCAGGGTCTCCTTGACGTCGCTTTCCGATCCCAGGGTGATCTCCAGATCGACATTGGGATGGATTCTCTGGAATTCCTGGCGCAGGGGCTCCCAGTCCCGTTGGTCCCGGAACGCCTCGCGCAGCCACTCCATCCGGTCGGTGGGCACCACCAGCACATGCAGGCTCTGGCGGGGTCCCCGGCAGCCGGGCAAAAGAGCCAGCAGGGCCAGCAGAGAGATCAAGGCCCGGCGGCGGCGCCGAAGCCGGCGCTGATCTCTCTGCTGACGGGGCATCAGGCGGCTCGGCGCGAAGCGTTGACGAAGCGTGCGAGTTCCGCGGCGGGCCATGGGCTTCATTCTGCCGGGGCCTTCTCAGGTCCAGGAGGGGCGTTCGGCTAAGTTCCCAAATTGGCCAGCCCCCCGGTTCAATGTCCGATTCCCTCCCCCTGCTGCTGCGTGCCGCCCGAGGCGAGCAGGTGGAGCGGCCGCCGGTGTGGATGATGCGGCAGGCGGGGCGTTATATGAAGGTCTATCGCGAGCTGCGCGATCGCCATCCGGGTTTTCGCGAACGCTCGGAAAACCCCGATCTCTCCTACGAGATCTCGATGCAGCCCTTTCACGCCTTCGCCCCCGATGGTGTGATTCTCTTCTCCGACATCCTCACGCCCCTGCCGGGCATGGGCATCGACTTCGACATCATCGAGAGCAAGGGGCCCATCATCGAGCCCGCCATTCGCAGCCAGGCCCAAGTGGACGCCCTGCGGCCCCTCAATCCCTCCGAGGCCCTGCCCTTCGTGGGCGAGGTGCTGGGACGCCTGCGGGCCGATGTGGGCAATGCCGCCGCGGTGCTGGGCTTTGTCGGGGCCCCTTGGACCCTGGCGGCCTACGCCGTCGAGGGCAAGAGCTCCAAGACTTATTCGGTGATCAAGGCGATGGCCTTCCAGGAGCCGGAACTGTTGCATCGGCTCCTGGCCCATCTGGCCGATTCGATCGCCACCTACGTGCGCTATCAGATCGACTCCGGCGCCCAGGTGGTGCAGTTGTTTGATTCCTGGGCCGGCCAGCTCAGCCCCATCGATTACGACGTCTTCGCCGCCCCGTATCAGAAGCGTGTGATCGACCAGGTGAAGGCCACCCACCCCGACACACCTCTGATTCTGTATATCTCTGGCAGTGCCGGTGTGCTTGAGCGCATGGCCCAGACCGGGGTTGATTTCATCTCCCTCGACTGGACTGTCGACATGGCTGATGGTTGTGCCCGTTTGCCGCAGCACCTCGGCGTCCAGGGCAACGTCGATCCAGGCCTGCTTTTCGGCACACCCCAGGCCATTCGCGAGCGCATCCTCGACACGGTGCGCAAGGCCCGCGGCCGCCGCCACATCCTCAACCTGGGCCACGGCATCTTGCCCGGTACCCCCGAGGACAACGCCCGCGTCTTCTTCGAAACCGGCAAGGCCGTCAACGAGCTTCTGGGAGCCACCGTTTGAGCGCCACGATGCCGACCCGACCGCGCCCTTTTGTGCGCCGGCAGGCCGATGGCTGAATTCAGTCTCCACGGATCCGAATCGGCTGCCGCCGCTCCAGCCCGGATCCTGATCACCGGCGCCGCCGGCTGCGTCGGCCAGTACACGGCAGAACACCTCTACCGCCATTCCGATGCCCACCTGCTGCTGTTGCTGCGGGACCCCAGCAAGCTGAAGGCGGTGCCCGCCAACGATCCGCGCATCACTGTGCTGGTGGGCGATATGCGCGAGCTTGAGCCCCATGCCCAAGCGATCGCCAGCGCCACCCGGGTGATCCACACCGCCACCGCCTGGGGCGATCCAGAGCGGGCCCAGCAGGTCAATGTGGTGGCCGTCAAACGGCTGTTGCAACTGCTTGATCCCCAGCGGATCGAGCAGATCATCTATTTCTCCACCGCCTCGATCCTCGATCGCCATCTGCGGCTGTTGCCGCAGGCGATGGCCTATGGCACCGAATACATCCAGACCAAGGCCCAATGCCTCCAGGATCTAGAGATCCATCCCCTCGCCGATCGCATCGTGGCGGTGTTTCCCACGCTCGTGTTCGGCGGCCGGGTCGTCCCGGGGGATCCCCACCCCACCAGCTACCTCACCGCCGGCGTCAAGGAGGCGATCCCCTGGCTGTGGTTGGCCAAGTGGCTGCGCACCGACGCCAGTTTCCACTTCATCCACGCCGCCGACATCGCCACGGTGTGCGCCCACCTGGCCACCACGCCCCATGGCCCCAACCCCGAGCCGGGCCAGGGGGCGGTGCGGCGGCTGGTGCTGGGCCAGGCGCCGATCAGCATCAACCGCACCGTGGCCACCCTGGTGCGCTGGCGGCGCGGCTGGTACCCGCCGGTGGGCCTGGATCTGCGGGGTTGGCTGATCGAGGGCTTGATCAAGCTGTTGCGGATTGAGGTCAACGCCTGGGACCGCTTCTCGATTCGCCAGCGCCATTTTGTGCATGAGCCCGTCAGTCCGCCCGAGCGCTTTGGGCTCACCAGCGATGCGCCCACCCTGGAGTCGGTGCTGGAGAGGGCCGGAGTGCCCCATCGGGGCCCCCTGCCGCGCTGAGGCCCGGGGCGGAGAGCCTGTTTCATTTGTTGCAATTCTCCCGAACCCGCCCCAAAGGGCCGGCGCCCGCCGCCTAATTTGAATGGGTTGCATGTGCCTTTGGGCACCCTCTCATGCGTCGTCTCTTCTCTCTTCTCGCTCTTTGCCTGGCCCTCGTGCTGGGTGCCGCTCCGAGCTTCGCCGCCGATGCGGCCAGCGGTGCCGCTGTGTTCAACGGCAACTGCGCCGCCTGCCACATGGGCGGCGGCAATGTGGTGAACTCCGAGCGCACCCTCAAGGCTGATGCTCTCAAGGCCTATCTGGCCAACTACGCCGATGGCCCTGAAGCCGCTGTCGTTTATCAGGTCACCAACGGCAAGGGCGCCATGCCCGCCTTCGGCGGCAAGCTCAGCGAAGCCCAGATTGCCGATGTGGCCGCCTACGTGATCGATCAATCCACCAAGTGGTGAGCTTGATCTGAGCTGGGGTCGGGAGTGTCCGCAGCTCATGTTCAATGCTGGCCCCGGTACCCCGGGGCTTTTTTTATGGGCGGCTGCTTCCATCAAGCTGTCTTCGGGCCGCCAACACCGCCAGATACAGCTCCTCGGGCACCTCGCGGATGTCGTACTCCGAAGGCAGAACGCCATGCACGTGGCGGTGAACAGCAAGCCAGCAGTTGCGCTCAGGATCAGCCCCGTTCGCGTCAAATTCGCTGGAGGCCTGCGCCAGTTGATGCACCAACGTGGGGTCGGACATGGCAGACACGAGCATGGGAGAGGCCGGTCACCATGATGCTTTGAGTGCTTGCCAGCGGCTGTGTTGCCGCTGGTTTTTTTGTGCCTTTTGCTCTTGACGGCCATGGTGTGTGGCCCATTCCCGCGCTTGGGCCAAAGGTGCCATTGGGCTAGGGCCGCGCATCCTTTTGTGCCCCCCTGAGGCCCGGGAGGTTCGGCCCACCCCCCAGATGGGTTCGGTGCACCCATCCTGGGGAGGGAGGACCGAACCGATCGGTTCGGTGCCAACCCTCGGCGTTTGCGGCCACAGTTCATACGGTGACTCCAAACAACACGGCACGTCCGATCAACAGGAGGTTTTGACGATGCATCCCACCGCCGAATTATTCACCGAGAATGCCTGGGGCGCCGTGGTGGGCGCCCAGCAGTTGGCCCAGCAGAAGCGCCAGCAGCAGATGGAGAGCGAGCACCTGTTCGCCTCGCTGCTGGCCCAGCAGGGGTTGGCCAGCCGCATCCTGGAGAAGGCCGGCGTCGATGTCGGCACCCTGAGCCAGAGGCTCGACGCCACCATCAACGCCCAGCCCAGTCTTTCGGCCCCTCCCGACAACATCTATCTCGGCAAGGGGCTCAATGCGGTGCTCGATCGCGCCGATGCCCTCAAGAAGGAGTACGACGACGCTTATATCGCCGTCGAACACCTGCTGTTGGCCCTGGCCGATGACGACCGCAACGGCCGGCAGCTGCTCTCCCAGATGGGCACCGACAGCCGCCGCCTGCGCGAGGCCGTGCTGGCGGTGCGCGGCAGCCAGAAGGTCACCGATCAGAACCCCGAAGGCACCTATGAATCGCTGCTGAAATACGGCCGCGATCTCACCGAAGCCGCCAAGGCCGGCAAGCTCGATCCCGTCATCGGCCGGGATGAGGAGATCCGCCGCACGATTCAGATCCTCAGCCGCCGCACCAAGAACAACCCGGTGCTGATCGGTGAGCCGGGAGTCGGCAAGACCGCCATCGTGGAGGGTTTGGCCCAGCGCATCGTCAACGGCGATGTGCCCCAGGCCCTGCAGAATCGCCAGCTGATTGCCCTGGATATGGGGGCCCTGATCGCCGGCGCCAAGTACCGGGGTGAATTCGAAGAGCGGCTCACGGCGGTGCTCAAGGAGGTGACCGCCAGCGAGGGGCAGCTCGTGCTGTTCATTGATGAGATCCATACCGTGGTGGGGGCTGGAGCCGCCGGCGGCTCCATGGATGCCAGCAACCTGCTCAAGCCGATGCTGGCCCGCGGTGAACTGCGCTGCATCGGCGCCACCACCCTCGATGAGCACCGCCAGCACATCGAGAAGGATCCCGCTCTGGAGCGGCGCTTTCAACAGGTGTTTGTCGACCAGCCCACCGTGGAGGACACGATTTCGATCCTGCGGGGCCTCAAGGAGCGCTATGAGGTGCACCATGGCGTGCGCATTGCCGATAACGCCCTCGTGGCCGCGGCGGTGCTCAGCAGCCGCTACATCGCCGATCGTTTCTTACCCGACAAGGCCATCGATTTGATGGATGAATCGGCGGCGCGCCTCAAGATGGAAATCACCTCCAAGCCGGAGGAAATCGACGAACTCGATCGCCGCATCCTGCAGCTGGAGATGGAGAAACTCTCCCTCGGCCGTGAATCGGATGTGGCCAGCCGCGACCGTCTTGAGCGGCTCGAAAAGGAGCTGGCCGAGTTGTCCGAACAGCAGAGTGGCCTCAACGCCCAGTGGCAGAAGGAGAAGGGCAGCATCGATGAGCTCTCCGCCATCAAGGAGGAAATCGAGCAGGTGCAGCTCCAGATTGAACAGGCCAAGCGCAGCTACGATCTCAACCGCGCCGCCGAGCTCGAATACGGCACCCTCGGCGAGTTGAACAAGAAACTGGCCGCCAAAGAAGCCGAGCTCACCGGGGCCCATAGCGGCAAAACGCTGCTGCGCGAAGAGGTCACCGAGGACGACATCGCCGAAGTGATCGCCAAGTGGACGGGCATTCCGGTCAGCAAGTTGGTGCAATCGGAGATGGAGAAATTGCTCCATCTCGAAGACGAATTGCACACCCGTGTCATCGGTCAGCAGCAGGCGGTCACGGCGGTGGCTGATGCCATCCAGCGCTCCCGGGCGGGACTGTCCGATCCGAATCGGCCGATTGCTTCGTTCCTGTTCCTCGGCCCCACCGGCGTCGGCAAAACCGAGCTCTCCAAGGCCCTAGCCGCCCAACTGTTTGACAGTGAGGAGGCGATGGTGCGCATCGACATGAGCGAATACATGGAGAAGCACGCCGTCAGCCGTTTGATCGGAGCGCCTCCGGGCTATGTGGGCTATGAAGAAGGCGGCCAACTCACCGAAGCGGTGCGGCGCCGTCCCTATGCGGTGATCCTCTTTGACGAGGTTGAGAAGGCGCACCCCGATGTCTTCAACGTCATGTTGCAGATCCTCGATGACGGCCGCGTCACCGATGGCCAGGGTCGCACGGTGGATTTCACCAACACGATCCTCATTCTCACCAGCAACATCGGCAGCGCTTCGATTCTTGATCTCGCTGGTGATCCGGCCCGCCATGGCGAAATGGAGCGGCGGGTGAATGAGGCCCTTCGGGCCCATTTCCGCCCCGAATTCCTGAATCGGCTCGATGAATCGATCATCTTCCACAGCCTCAAACAGGAGGAACTGCGCCAGATCGTCGACCTGCAGGTCAAGCGTCTGGCTCAGCGTCTGGAGGACAAGAAACTCGGCCTTCAGGTGAACGGCGAAGCCCTCGATTGGCTGGCGGCCGTCGGCTACGACCCCGTCTATGGGGCCCGTCCCCTCAAACGGGCGATCCAGAAGGAGTTGGAAACCCCAATTGCCAAGGCGATTTTGGCGGGCTCCTTCCCGATGGGCAGCACGATCGCGGTGGAGGTCGAATCCGAGCGGTTGCGCTTCCGCTGCGCCGAGGTGGCCAGCTCCAGTGCCGCCGAGCCGGTGCTGGTCTAAGGCAGTCCGCTCACGGCCCACCTCAAAGGGCCTGAGGCCATGGCCTCAGGCCCCAGGCCCCGACCAGGGCTCTTCGTTGGGACGAACTCTGGCCAGGGGCCCCGCTCGGGGCCCTTATTGGGCTTCGGACTTGTTGTTGGCCTTGCACTGGGTCTCAGGTCAGGGGCCCCAGGGGGTTGAATTCCTGCCCGGGGGCCAGCACCGGCCGCCGGGACGGCAGGTTGCCGAAATGCTCGCGGGCATTGGCCAGGATCTGGGCTTCGCTGGGATGGGCCATGGACAGACTGTCCACGCCGACGATGCGATCGAGCAGATCACGGCGGTGCTGCTGCAGGTAATCGAGCAACACCAGGCGCATGTCGCTTTCGCCGCTGCCGTGGCCCAGGAGCAACACCCCATCGGCAGCGGCCATCGCCGCAACGATCTCGGCCAGATAGTCGCTGTCGATCGGGGCCCTCTGGCCGGCTTCGTCCCGATCGTGACGATGGGTCAGGGATTCGCGTCCCGCCCAGCCGCCGTGGGGTTTGAGCACCGCATGGTCGACCTCATCCCCCTCCAGCCGGAAGACATCGGTGTGGTGATGGTCGAGATGCAGGACCAGCCGGTGACTCTGGTCGCCCCGGGGGGAGGCTTCTGCGGCTTCGGGATGCTCCGCCGTGACCCCAGCCTCCTCCAGCAGATGGCGGACGCGCATCATGGCTTCGGTATCGAGATCGGGGGATTGGATGCCGCAGCCCAGACGGATCCAGGTCTCCTGACCGCCGGGCATGACGATCTTCAGGCGTCGACCGTCGAGTTCGCTGACTTCGGCGCCCAGGGCCCGCAACAGTGCTTCCACCTTGGACACGCGAACTCCGTGCTGCAGAGGATGGGCATAGAGGGCCGCCAAGGTGCGTTGATGGTGGCGTTGCATCGAGGGTGTAGCGGTTGGCTTGACCCTATCGAGCGAAGGAAGCGAGATCGTCTGTACTTAACGATCAAATGGGGCCGAATTTGCTAGCACTGCGTAATGGTGTTAATTGCTCATTCCACCTTCATCACATCCACCGGCCCCTGGCCGAGCCGGTTGAGTTCATCGGCAGCCCGGAGGGCGGCTTCGTGGGTATGGAAGAGATAAGCGCCATGGGAGTCATCCACCTCAATCACCCCTTGATGAACCTGCTCAATGGCCAAATAGCGGCCGTTGAGCAAGCGTTTGAGCACATAACGCTCAGGTTGGGTGCAATCCATGGGGCGGGCGGGATCGATTTCAGGGGCCCAGAAATGCTGCATGGAAGACCTTGCTCCTTGAATTAATACAGCAAGCATCGAACCTTAGGGCCAATGAGCCGCTCCTGCTCTCTCTTCCCCGGCTCTGTTTGGGGCCGATGTTGAGCCAGGGGAGGGTTGGCTGAGAGAATCCAGGACGCCTACGCCTTTCTGAGGATGTACACCGACTGGTCCTCCGTGATCTTGCTGCTCCTCACAGCGGTCCCCCTGGCTGTGGTGGTCGGAGTGACCGGTTTCTTCATCTGGAAGCAACAGGGGAAGAGGCGGGCCTGATTCGGGAAAACAGCAGACCATTGCTGTTGGAGATCATCCCCTGGCCCAGGCATTCAAGGCAGGTGCGGAAGCTTTCGCCATCCTTGCGGAGCATGCCACTGCCGCCGCAGTGCTGACAGGGCTTCTGAGCTTCGACTCGGCTCGGCTGGTGGAGATGCGTTTCAGCCGCTGCCCTCGACAAGCCGTTGGCCTGGGGGGACTGGGCAGGGCAACTCGCTTGGTGGAGTTGGGACTGGTTGGTGTGCATCTGCTCACTGTGCACGCAAATGGTCGCCAAAATCACAAAATCTTTGTGAAGACTCCGTAGGGCGGCGTGTTGGTGTCAGCACCGACTTCAGATCCTTGCTGCTCACGCAAGAGTTCGTCGCAGGTCAGCCGGCTGCCATGGGGCACAAGGCCAGCACTGGCCGCCAGCAGGCCCACCACGGCAGGGGCATCCAGCCCCTGGTCCCGCAGACCGGCCAGGCCCTCCGATCCTTCGCGTTTGCTGAGGCGATGGCCCTGCGGGTCCTTCCAGAGGGGGACATGGCTGTAGCGGGGTGGGGAATGGCCCAACATCGCCATGACGGCCACCTGGGCCCCCGTGGAGGCCCAGAGATCGGCTCCCCTCACCACATCACTGATGCCTAGGGCCAGTTCATCCACAGCGGTGGCCAGGTGATAAGCGATGAGCCCATCGGCGCGGCGAAGCACGATGTCGCCCACCTCTGTGGAGCTGTCCATTTGGCCTGTCGCGGCCACCAGCTCCTGCCACTGGACCCTGGTGGTGGGCATTCGTAGGCGCCAGCTGGGCAGCTTGCAGTCCTGGAGGCCCCAAAAGGGGGTCAGGCCACGGCATAAGCCTGGATAGACGCTGAGGCTGCCGTGGGGAGCGGAGATGTCGGCCAGCAGGCGGCGGCTGCAGCGGCATGGGTAGACCACACCTTCTCGGCGCAGGGCCGACAGGACGGTGGCGTACAGACCCCGGCGCTGGCTCTGCAGGACGGGGGGGCCATCCCATGTCAGGCCCAACCATTGCAAATCCTCCAGAATCGAGTCGTGGGCCCCGATCCGGTTGCGCGGTGTGTCGAGGTCGTCGATCCGCAGCATCCATTGGCCGCCCTGTCGGCGCGCCAGCAGCCAGCTCAGCAGGGCGGTGCGGAGGTTGCCAAGGTGCATCGGGCCCGTCGGAGAGGGGGCAAACCGGCCTCGGTAGCCCCCTACTCGTTGATTGGCCCCTTGCTGGAGTAAGGCCTGCAGGTGATCCGGCAGGTGCAGGGAGGTGCTGATCAGCCTTGAACGCGATCCTTGAACAACTTGCCGGCGGTGAAAGCGGGCACTCGCTTGGCGGGGATCTTGATCTTCTCGCCTGTCTTGGGATTCAGACCCTGACGGGCGGAGCGCTCGCGGGGTTCAAAGGAGCCGAAGCCCAGGATCGAGACTTTTTTGCCTTCGACCACGGAATCAACGATGGTTTCGATGGCAGCGTCGACGACCATCGAAACATCCGTTTTGGTGAGTTCGGTGCGGGCGGCGACGAGATTGACCAGGTCAGCTTTGTTCATTGGTGGGGGGGGCCTCCAGGGTGGCGATCGAGGGAACAGGGATGGGGCGAGCCGATTCCGGGACCGACCGCCGAGGCAACGGGCGCGCTAATCGTATGGGCAGTTCAGCGGCACGGCAACAGAAAATTCGCTACTGGACAAGGTTTTTGGCCCTTCAGTCCCTCGAATCGCCCCCCGGAATCCCTGCGGCGCGCTCCCGGGGCAGATTCGGTTCAGAGGGGGGAGATCCCTTGCACCATCAGCCTTTCGGCCTGGTTGTTCAGCTCGCTCAACAGTTCTCCACCCCCCCCCACCAGGGTGTCGCCCCGCAGGGCACCCAGGCCGGCTCCGCTGGCGATCCAGTCGGGGGATCCTGCAGGCAACCACGCCCGCAACGCCACCAGGCTGGCCACTTGCCGGGGCCAGTGGAAGCAGCGGCGGCTCCGTCGGGGTTCGAGGCGCCCCGGGGCCACCGGCACCAGCAGGCGTCCGCAGAACAGGCCATCGCCGGCCGCGCTGACACGGGCATGCAGGACGCAGGCCCCGGGGCTGGGGCCCGGTGTCCAGAGCAGCCGCAGCTCGGCGGTGAGTTGGTGTTCCCGGCCGAAGGTGTCCAGAGCCCGGACCCCTGGTAGCAGGTAGGCCTCCTGTTCCTGAACCAGAACGGGCCAGCCAAGCGCCTCCTGCAGGGCCCGGCAGCGGCCGTGGCCGTCCCGCCCCATCAGCACGATCTGAGCGGGGCGGGGCCGTTGCCGCAGGAAAGCCAGATTGGCTTCGGTCAATGCCGGCACATCGATCAGCAGATCCAACGCCGAACTCTCCAGAAACCAGCTGCTGCCCCCCTGGCTGTCCCGATTGGGGGCAAACAGCCAGAGGCCGGAGCGCACCTGACGGGGCGAACGGCCCGGTTTGTGGCTGTGCGGGGCCGCTGTCATGGCGGGTTCAACACGAAGCTTTGGATTCCATTCGGCCTAGCTTGATCCTCAACCTGACCCTGTCCCTTTTGTCGGCGATCCGGATCGGACACCCCTCGCCCCTTGGGGCCAGTGTCACCCGAGGGGGCGTCAACTTTTCGGTGGTTGCGCCCCTGGCCACCCGGGTCGAGCTGCTGTTGTTTGCCTCCGGCTCCGCCCGGGAGCCGGAGCGGGTGATCGAGCTCGATCCGCGCCACCGCTCTGGGGACCATTGGCATGTTGAAGTGCTGGGCGTGGGCCTCGGCTGCTGTTACGGCTACAGGGTGTTTGGTCCCTTGCAGCCGGGTGGCCACGGCTTCAATCCCTCCAAGGTGCTGCTCGATCCCTGTGCCCGTGCCATCACCGGCTGGGATGTGTATCAACGCCTCCATGCGGTGGGGGCCGTCCCCAACACCGGCAGCTGCCTCAAGGCGGTGGTCACCGAGAGGGACCGCTTTGATTTCGAGGTGGCGCCCCGGCCGCGCCATCCCTGGCAGACGTCGGTGATTTACGAATTGCATGTGGGGGGCTTCACCCGCGGCCCTGGCTGTGGAGTGGCCCCGGAGCGCCAGGGCACCTTGCTGGGGTTGATCGAGCGGTTGCCCTATCTGCGGGAGCTTGGGGTGACGGCCATCGAGTTGTTGCCGGTGATGGCCTTCGATCCACAGGATGCTCCGATCGGCCGTTACAACCACTGGGGCTACAGCCCCCTGAGCTGGTTCGCGCCCCATCCCACCTATCTGATCAGTCACGATCCGCTCCAGGCTCGTCAGGAGGTACGGCAGCTGGTGATTGCCGCCCACCAGGCGGATCTGGAGGTGATTCTGGATGTGGTCTACAACCACACCAGCGAGGGCAATCAGGTGGGGCCCACCCTCAGTTGGCGTGGATTTGCCGATGGTCATTACTACCACCAAAACGCCCGCGGCGATTATCTCGATGTCAGTGGTTGCGGCAACAGCATCGCCGCCAATCGCCCCCTGGCCCGGCGCCTGATTCTCGAGTCGCTTCGCTGCTGGGCGATTGAGTTGGGCATTGATGGTTTCCGCTTCGATCTAGGCATTGCCCTGGCTCGCGGTGAGGAGTTGATGCCTCTCGACATGCCGCCCTTGTTTGAGGAGATGGAAGCTGATCCCGATCTCAGCGATCTCAAACTGATCAGCGAACCCTGGGATTGTGGCGGGCTCTATCGGCTGGCGGATTTCCCGGCCCAGCGGGTGGCCGGCTGGAACGGTCGTTTTCGCGATGACCTGCGCCGTTTCTGGAAGGGAGACGATCGCTCTTGCTGGCAATTGGGCCAACGCATGTCGGGCAGTCCCGATCTCTTTGGCGGCCAGCCGGCGCCCCTGGGGCGCCAGATCACCTTTCTGACCGCCCATGACGGCTTCACCCTGGCCGATCTTGTGAGTTACGACCGCAAGCACAACCTGGCCAATGGCGAGAACGATCGGGATGGCGACAACCACAACAACAGCTGGAACCACGGTGTCGAGGGCCCCTGCACCGATGGCGCCGTCGAGGCCTTGCGCCAGCGTCAGTTGCGCAATC
Organism: Aphanothece sp.; assembly: GCA_040373885.1. GTDB lineage: Bacteria > Cyanobacteriota > Cyanobacteriia > PCC-6307 > Cyanobiaceae > Cyanobium. Next base: position 42,136 of record JBEIVL010000005.1, read on the forward strand.
TCCTGGCCACCCTGTTATTGGCTCCGGGGGTGCCGATGCTGCTGATGGGCGATGAGGTGCGCCGCAGCCAGGGGGGAAACAACAACACCTGGTGCCAGAACAATCCCCTCGGCTGGATGCACTGGAGGCCCGACACGGAAGATCTGGCCTTGCGATGTTTCCTCAAGCGCTTGATCAGGCTGCGCCTGACCCTCTCCGCCCTGATCAACCCTGACAAACCCCTGCCGAATGGCCCGTCCAGCCTTCCCGGAGAGGCTGCCCTTCCCTGGCGCGAGTGGCATGGGGTGAATTTGCATCAACCCGATTGGGCCAGTTGGTCCCATTCCCTCGCGTGGAGCCTCACAGACTTCGGGCGGGGTCCGCTGATGTGGTGCGGCATGAATGCCTACTACCAACCCATGACCTTCTCCTTGCCGGAGGCCCCCCTTGGTTGGTTGCGCGTGATCGATACCGGTCTGCCCAGCCCCCTGGATCTGCCGGCCCTCCCTGAATCCTGGGCCCACCCCCAGGTGTCCCTGGCGGGACGCAGCCTGGTCTTGATGATGGCCGCGCCGCTGCTGCAGGGAGTGGATCTGGACGCCTCGCTGGCCGGGGAGGCGGGGGCTCAAAGGGCGGCCCCCTAAGGCCCGTTGGAGCGGCGGCAGAATAAAGCTGCCCAACTGAAACTCATACGCGAAGTCTGGACAATCACAAGTGTAGAAATCGCCTTCGAGGTAGGGACAGGAATCTTTGCAATCCACCTGGCAGTAGATATGGCTTATCAAGTGCATTCCTGGCATGAAAGGCTAGGAATCAAATGCCCTGATTGAAGCGACTCGCCTGAAATACCCAGCCCGATCAAGCAGCCCATGCAGAGCGGGTGCGGCGCAATGGCCGTGGGACCGGTGGCATCCAAAGGCTGGAGACTGTCTCCTGATCGAGCCGATTCGCTACACCACAGGTAGCGTATTTCAGGGGGCTGGCATGGAGAGGTCTGCACGGAAGACAGGCATGGATGGCACGTCAGGTCGTGCCCCTGAGGGCATCAGAACGTGGCCGATCAGGCTCCCAGTCGGTCACGTTTGCGAAAGATCAGGGTGCGGTTGTGGGCGGGCATGGTCAGATCGGCGATTGGGTCGAGACCGCAGCGGCGGGCCTGTTCCCTGAGGGCCATGGCATCGCGCACCCCCATTGCTGGATCGAGGCTCCGCAGGTGGGCATCGAAGGCAGCGTTGCTGGCTGAGGTCGCCACCCCATCCTCGTGAAAGGGGCCATAGAGCAGCAGCAGCCCGCCATCCACCAGCACCTGGGCGGCACCGGCGAGTAGATGGGGCACCGAACTTGCCGCCATGATGTGGGTGGTGTTGGCGCTGAAGACGGCGTCAAACGTCTGCTGTGGCCATTGCTCGGCCCGATCCACATCCAGTTCCAGCGGTCTCGAAAGGCTGGAGCCGGGGGCCAGGCCGCTGCGGCCCTCCAGGGCGATCCTCTCGGCCAAATCCTGTAAATATTCGGCCCGATCGCTGGGTTGCCAGTGCAGATTGGCCCGTTGCTGGCAGAAGAACACCGCATGCTGGCCGCTGCCCGAGCCCACCTCGAGCACATGGGCACGACGCGCCGGCAACGAGGTTTCCAACACCTGCAGGATCGGCAGCTTGTTGCGCTCGCAGGCGGCGGAAAACGAGACCATTGTCGAAATGGGTGGCTTTTGGATCCGGACTCATGGGCAGGCTGATCAGGCTGCCGGGTGCGTCATCGTGGCCAACGATGGCAGTGGAGAGCAATGCTGGTGGAGGTGGCCCTGGCCCTGTTGGAGCGTGAAGGTCTTTGGCTGTTGCAACTGCGTGACGACATCGAAGGCATTGTCGCCCCAGGCTGTTGGGGGCTGTTCGGAGGCCATCTGGAGCCCGGTGAAAGCCCTGAGGAGGGACTCCGGCGTGAGCTTCAAGAAGAGATCGCCTACACAGCGGCCAGCCTGAGGCTGTGGTTGCGTCTGGACAACGATGGTCGGATCCGCCATTTCTTTCGTGGCCCCTTGACCTGTCCCCTCGAGGATCTGCGTCTGCTGGAGGGCCAGGACATGGCCCTGGTGAGCCTGCAGGAACTGAGCACGGGCCAGGTCTGGAGTGAAAAACTCCGCCAGCACCGCCCCTTGGCTCCATCGCTGCAGCAGATTGTGGTCAGCTTGGCAGGGCTGTAGAGGTTTAATCGTTGGGTATTTAAGCCTGCATCATTTGGGTTAACTGAAACTTGGGTGACTTGGGATGAATCAGGATATAGGAAGATGCAATGCGGGATCTCGATGTCGAAGGTATTTGGGACTTACGGAACGGACACGCTTGAATCCCAAACAATCAAAAAGATCATTATTTTTACAAGCTACGAGGTTAAAACCATGTGGAGGCCCTTCTAAATACACTGTGTCCAAAGGAATAATCTCAGGTGTTTTGATGCCCAACTCCCAGTTGGATTGGCAATCTCTCAAGGCATAAACATGAAAACCGTACCCCATCAGCAATTTGACAATTTCAGTATTCGATAGACCATTGTCCCAGTTGACATACTTTTTATGAACCTCAACGATAATAAATGGAGCCAAATCTGCTGATAGACTTAAAATGGATCCTGCACCTCTCAGCGCTTTTTCCTCGGATCCTTCGATGTCAAGCATTAAAAGCGAGAGGCGTTCAATCGATTGCTCTGCAAGAATCCTATCCATCGTATTGCTGATGCAGTACGAGTCATCATCCTGACGCACTGCTGCATGCGAATCATCACCATTCAGGCTAAACGAAAGGTCAGGTTGATCCCATAGCACGCATTCACTCCATACGATGAGATCTTGAAGGTTGTTGGCAATCGCATTTTTAACAAGCAGCTGCCCTTGCCAGTTGTTTGGCTCTACACAAATCACAGGCCCTGCATTTCCTTGTAGTTGGAGTTCTCGAGCGGCAATCAGGGCGTGATCTCCAAAATAAGCGCCACCAATAAGTGCTGGGCCTGGGTGATTACTCATGATTAGCTCAACCGACTTGCTCGTCATTGGCTCCCATGCATGGCTAGGATAGTCAAGTTCTCTAAGTAGAATTTCTTTCGCAATACTCGACGTATATGCATACTCAAATTGCAGCCCATTTGCAAGCTTCAAGTCAAAGACTTGGCCCTCCACCATCACTTTGTCCAAAAGCGGATAAAGAATTTGGGTTCGTGCGTCAAATCCCATGCATGGGTGATCATCAAAAAATTTGCAAAGCCTTTTGATGTAAGCGAGATCCATATCGAGCGAAATGCAATGTACTATAATCCTAGTTCTAATGGGTTATCATTTATCGTCCATTGCAATAAAAATCCAAAAGAGTGATTCCTAATTCAGTTGCGGAATCATGGTTACCCACTCCACGGAGGCGAGGGCTTGCCGCCCATGGGCGAGAGCCTGTTGGGGGGGCTGAGTTTTGTGGGATGCGTCAGAATGAAAAGGTTCTCTTTTGAGCCGATGCAGTTCCCCTCTATTGGCCTTGCTGCCGCGCTGGCTGCGGCCCTGGCTCCAGGCCTATTGGTTGCCCCGGTCCAGGCCCAAGCCCAGATGACCATGGATCAAGCCTGCGCCAAGTTCGGTGGCAAGCTGAATGAGGCTGTGGCCAGTGGAGACACCAACAAGGCTCGCCAGGTCTACACCGAAGGCAGCAAGCGAGTCGCCAGTCACTTCAATGGTGCCACCTGTCCCAATGTGAAGGCACCCTGACAAGGCCTCCCCTGGTCTCCTGCTGGCCTAGTATCCGCTTTGAAAGAATGGTGAACCATGGTCAAGCCTTTTGCTGGAGCAGTTCTTGTGTTGACCCTTGTGTTGAGTGCCCCTTGGGCCTCGGCTTGTGAAAAACACATCAATGGTCACCAGAACAGCAGCGACACCAATTCGGAAGCCGTCCAGAAATAGGCGTGATCAGCCAATCGCCGCAAGCCATCGATTGGCTTGCGGCTGCTGAGTTGCCTTCAAGGTTCGCGAAAGTCGATCGGGGTGGGCCTCGCCATTAGATTCCCCCCCAGCTGTTGGCCCTGTTGATGCTCGCCGTAGCGGTGCTGGCTGCCGGAAAGGGCACCCGTATGAAAAGCAAGCTTCCCAAGGTCTTGCAGCCCATTGCCGGTTCGACCCTGGTGGAGCGGGTGCTGGCCAGTTGCGAGCCCCTGGCCCCCGCCCGTCGGCTCCTGGTGGTGGGCCACCAGGCGGAGCGGGTGGAAGCCTCCCTGACCGGCCACGCAGGTCTGGAATTTGTGCTGCAGTCCCCCCAGAACGGCACCGGGCACGCCATCCAACAGCTGTTGGCTCCCCTGCAGGATTTTCAGGGGGAACTGCTGGTGCTCAATGGGGACGTGCCTTTGCTGCGCTCCGAAACCCTGGAGGCCCTGCTGACCAAGCATCGCCACTGCCGGGCGGCGGTGACGCTGTTGACGGCTCGCTTTGAGGATCCGACGGGCTACGGCCGCGTGTTCACCGATGCGGACGACAACGTGATCTCGATCATTGAGCACCGGGATTGCAGCCCCGATCAGCGCCTCAACACTCTGACGAACGCAGGCATTTATTGCTTCGACTGGCAGGCTCTGGCGGCGGTTCTGCCCAGGCTCAGCCCCAATAACGACCAGGGAGAGCTCTATCTCACCGACACCATCGCCCTGCTCAGCCCCGCTCACCATCTGGAGGTTCAGGATCTGGCCGAAGTGAGTGGCATCAACGACCGACTGCAGTTGGCCCAGTGTGAGGCGGCCCTGCAGGATCGCCTGCGCCGCCATTGGATGGCCGAGGGCGTCACCTTCACAGATCCAGCCAGCTGCACCCTGAGCGAGACCACCCATCTCGGGCGAGATGTGGTGGTTGAACCGCAGTGCCATTTCCGGGGTGCCAATGCGATTGCCGACGGTTGCCGCATCGGCCCGGGCTGCCTGATTGAAGACAGCAGCCTGGGGGAAGGGGTGGAAGTGATGTATTCGGTGTTGCGCCAGGTGCGTGTCGATGCCGGCTGCACTGTGGGTCCCTACGCCCAGATCAGGGCTGGTGCCCACCTGGCGGCGGACTGCCGCATCGGCAATTTCGTTGAGGTCAAGAACAGCCAGCTGGGCGAAGGTGTGAAGGCCAACCACCTCAGCTATCTCGGTGATGCCGATGTCGGCGCCCGCGTCAACATCGGCGCCGGCACAATCACCGCCAATTTCGATGGTGTCAACAAGCACCGCACCGTGATTGGCTCCGGCAGCAAGACCGGCGCCAATTCCGTGTTGGTGGCTCCCATCGTTCTTGGTGAGGGCGTCACCGTGGCGGCCGGCTCCACCTTGACCCAGAACGTGCCCTCCGGAGCCCTCGCCTTCGGCAGGGCCCGCCAGGTCATCAAGCTGGACTGGCGACCGGAGGCTCCAGCAGGTTGATGCGATACAGCACCTCTTCGAGGGCCTCGGCGGCCCGCACTCCGGCGTAGCGCTGGGGGCGGAGGTCGCTGATGCAGGAGGCCACCGGCGCCAGAACGGTCCAGGGACGCGGGTGGCAGAACTGCACCACACTCAGCCGCGCCTGGCTGCTTCCTTCGGGCGCCACCACCCGATGCCATCCGGCTGGCATCAGGCCATTGCTCAGGCGCTCGAGCATCAGGCCGGTGTTGAGGATGACGCGACCCTCCGGCGGCTGCACCGGCTGCCACTGCCCCTCAAGCCGCATCTCCAGCCCGGGACCCGTGGCCCGCGGCAGGGCTGTGATCAGGTTGATGTCTGCATGGGGCGCCGCCCAGAGGTGGCCGCCGGGGGGCGCATCGGCCATGGGCGGGTAGTGGATGGCGCGGGTCAGGGTGGGGGCGTCACTGACGATCTCCTCGAAGAAGCCCTCAGCGCAGCCCATCGCCAGGGCCACCGGCCGCAGGAAGCGGCGCTGCAGGTCGGCGAGAGCCCGATGGAATTCGAACAACACGGCGCTGATGCCTGGGACCAGCGCTTCCGGGAGCAGGGGTTCGGGGTAGAGGTGGGGGAAGTGGCGCCTTAGGGGGTGCCCGGGTGCCGGTGGCAACGACCAATTCAGCATCTCTTTCCAGTCGGCCAGGTCTTGGCCCGCCGCGGTTTCCACCAGCGGGCCCGTGTAACCGCTCTGGCCGTGGCTGCCCGGGGCGATGCAGCGGCGCTTGGCCTTGGCCTCCAGGGCAAAGAACTGGCCCAAAAGGCCATAGGCCTCATCCAGCAGGGTCTCACTGAGGTCGCTTCTGGTGTACACAAAGCCCGAGGCCAGGCTGCGTCTCACCCCATCCACCACAGCGTCCTTGGCCATGGTGTCTCCTGCTTCAAATCGCAGCAGGTCGATATCGAGAATGGCCTCGGCCATGGCGCAATTCTGTGGGGCGTCCATTCCAGCTTGTGGGCCCTCCTTGGTGAAATTGGCCTGTTGGCACAGACATCGGCCCAAGGAGGCCTCTGGTGCATCAAAAGCCCCAAGGCTCAAGGCGGCATCCCGCGCTCGGGACGGCATCCACAATCTGATTTTGATCCAGATTCTGAGCTACTGCCATGGTCTGGAGGAGGGCAGCCATCTTCAAGACGTCATCCCAGAGTCCCCTGAATCCTGGCCAGCAAAAAGCCCCAGCCAAGGGCCGGGGCTGGAGGCCTGAAAGTTGCGCCTCAGAGTCCTGCGGCGGTGCGGTGGAGGCCCAAAAGCTCGGCGCCGTACTGCTCGCTCATGCTGGCCTGCAATTGCCAAGCAGTGAGAAGGGTTTTGGCAACGCGACGCAGCTCTTCAATGTCACCACATTCGTCGATGGCCCGGCCATGCAGTTCCATTGAGAACTGCCGACTGAGTGAAATGGAAGGCACCGTCATCTGGATCAACCTCGAAACGTCATAAAACGTTAACGCCTGCCGTCGGTAGCGGTGGCGGCGGTTTTCCGGCCCGGCGGGCTCACCCTGATCTCCGGGGTGCCCTAGGGAGTTGCTGAACAACGCCAACAAACCCCCCTTTGCTCCCCCGGTTTCCAGGCAAAGCCCAGATTGGGATGGGTTCGCTTGCCCTCCTTTTGGAGTGTTGATCGGGTCGAGAGCGGGTTGTTCCGCGGCCCCTTCAATCAAGTCTCCTCCGAGCAAACCCCCTCACAGCACGGCTTCGGTCTCGGAGCTTTGGACCAGGACGCGGTACTGCAGTTCAGATCCCACGCCGGTGCCCCGGTAGCGACCGCTAACCGCCGCCGCCAGGCGATGGTCCGGTGCCGCGGCCAACACCACATGGCCGTCGGCCACCGCAAGCCCCAAGCTGGGGTCATAGCCGCGCCATCCCGCCCCAGGCAAATACACCTCGGCCCAGGCATGCAGCTCGTGTTCCGTGACCTCGGGGGGATGGTGCATCGAATAGCCGCTGACAAAGCGGGCCGCCAGACCCAGGCTGCGGCAGGCGGCCACGTAGAGCATGGCCGTGTCACGGCAGGCACCTCGCCGTGCCTGCAGGCATTCGGTTGGTTCAAAGGGGTCGCCATCCAGGCGGCCGACATGGTTGAACTGTTGATGGATGGTGTCCGCCAGGTGCATCAAGAAGGCCGGGGTGTCGTGATCGACCGCGGCGGCCAGCTCGCTGGCCCAGAGAGCCACCTCACTGCTGCCGGGGCCTTGAGCCAGGCAGGGGGCCAGGGAATGGGCCAGCTCCGGGCTGTAGGTGGCCGGTAGGCCACGGGCAGCTGGCTCGGTGATGATCCAGTCGAAGGGGTTGGTCCGCAGCGTTTCGACCTGGGCCTCCATGCTCAGGCTGAGATGGTCACAGAGTTCGTGAAACCAGACCCCAAGGGCTTCGTTGCCATCCGCTTCGAGCACCAGGGCCTGGCCGCTGGGTTCGGGTCGCACCTCCAGGCGGTGGCTCAACAACCGTTGGGCCGGGTCACTGCGGGGGCGTAGCCGCAGCTGAAAGGGCTCAAGAAAGACGGGTCGGTCGTAGCGGTAATCGAGATGGTGCTCGATGTGGAAGAACATGGCGGCCGGTGATCAGGAGAGAGCCTGGCGGACATCGTCTTCGAAGTCGGTTTCGATGCTGTAGGTCTTGAGGAGGTCGCCGCCCAGATCTTCCACCAAGGGGAAAAGATTGACGTTGAACCAGCTCATGAACATTCCGAAATCGCGAGGGCTGGGCCAGAGGTCCCGATCCAGGCACCACATTTCGAGCTCCGCTTCGAAGATGGCGCCATGGTGGTCCTGAAGCACATTCATGGCGGTGGCTTCATCGTCATAGGTGGGCACTAGGTAGAGGCTTTGTTCTTCCCCCACACTTTCCATGTCCTCCCTGGTCCAGAACGGTCGACTCCAATCGACCATGGGGGGGAGGGGTGACACCGCAACGGCGCAGCGATTGACGACGGCCATCCGCCCTAAGGAATAATCTCGAAAACATAGACGCCTTCCCCACCGGACTTGCTCCCCTGGTGTCCCTGGAGCCCGATCAAGGGGGTAATGCGTCCTTTTGCTAACGATTGCTGAGCTCCATGAAGGCTTGGGTCGCCAGCCTGGCTTCCGCCTCGCTGCGGGGCCAGGCTGGAGCAGCCAGCAGCTGTCCCCATGGGCTGGAGCGAACTGGAGCGATTGGTGGAGGAGGCCGAACGGGATCCCGTCCTGCGACGCTCGCTGCGGGCCTCACGCTCGTTGCCCGAGCTGGCCCTGGCCTGCCAGCGTTTGGGCTACCAGGTGACCGGTTCGGACCTACGCCAGGCCAGGGCCCTGGAGCAAATGCTCAGCAAGAGCCTTGGCTGAGGCGCTCCCTCAGGATTCAAGGCGGGGGTCGCCGCCGCGGGACACCAACCGGTTCAGGTTGACGCCGGCCTCGTAGGCGGCGGCATGGAGGTGTTGTCGTTGTTCGGGGCTGAGGCCGTCCCAGAAGGCATGGAAGAGGTCCAGGGAGGCTTTGCCCAACCCCACCACACCCATGACCGCCATCGGCATCGCCAGCCACGGGCACACCAGCAGGACCAGGCTCAGCACCAGGCTGACGGCGGTTCCTTCTTTCATCGAGGCCCAGACCGATCGACCGATGAGGGTCACCTGAGCGGCTCGGCCCAGTTCGCCGCGGCGCACCATCGCCTCGGTGCGCAGCCCGCTGAGCAGGGCCTGATAGGCCGCGTAGACCAGCACCCCGGCCAGGGTGGCTTCGCTGATGAGCTGACGGGGGCCCAGGTTGCCCTGGCCACCCATCAGTGGCAGGGTCGCCAGACCCGCCAGGGGAATGGTTTCCAGGCCCGCGCGGGGAATGCGATAGGGGTCCAGTTCACGCGTCATGGTGACGGTGCAGCCACAAGAATCATCGGCCATCCTGGCGCCGCTCCGGCGACCTGACCAGCGGGGGGCCGCCCCGGCAGGCCCTCGGGCGGTGTGGATGTCCGTCGGATCCGAAGGAGCTCAGCGCAGCATCGGCTCAGCGCACCACCAGCACGGGCACCGTCGCCCTCAGCAGAACCTTGTGGGTTTCACTGCCCAGCAGCAGCCCCTCCATGCCCCGACGGCCGTGGGAGGCCATCACGATCAGATCGCAGTCCAGACGTTTGACAGCCGCGAGAATGGCGCGGTGGGGGATGTCATCGTTCACCCGTTCTCCTTGCACCGGAATCCCGGCCTCGCGGGCCAGGGTGCAGGCCGCCGCCAGGGCCGCCTCGGCCTCCTGACGCCTGGCGGCCACCAAGCTATCCAGCAGGGCCGGGTCCATCCCCTGACCAAGGCCCTTCAACGGCATCGGCACCGCCGCCTCGGCCGTGATCACGGTGATGCGTGCATCCAGGGGGTGGGCCAAATCCACGGCCTGCGCCATGGCTTTGAGGGCCAGGGCCGATCCGTCGGTTGGAACCAGAAGGTGTTTCGGGGGCATCGGGGCTTGGCGGCTTGTTCTTGTCTAGTCAGCTGCGGCCGCGCCAGCCCACCAGCTGCGCCGCCGCCCGGGAGCGCACCAGGGCCCGAGCCGCTGGCAGGGCCGGATCCAGCCGCTCGGAGCTGAAGGGCGGTAGCGATCGCCGCCGCAGCCAGGCGCCCCAGCGGAATTCATGGAAGGGAATCAGGGGCGCCGGGGCGATGTGATCTTCGTTCTTGAGTTTCCAGACCAGGCTGCGGTAGGGGTCATCCTGCAGTTGGCTGAGGCTGGCGGGCAGGACTCGGGGATCCAGCGGGCCTTGGCCGCGGCCATCAAAGAGATAGAGCCAACCTCGGCGCTCCAATTCGGCCAGCACCTCCAGGGGGTCTTGGCTTGGTGCCTCCAGCACGATGTACCCGTAGGCCAGGGCCTCCGGATCCAGTTCGATCAGGCCCCGCAGGCGGTGGTGGCGGTCGACCATCCAGAACTGGCCGTTGCCGCCCCGGACCAGGGGGACGGGCTTACGGCGCAGGTAGTCGAGTCGTTGGTCGGCGGTCTCCCGCCCAAAATCCTGCTGACGCGCCCGTACTTCCGCTAGGCCGACGCAGAGCTGGGTGGGCCGCAGGGCGGCGATCGGAACGGTGATCAGCGGCTGCTTCGGATCGGGAGCTGGCAGCGGTTGATAGGAGGGGAGATGCAGGACGATCGGCGGCGGACGTGGATCCATCCTCGCGCCCGCAACGGGTCAGAGCGCCCGAATAGGGTCATCTGAGGTGCCCCCTGTCATGACCTTTGCCGCCAGCGGCGCCCCCTCGGGCGAACCTTCCGGTTCTGTTGCCGGAGTGACGGACAGCGGTTCTTTCCCCGAGTCGCTGGGCCAGATTCTGCCGAGCCAGGGTCCCCACGGTCCCCTTGGGGTCCTGATTTGCGGCCATGGCAGCCGCAATCGCCTGGCGGTGGCCGAATTCGCCGCCCTGGCCGAGCAATTGCGGCGGCGCCTGGAGCCGGTGCCCCTGGAGTACGGCTACCTGGAGTTTGCCCGTCCCATCCTGCGGGAGGGGCTCGATGCCCTGCGTCAGCGGGGTGTGGAGCATGTGCTGGCGGTGCCCGCGATGTTGTTTGCCGCTGGCCACGCCAAGAACGACATTCCCAGTGTTCTCAATACCTACGCCGCTGAAACAGGGCTGCGCATTGATTACGGACGGGAACTGGGTGTCGATCTGGCCATGATTCGCGCCGCCGGCGCCCGCATCCAGGCGGCACTGGAGGCCACATCCGACCCTGTTCCCCTGCATGACACGTTGCTGGTGGTGGTCGGGCGCGGCTCCTCCGATCCCGATGCCAACGCCAATGTGGCCAAGGTGACGCGCCTGCTGGTGGAGGGTCTGGGGTTCGGCTGGGGTGAAACGCTCTATTCGGGGGTCACGTTCCCCCTGGTCGAACCCGGATTGCGCCATCTGGTGCGTCTGGGCTTCCGCCGCATCGTGATCTTCCCCTATTTCCTGTTCTCCGGGGTGTTGGTCAGTCGCATCGTCCAGCACAGCCAACGGGTGGCGGCGGACCATCCCGAGATCGAGTTTGTCCAGGCCAGCTATCTGGGCGACCACCCCATGGTGCTGCAGACCTTCGCCGATCGAGTGGCGGAGGTGCTGCTCGGCGAGACCGCCATGAATTGCGGCCTTTGCAAATACCGCGCCCAGGTGCTTGGTTTTGAGCAGGAGGTGGGCCGTCCGCAGCACAGCCATCACCACCACGTCGAGGGGTTGGTGGAGAGCTGCACGCTCTGTGAACGCGAATGCACCGGGGCCTGCCAGAGCGATGGGGTGCCGCTGCCACTGGTTGCCACCCACGACCATCACAGCCACGACCACCACAGCCACGACCATCACAGCCATGACCATCACGGCCATGACCATCACGGTCATGACCCCATTGACCAGCCCGTCCACCATC
>JBEIVL010000028.1:0-24930 GCA_040373885.1 Aphanothece sp.
GTTAGGCCTTCACCTTGGGAGTCACCTTCAGAGACATCAGCCTTCAAGGCGGAAGCGGAGGTACCGAACAGCACCTGATCGCTCACCTGGTCGGCAAACTTCTCATCCTCCATGGCGCCGATCTTGATAAAGGGAGCCACGGCGTCCCAGATCTCGGCATAGCGGGCCGGCTCCTGGCGATACAGCTCCTTGAGCCGATCGCCCACCTTGCGGGCCACGAAACCGCCGATCGAGCGCACGCGCCGATCCGTCTGCAGGGCGCTGCGGCTGACGTTGAGGGGAATGTCGGGAGAATCAATGACGCCGCGCAGGGGCAACAGGTAGCGGGGCACGACCTCCTTGATCGAATCACTGACAAACACCTGGTTGCAATAGAGGCGGATCTCACCTTTTTCCCAATCGGTTCTACCGCTCAGGCGTGGGAAATAAAGAATGCCCTGCAACGTGTAGGGATAATCGGTATTGAGATGCACCCAGAACAGGGGGTCCCCCTGAAAGGGATAAAGATAACGATAAAACTCGATATAGTCCTCTTCGCTTAAATCCCGAGCACTCTTGCGCCAGGGCGCCTCGCGCTTGTTGATCGTCTCGCCCTCCAGCTCCACCGCCACGGGCAGGAAGTCGCAGTAGGTGGTGATGAGGCTGCGAATGCGGGCCGGCTCGATGTATTCGAGTTCTTCCTCCTGTAGGTGCAACACCACATCCGTGCCAGGCTCGCTGCGCTCGGCCCCCTCGAGTGTGAAGTTGGGAGATCCATCACAACTCCAGCGCACCGCCTCCGATCCGGGCCGTGCACTGAGGCTGATCAGATCAACCTGACGGGCAACCATAAAGCTGGAGTAGAAACCGAGGCCGAAGTGCCCGATGATGGCGTCCGTTTCGCGCTTGTACTTCTCCAGAAATTCTTCTGCGCTGGAGAAGGCCACCTGATTGATATAACGCTTCACCTCATCGGCGGTCATACCGATGCCGTTATCGCGGATGGTCAGCGTTTTGGCTTCACGATCGATGTGGATCCGGATCCTTCCCTCATCACCCTCGCTGCAATCGCCCGCCATGGCCGCCATGCGTCGCTTGCTGATGGCATCGACGCCATTGCTGACCAGCTCGCGCAGAAAGACCTCATGGCCGGAGTAAACGGCCTTCTTGATGATCGGGAAGATGTTCTCGGTGTGGATCTGAATCTGACCCTGTTCGCTTTGAAGCACTGTGCGTCGGTTACGGCGTCTAACCAGTCTGCAACAGGGGATTGGAGATCGGCCATGTCGGGATTTCCACCCTTGGACAACCGTTTCAAGCCCCAGGCCCGTTTGACGCGACCCAGGCTGGCGTCAGCCACGATCGGGGGACAAGGTGATGGTGCCCAAGGAAAGCCCCTCTGCGCCTCCCTTATGGCATGAATTGATCCCGTGGGGGAGTGATGAACCGGCCCCGCTGTCCACGCTCATCCACCGATCAACGTTTCTAGGGCGCTGGTCACATCGCTCTGACGCATCAGCGCCTCCCCCACCAGCACCGCATCGGCGCCGGCATTGAGGGCCCGATCCAGATCGTCGCGGTTGAACAAGCCCGATTCGCTCACCAGCAGGGCGCCCCGCTGGCGCACCCGGTCGCCGTAGGTGGCCATCAAGCGCTCGGTGGTGGCCAGATCGACAACAAAGGTGCTCAGATCGCGGTTGTTGATGCCAATCAGCTCGACCCCATCGAGGGCCAGAACCCGCTCCATTTCGGCTTCGTCGTGCACCTCCAGCAGCACCGCCAAGCCCAGGCTTCTGGCCACTTTGAGCAGGTAGCGGAGGTCTTCATCGCTGAGGATCGCGGCGATCAGCAAGGCGGCATCGGCGCCGGCGGCGCGAGCCTGATAAAGCTGATAGGGGGAGAGGATGAAGTCCTTGCACAGCAACGGCAGCTCGACCGCGCCGCGCACATCGACGAGCACCTCAAAACCGCCCTGGAAAAATTTCTTGTCGGTGAGCACCGACAGGCAACTGGCCCCACCCGCCCCATAGGCCTTGGCGATGGCCACCGGATCGAAATCCTCCCGAATCACCCCCTTGCTGGGGCTGGCCTTTTTCACCTCGGCGATCACCGCCGGCTTGCGGCAGCTGGCCTTGAGGGCGGCCACGAAATCCCGCGGAGCCGGCAGATCGGCCACCTGGGTCTTGAGTTGGGCCAGGCTCAGTCGCTGTCGGGCCGCCTCGACTTCCCGATCTTTTTCCCAGACGATCTCTTCAAGGATGTGACGGGGCTTTTCCTCAGGATGGGGAACGCCGTATTGCAGAAAGGCGACGCGCACGCTCGGGTTGGGGGGTCGGCGACGGATCTCCATCTCAGGCTCCCAGCGCCAGAGCGGCCTGCTTGTACGCCACCTCAACCACTTCGCTGAGGGTGGGATGGGTATGCACCTCATGGGCCAGCTGGCGCACGCTCTGGCGGCGGGCCACAGCGTTGGCGATCTCCTGGATCAAATCGGCGGCATGCAATCCATAGAGATGGGCACCGAGCACTTCGCCGGTGTCCTTGCGGAACAGCAACTTCATCAACCCCTCACTTTCGAGTTCAGCCAAAGCCTTGGAATTGGCCTTGAAATAGCTGCGCACCGTGCCGAGATCGAAACCCTCCTGGGCCGCCAGCGTCTTGGCATCGGCCTCACTGAGGCCCACCGAACTGATTTCAGGATGGGTGAAGGTGGCGGCCGGAATCGAGCGGTAGTCGATGCGGCGTTCATGGCCCAGGATGTTGTCAATCGCCACAGCCCCCTGGGCAGCGGCGGTGTGGGCCAACATCATTTTGCCGGTGACATCGCCAACGGCCCAGAGATGGGGCACCACCGAGGCACCCGCTTCATGGCTGGCGAGCACCCGCATCGTCTCATCCACCTGGATGAAGCCCCGGCTCGTCTCCACTCCCACCGACGCCAGATTTAGGTCCTTGCTCACGGGCACCCGGCCGGTAGCCACCAGCACCGCATCCACCTCCAGCGTCTCCACCGGCTCCCTTGTGGCCATGTCCACCAGCTCGATGCGCACCGGGCACCCGGGGGTGATGGTCTTGGCCAGCACGCCGGTGCGGGCATCGATGTCTCGGGCCTCGATCAGATGGCGGGCGGCGATTTTGGTGATGTCTGGATCAAACGTCGGCATGACGCGATCGAGGGCCTCGATCATCGTCACCTCACAGCCCAAGGCCGTGTAGACATCGGCGAATTCAAGGCCGATGTAGCCACTGCCAATGATCGTGATCCAGCGGGGCAGCCATTCCAGGTTGATGGCCTCATCGCTGGTGAACACCGTGCGGCCGTCGGTGGTGATGCCTGGAGGAACAAAGGGATCAGAACCGGTGGCCACGATCACCTCGCGGGCGGAATACACCCTTTCGATGCCGCTGCCGCTCTCGCGCACCACCACCTTCTGGGGCCCTTCCAGGCGACCCTTGCCCCTCAGAATCGTGACGCCGGAGCGCTCCAGGGTTTTGGTGAGGTTGGCCCGAATCGTTGCCACCAGCTGGGCGGCGTGATCGGCGATCTTCTGGCGCTCGAAGCGCACTGGCGCCGCGTGGATGCCGAAACCGGCCAGATGATCCGCGTCCGCGAGCTCTCTGACCCGACCACTGGCCGCCAGCAGGGCCTTGGAGGGCACACAGCCCCGATTGACGCAGGTGCCCCCCATGTCGCGAGATTCGACGATGGCCACCTTCAGCCCGTGATCGGCCCCGTGCTTGGCCGCATCGAAGCCTCCATAACCCGCCCCGATGACGATCACATCAAAGCTGAGGGCGTCATCGGCAGCGACGGGGGAGGGGAGGGAGGGAGTGGCCGTCACCGGGACGTCGCAAACGATTCAGGCATTGTCCTCCCTGGTGATCTCGATCAGGCCGAAAGGCGCTGACGCCAGCGCTCGAGCAGTAGGGGCGCGGCGGCCACCGCAACATTCAAGGACTCCACCGCGGTGCTGTGGGGAATGCTCACCTGCTCATCCGCCAGGGCCAGCAGGGGAGCCGCCAGCCCGGCGCCCTCGTTGCCCAGCAGTAGCAGGATCGGTTCGCTCCAATTGCAGTGCCAGTAGGGCCTGGGGGCCGCCGCCGCCGCCGCCACGATCCGCAGCCCCTCCTGGCGGGCCTGCTCGACCCGCTCCAGCAGGGATTCGGCACTGAGACGCAGCAGGGGCAACTCCAGGGCCGCCCCCGCCGAAGCCCGCAACACCTTGGGAGAATGGGGATCGGCCCCCTCACCCAGCCAAACCTGCTCTACGCCCGCCGCCAGGGCCGTCCGCAACAGGGTGCCGAGATTGCCGGGATCCTGCAGGCGATCGAGGGCCAGCACAAATGCGGCGGCCTCGCTGCTGGGAGGCGGCGGGGGTGCCAGGGTGAGAAGCACCCCATCGGGATGGCGTGTACTGGCGGCGGCCCCCAGCACCTCGGCGCTGACCTGGCGCAGGGCAGTGGCGACGGGGAGGGATTCCAGCCATTGGGGGTGACGGAGGCACCAATCCGGTGTGGCCAGCACCAGCTCAGGTTTCAGGCCAAGCCGCACCACCTCCTGCAGCAGATGGGTGCCCTCAAGAAGTAAGAGCCCTTGACGCTTCCGGCCGGCGCTGGTGTGGAGTTCGCGAAGGCGCCCGACCAGGGGATTGCGTCGACTGGTGAGCAGCGGTGGGTCTGGGCTGGAATCAGAAAAATTCGTGGTGCCGGACATGGAGACGCTCCTCAATGAGAAGCTGCCTGGCTTCGATGTTCATGCCACGGACGGCCGCCACTTCGCCGGCGATGCCCTCCTGGGCAAGTTGCTCAACCAACTTGCTGATCAAAACATCCTCAACCTTGTCGCAGTCAAATCCGTCTGGAGTAAGACTCTCCAGAAACCTACCGAGCTTGGACGCGACCACATCGGAAGCGTTGGAGATTTTGATAACAATCATTGGAGGAAATCATGCGGATGGGGAGACTTGAACTCCCACGACATCGCTGTCACTAGTACCTGAAACTAGCGCGTCTACCGATTCCGCCACATCCGCGGGCGATTCAGCGCAAAACCGCGCTGATCTCAGCACTTTACGCCATCAAGGTCCTTGCTGGCAGCCCCCCAGAGGGGCGAGAATGGAAAGACAGTTTCAACGGCGACCCCCTAGACGTTGGCCTGGATCATTGTCAAGATTCGCTTCAGCAAGATCACGTCGGAAATCCCCCATCCATGACACTTCTCGCCGCTCCGACCAAGACCGTTGTTCAGCCCAGGCTTGAAATCACCGGGGGACAACGTTTAAAAGGCGAGATCAAAGTGAATGGGGCCAAGAATTCGGCTCTTGTGCTGATGGCGGCCTGCCTGCTCACCCGCGACAGCCTGCGACTGCGCAATGTGCCCCGCCTCACCGACATCGCCGCCATGGGCGAAATCCTGGCGGCCCTGGGAGTTCAGGTGATCCGAGGCGGCGAGATCATTGACCTTGATGGTCACAACATCACCCAGGCCGCCCCGCCTTACGAACTGGTCAACACCCTTCGCGCCAGCTTCTTTTGCATTGGTCCCCTGCTTGCCCGCATGGGCAAGGCCCAGGTGCCCCTGCCAGGCGGTTGCCAGATCGGTTCTCGCCCTGTGGTGGAACACGTTCGTGGCCTCAAAGCCCTGGGTGCGCAAGTCACCATCGAGCACGGCGTCGTAACCGCCGTGGTGCCCGGCCGTCGCCGTCGTCTCACCGGAGGTCAAATCCACCTGGACTGCCCCAGTGTCGGGGCCACCGAAACTCTGATGATGGCGGCGGTGCTCGCCGAGGGCGAGACCACAATCGAAAATGCCGCCCAAGAGCCTGAAGTCGTCGACCTGGCCGACCTGTTGATCGCCATGGGCGCCCGCATCCGGGGAGCCGGCACCCCGACCATCCTCATCGATGGGGTCGATGAGCTGCACGGTGCCGACTACGCGGTGATTCCCGACCGGATTGAAGCGGGCACCCTGCTGCTGGCGGGGGCCATCACCCGCTCCGATCTGCTGGTGACCCCTGTGATCCCCGAGCACCTCAAAGCGGTGCTCACCAAGTTGGAAGAGGCCGGCTGCCACCTGCAGGTTGAGGGCAAGGGCCTGCGGATCCGCGCCGATGATGTCCAGGCCGTAGATCTACGCACCCAACCCTTCCCCGGCTTCCCCACCGACCTCCAGGCCCCCTTCATGAGCCTGCTGACCACTGCCAAGGGCACCAGCATGGTGGTGGAGAACATCTTTGAAAATCGCCTGCAGCATGTGGCCGAATTGCAACGGATGGGTGCCTCGATCCGGCTGCAGGGCAACACCGCCTGCATCGAAGGGGTGCCCTGTCTGAGCGGTGCCCCGGTGCAAGGCACCGACCTTCGCGCCTCGGCGGCCATGGTGCTGGCCGGCCTGGCCGCCGATGGCACCACCTCGGTGATGGGTCTGGAGTTTCTCGACCGGGGCTACGCCGCCCTGGAAGAGCGGCTCAACGGCGTAGGAGCCTCGATCCGCCGCGTGGTCGACCCCCACTGACGAGCCCGTACAGTGGGATCACAGGGAGCGTGCCGGAATTGGTAGACGGACTCGACTCAAAATCGAGCGCCCTCGGGCATGTGGGTTCGAGTCCCACCGCTCCCATCCCTGCCATTACCTCCTCGGTAATGGACACCTATGCCCGATTCCCCCTTGAACTGGTGCGAGGTCAGGGGGTCTGGGTCTGGGATCACGAAGATCGGCAATACCTTGATGCCGTCGCCGGCATCGCCGTCTGCACCCTGGGCCACAGCGACCCGGTGCTGGCTCAGGCCTTGGGCAACCAGCTCGCCAAACTCCAGCACGTCTCCAACCTCTATCGGATTCCTGAACAGGAAGAACTGGCGAAAGCCCTGCGGCAGCGCAGCTGCGCCGATCGCTTCTTTTTCTGCAACTCCGGCGCCGAAGCCAATGAAGCCGCCATCAAGTTGGCCCGAAAGCACGGCCACCTGGCTCGCCAGATTGCCGAACCCCTGATTCTCACGGCTGAGGCCAGCTTCCACGGCCGCACCCTGGCGGCGGTGACCGCCACAGGCCAACCCCGCTACCACGCCGGGTTTGAGCCAATGGTGCAGGGCTTCCGCTACTTCACCTACAACGACATCGCCAGCTTCGAAAGCCTGCTGGCCAGCTGCGAGGCCGACGGCCCCCGGGTGGCGGCCGTGCTGATCGAACCGCTGCAGGGCGAGGGAGGCGTCAATCCGGGAGATCCCGCTTTCTTCCAGCGGCTGCGCCAGTTGTGCGATGCCCACAACATTCTCTTGATCTTTGATGAGGTGCAGATCGGCGTCGGCCGCAGCGGTCGCTGGTGGGGTTACGAAACCCTCGGGGTCGAACCGGACGCCTTCACCATCGCCAAGGGCCTGGGTGGCGGCGTCCCCATCGGTGCCCTGGCCGTCAAGGCCTCCTGCGATCTCTTCCAACCGGGCGAACACGCCAGCACCTTCGGGGGCAATCCCCTCTCCTGCCGCGCTGGACTCACCGTCATCAGCGAAATCGAGCGTCGGGGCCTCCTGGCCAACGTGCAAGAGCGGGGTGCCCAACTCCAAGACCTGCTGGGGGCCCTGATTGAACGCCACCCGAACCTGCTGGAAACAAGCCGCGGCTGGGGCCTGCTCCAGGGGCTGGTGTTGCGGGAAGGCACTGTCACAGCGCCCGAAGTGGCCAAGGCCGCCCTCCGGCAAGGGCTGCTGCTGGTGCCCGCCGGTCCGCGGGTCGTGCGGTTTGTGCCGCCCCTCGTGATCGAATCAAGCCACATCCAGGAGATGGTCGCCAGGCTGGAGCGAACCCTCGCGAACCTGGCCCCCTGAAGCGCGAGGTCCTGCTTGGCTGAGCCACCACTAAACCCAGGTTTCCTGCCGCCCCCCGTCGACCTGGATGACCTGCTCGAGCCCTTCGCCGGCCGAGGCATCAAGCTGGGCCTCGATCGGATGCTGGCCGCCCTGGCGGAGGGTGGCCATCCCGAACGGCGTTTTGCCGCGGTTCAGGTGGCTGGCACCAATGGCAAGGGTTCGATCGCCACCCAGCTCCAATGCATCCTGCGGGCGGCGGGCTGGCGCTGCGGCACCTATCGCTCTCCCCACCTGGTGAGCTGGTGCGAACGGATCCAGCTCGATGGCGCCTGGATCGAGGCCGACACCCTGCGGTCTGATCTGAGCCGCTGGCTGGCCATCGGTCACCGCCATGGCCTAACCCCCTTCGAGCTGTTCACCGCCGCGGCCTTCGACCGATTCGCGGCCGAGGGCTTGCCCCTGGTGGTCCTTGAGGTGGGCCTGGGGGGACGACTGGATGCCACCACGGCCCACCCGCAACGGTCCGTGGTGGGCTTTGGACCCATCGGCAGGGACCATATCGATCGTCTGGGGGACAACCTGACGGCGATCGCCCGCGAGAAGGCCGGGGTGATGGCCGGCGCCCAGGTGGCCATCAGTGGCCCCCAGGGTCCAGAAGTGGCCGAGGTGCTGCGCGACGAAGCCCAACGGTTCAATTGCGAACTGCGTTGGGTGAATCCCCTGACCGCCGCAGCGGAGGGGGGGCCTCGATTGGGCTTGGCGGGGAACCTGCAACGAAGCAACGCGGCGGTGGCGGTCGCCATGGCCGAAGCCCTCGACGCGCTGGGGTGGTCCGTATCCCCTGCGGCCATCATCCAGGGCCTGGGAGCCGCCCGCTGGCCGGGGCGCCTGGAGAGACGCCACTGGCAAGGGCATCCCCTTCTGCTGGATGGCGCCCACAATCCCCCGGCGGCGCTGGCCCTGAGGGACGAACTGGATCGGCTCGACGCCCTTGATGGTGGCGGACCACGACGCTGGTTGCTGGGGATGCAAAAGGCCAAAGAGGCCCCCCTGGTTCTGGATGCGTTACTGCGAGACGGTGACCAGGTGGCTCTGGTTGCTGTGCCCGATCTGCCCTCCTGGAGCCGAGCCGACCTGGTCCTAGCGCGCCCCCACCTGGCCACAGCCATCAGGGAAGTCGCCACCCAGCCAGAGGGTTTGGCCTGGCTGGTGAACGGATCCGGTCCCATGCCGGTGGTGGCTGGCTCCCTGCACCTGCTGGGGGCGGTGATCCCCCATCTGGATCGGCCTTCAACGGGATGACGACACCGGAGCATTCCGCCATGCTTGGCAAGAACTCAGTGTCAAACGACACCCTCTTCATGGCCATCGAACTGACCAGCGACGAACGCAACAAACTCCTGGGCGGCCCCCTGTCCGCCGCCATGGCTGTGATGGCGGTCGACATGGGCATCTTCTCCAGTGCCAAGGAGGCCATCGCCCTTGGCCGCGAACTCGCCCAGGCCGCGACCCGCTATGCCTCCAACCCGCTGATTGCCAGCCTTTTCGATCAGGAAGCCCTCAAGCAGGGCATCAAACCCGAAAAGCTGGAGGTGTCCGTGGACGATGTCCGCAATGGCAAGGTGCTCGACAAGGCCCTGGCCGAAGTGGATGAGGCCATGGCCCTGGCCCGCAGCAAAGGCGATGCTGAATGCTGCCAGCAATACGCCCAGTTGATCGTGGACGGCTGCAAAGCGGTGGCCGAAGCCGCCGGCAATGGCCTGTTCGGCAGTGGTGAAAAAGTGACCGCCGAAGAGAAGGCAGCCCTCGATCGGATCAGTCAGCATCTGGGAGTGCCCATCACCACGGTCTGACCCCCTGTCCTCCCCTTCCCCCAGGCTCTCCATGTCCCCCTCCCCTGTGCAGCGGCTGCGCTCCCTGATCTCCGGGGCGCTGCTCGCGGCCCTGGGGCTGGTGTTGACCGTGGTTTTCAGCCTGGGGGGTCCCATCGCCCCGGCGGCCGCCAGCGATGCCGACCGGGTTGATTACACCCTCACCAACCAGAGCGGCCAGGATTTCCATGGTCAACAGCTGGCTGAAAGTTCCTTCGCCGGGGCCGTCGCCCGTGACGCGGACTTCAGTGGCGCCGACCTGCACGGCGCCATCTTTACCCAGGGCGCCTTTGCCAAGGCCAATTTCAGTGGGGCCGATCTCAGTGATGTGCTGATGGATCGGGTCGACATGAGCGGCACCAACCTCCGGGGCGCGATCCTGCATGGTGTGATCGCCTCCGGCAGCAGCTTCGCCGGCGCCGACATCACCGACGCTGATTTCAGCGAAGCCCTGCTCGATCGCTCTGACCAGGTCCGCCTCTGTCGCATCGCCAGTGGTCGCAATCCGGTGACAGGCGCCGACACCCGTGAAAGCCTCGATTGCTGAGGCGCCTTAACAGGTGGATGCGTTAGTTGCGCCACCCTGACGCGGGCTGCCCTCGTTGAGGCAAAGGACCAAAGCGACCCAATCAATCAAGCCGCCACAAAGCGACGAAAGGTTTTCTTGTCCCACTGCAAAATCAGACCATCGAGCTCCGCTGGGCTGGAGAATTCGCGATGGGGATCGTCGAGCTTTTCCCCACCTAGCTTGACCGTGCCTTGTTGGATCCGGCGTTTGGCCTCACTGCTGGTGCCAATCCCCACGGCCCCCAGCAGGTAGAAGGCCTTGGCGGGAAAATTCACCCCCGCCAGGGAAACCTCCAGCACCTCCGCTTCAGCAGCCCCCGCCCCGGCAACGCCGCTCACCAGAAGCTCGGCATCGGCCTGGGCCACCGTGGCCGCCGCCCTGCCATGGCGGGCGGCGGTGATGGCCAAAGCCATCTCCTTCTGGCGCTGGCGAGGATTGTCAGATAACGCCCCCAGATCCAGATCGGTGAGCAGGGTGAGGTAGTCATTCACCACCGCATCGGGCACTTTCTCAAGCTTCGAATACATCGAGAGCGCATCCTCACCCAGCCCAACGGTGTTCCCCAGGCTCTTGCTCATCTTCTGCACCCCATCGGTGCCCGGCAGGATCGGCAGCAACAACCCGAATTGGGGCCGCTGGCCGAAGTGGCGCTGGAGATCGCGGCCCATCGCCACATTGAACTTCTGATCGGTGCCGCCCAGCTCCACATCCGCCTGAACCTGGACCGAGTCGTAGCCCTGCAACAGGGGGTAAAGAAATTCATGCAACGCAATCGCTGTGCCGGAGCCGTAGCGGTTGGCGAAATCCTCCTTGGCCAACATCTGCCCCACGGTGCTGGTGCCGAGCAGGTCAATCACCGCCGGCAGATCCATCCCAGCCAACCACTCGCTGTTGCGGCGCACCTCCAGCCGCCCAGGGGTGGTGAAATCAAGCAGGGCCCTCTCCGGATCCTGACCCAGGCCGAGTTGCACCAGATAGGTTTCAGCATTGGCCTCCACTTCGGCGGCGCTGAGCTGCACCCTTGTGCTGCTTTTGCCGGTGGGATCCCCGATGCGGGCCGTGAAATCACCAATGATCAGAACAGCGGTGTGGCCCGCGTCTTGAAAAGCCCGCAATTTGCGGAACAAGATCGAATGGCCCAGGTGAATGTCGCTTCCCGTGGGGTCAATGCCGAGCTTGACGCGCAGGGGACGCCCCTGGCGCTCGGCTTCGGCCAGACGGGCGGCGAGGTGCTGATCGGCGTCTTTGGGTGAAGGGTTGGATGCAACCCAGACGGCTGCGGGGAAAAGATCGGCCAGGCCCCTGCTCAGCCAGGTGGGCAGGCCTGCCCAGATGGGAGGGAGACCCTGGGCCAGGCCGCCCTGATCTACGCCGCTCGCCTCAACCATCAGAGGGCCCATCGCCAAGATCAGCGGGGATCGTACGCAGCCACAGCAAAGCCTGTCCTGGAATGCTGCCCAGGGCTAGTCGGAGGTGCCCAATTCGCGCTTCATGCGCTCCAGGGTCAAGTTGAGCTGCTGAAACATGCTGTCAGGAGTGAGTCCAAACTGACCCAGCTGGGTCCGTAGCTGCTCGACCGTGAGCTTGGCCTGGAAGTCTTCCGAGAGTTCGAAGCGCTTCATGAAGACTTTGTAGCGATCCATCATTTCCTCCATGCGTTCGATGAAGAGCTTCTTGCCCTCGCGGTCGAACTTGCCGTAATCACTGCCCAGCTGCATCAGTTGCTGGTAGTCGCTGAAAAGACGCCGCGCTTCATCCTGCACGATGTCGGAATCGAAAAAAGCCATCGACTTGCAGGCGGACAGAACGACCAGAACTTGATTCTGGTAACTCACGCGGCGTCTGGATGTGCGGATCCACGTATCGAAAGATGCCACCGACCGGGAGACCCCCCGCAAACTAGAAGCCCGCATCGCTCGGCATGGGGCAGCCGTCCCCTCTTTGGCCAGAACCAAGGCCCCCATCCCATCTCAACCAGATCCTGACGGGGAGTCGCTTGGTCTGCTGTCTGCCGACCCGCCAGCTGATCCGCCTGCTCTCGGGCCCCCTACCTCAGCCAGATCTGCTGCTGGGTGCAGCAACCACCCTCTCGGCAGGCCTGGATCTGGTCCACCGTCTCGGCCCGGAACTCCTGCTGGTGGGTGAACAGCTCGATCAAGGCAGCGGCCTTGAATTGGTGCTTGGTTGCCGCCAACGGCAATCGCCGCTGGCCACCGTGCTGGTGATGGAACGGCCGCCCGAACCCCTCACCTGGAAGGCCCTGCAACGGGCGGGCGTTGTGGGGGTGCTTCAGGAAGCCATGCTCCGGCCCCAGCCGGAAAGCGACCCAGCCGGGGGGCCACGCCCCCCCCTGACCGCGAGGGAATTGGATGTGCTGCGCTGGGCGGCGATCGGCGAGCGTAACTGGGAGATCGCTGCCCGTCTGCAGCTGGCTCCGGAAACGATCAAGAGCCACTTGAGCTCCCTGATCCGCAAACTTGGGGCCAGGGACAGGACCCATGCCTGTGTTCTCGCCCTGGCCAGGGGGCTGATCGAGCGGCCCCAGGGTGAAACACGATCCACCTGAAGGGTTCCCCCTGGCCCCCCTTGGGATTTCATGGCACAGTTCGAGTCTTCTCTGTTCGATTCCTGCCGCCATGGCCAAGCGGCATTGGCTGGACCCACTGGCACGCCGGATCCTGAACGCGACAGCGCAACTGGGCGACGTGCCACCGGCAAAGCCCCTCCCCGAAAGGAGAGCCAACGCCGCTCCCTCTCGAGGGGCTGAGGCCAGCAGCGCCTCGGTTTCCCGGCGAGGCGCTCGCCTTGTCCTCGACCTGGGGCTGAATCAGGTCGCACGCCTCAGTGAGCGTCGCGGCCTGGGACGATCGGGGGCCCGGGGCTGGCAGCTGGATGTCAATCGCGCCACCGCGGCCGAGTGGCAGCAGCTGCCAGGCTGCACGGCCATCCAGGTGGACCTGTTGCTGCGGTTGCAGCGCGGCGGCGTGCAACTCAGTGGCCTGGAGGATCTCCAGAGGCTCCTGAATCTGGACGCCGATACCCTGGAGGTCTGGCGGCCCATGCTGGTGTTCCGTTGGTATGACGGGCCTCCCGTGCTGCAGACCCCGGCACTGGTACCGCTCAACCAGGCAAGCAGCGCCATGCTGCAGGACCACCTGGGCCTCTCTCCGGATCGTTGCGTGCGCCTGCTGCGCGAGCGGTCGCGAGCACCCTTTCTTGATCTAGCCGACCTGCAACTGCGCCTTCAGTTTCCGCCTGAGGTGATCGAAGCGATGATCGGCAAGGTCGACTTCACAGCCGCTGAACCCGGGCCCTGTCTGCCCCCTGGCCAGCCCGCCAACGGGGCCAGGCTCCCCTTTGACGAGCAACCCACCCGGACTGCTTTCGGCGACCCTGGACCGAACTCCCCACGACAGAACTCCCTGCGAGAAAGGGTTGAACGCCAGGCCAGTCAAAGCCAAGGAAGTGAACGGCAACGCAGTGAACAGAACACCTTGCAACGCAAGAAAATGGAACAGGGTGACAGCTCAGCGAAGATCAGCTCAGAGCCAATCAGCTCAAGGGCAATCAGCTCAGAGCCAATCAGCTCAGAAAAGATCATTCAAAGGCCAAGAATTGAACTGGGCAAGATTGAACGGCGAGGCCGTGATCAAATGGGCGCTCAACAGAACGCTCTTGAGCGGTCGGAGCCCAAGCGACCGGACGAGCGCCACGGACCGAAGCTTCCCCTCACCAAAGGCTGAATCGCCCCAGCCATGGCTCGACCCACCCCGCGCCAACCCAGTTTGTTTGAGTCCGAAGGCCGCAGGGATGGGGTGGATCCTCCCGGTCAGGACCGCGAAGGCACCAGCGCCGCCAGCGCACTGCCCCTGCGCCGCGACCAACTCCTGGCCTGGCAGGAGCGGGTGCTGGCCCACCAGAGTCCCCTGTTCGCCCCCCTGGCGGGGCAGGATCCCGATCAGCCCGCCCAGCCAGGGGCCTCGGTTGCGTCAGAGCGCCAGGGCAACCTGTTCAACAACCCATCCTCCAGGTCAGCCAATGCCCTGGCGGACGACTGCAATCCCCTGCGGCTGACCCCCCTGGCTCTGGATTTCTGGCGCTGGCCCAATCCACCCCATCGGGGTGCCAGCCTCTACTTCGTGTTGGATCGCCCCGCAGGCCAGCCCCTGCCGCTGCTGTTGTACGTGGGGGAAACGGGCCAGGCTGATCGCCGCTGGAAGGGGGATCACGACTGCAAGGGTTACCTGGCGGCCTACGTCGAAGCCCTGCGGCACGTCGGACTGACGCCGATGTTGAGCATCCGTTTCTGGTGCGATGTACCGAGCCCGGCGCGCCAGCGCCGCCAACTGGAGCAGGCCCTGATCCGCCGTTGGTTGCCCCCTTTCAACAAGGAAACCCGCGGGCGTTGGGCGACCCCCTTCACCGCCGATCCTGACTGAGGTGTCTGACTGAGGCGTCTGAATGAGGGCTCGGACCTCAGGCCTCAGATCCGTCAGTCAGCCCGGTTCCCCCCCGAGGGAGGTGGCTACGATCGGCGCCAAAGGCTCTGGGCCATGGACATCCGCTGCATCAGCACCGTTAAGGACTCAGGTAACGATGCTGGCGACAACGACCTGGCCCAATGGAAAGGCGAAGGCCTGGTGGTTGGACTGTTCAGTGACGGGGACCATCCCCTGCGCCGTCAACTGGGCTCGATGCTGGCGCTCGACCTGGATGCCCTGTTGGAGCACCGTCGCTTTCGGGGTAAGCCCGGTGAGAGCCTGGCCCTCGACCGCATCGGAGCCAGCCCAGCCACTGTGGTGATTGTGGGGCTTGGCCATCCGGCCCAGTTCGATGCCACCGCCCTCCGGTCCGCCGTCGCCACAGGTGTAAAGGCCGCCAACCGCTCTGGTGCCCGCCGCATCGCCATCGCCATGCCCGTGGAGGGACTCGATGGGCGGGTGGCGGCCTCCGCCATGGCGGAAGCCGCCAGGCTTGGTCTCTACCAGGACCAGCGTTTCCGCAGCGAGGCTGAACAGGAGTTCAAACCGGATGAGCTGGCACTCCTCGGATTGAACGCCACGGCTGCCGAAGGCCTGGCGGAGGTGGAGCCGATCTGCGCAGGGGTCGAACTGGCCCGCCAGTTGGTCGCCTCCCCGCCCAATGTCGCCACCCCGGCAGGACTTGCTGAGATCGCCGCTGGCCTGGCCCGAGACTTCGATTTGGAGCTGAAGTTGCTCGAGACAAGCGATTGCGAAGCCCTGGGCATGGGGGCCTACCTGGGGGTGGCCCAAGGCTCCGATCTACCGCCGAAATTCATCCATCTCATTTACCGGCCCGCCGGGGCGACGCGGCGGGTGGCCTTGGTGGGCAAAGGCCTCACCTTTGATTCCGGCGGCTACAACCTCAAGGTGGCAGGGTCACAGATTGAGATGATGAAATACGACATGGGTGGTAGTGCCGCAGTGCTGGGGGCGATGCGGGCGATCGGTCAGTTGCGCCCCGCCGACGTCGAGGTGCATGCCATCGTCGCCAGCTGCGAAAACATGATCAGCGGCAACGCCATCCACCCAGGAGATGTGCTGACGGCCTCCAACGGCAAAACGATCGAGGTGAACAACACCGATGCCGAGGGCCGTCTGACCCTGGCCGACGCCCTCGTTTACGCCTGCAAGCTGGAACCGGATGCCATCGTCGACCTGGCCACCTTGACTGGAGCCTGCGTGATCGCGCTCGGCGAAGAGATTGCCGGACTCTGGTCCGGCAGCGACACCCTGGCCGCCGGCCTGGAGAGCTCAGCCAGGAGCGGCGGCGAGGCTCTTTGGCGCATGCCGCTGCGGGATTCGTACAAAGAGGGGCTCAAAAGCCACCTGGCGGATCTGAAGAACACCGGCCCGCGCCCGGGGGGATCGATCACGGCAGCCCTGTTTCTACGGGATTTCGTCACGGCTGAGCTGCCTTGGGCCCATCTGGACATCGCCGGCACCGTCTGGAGTGACAAAGGTCGAGGCGATTGTCCCCCCGGAGCCACCGGATTTGGCGTTCGCACCCTGGTGGGCTGGATCCTGGCGGGTGCTCCGGCCTGAGGAGCCCTCAGGCCGCCAGGGGCGTCCCGTTACCACTCATCACAGTCCCTGACAGGCCGGGGGGGGCAGGGGCGTTGAGTGCGGCCTCGGGGGACTCCAGGCGATGAATCTGCCAGTGCACCTGGGGACCGCATCCGGCAAGAAGCTTGTCAAGATCCGCTGCAGCCAACGGAGGCGAGGCGTAGGGCCCGATATGGCGCGTGTGCAGACCATCGCGGACGGTCAGCAGATACATGGTCGAGCCTGGATGCAGATGTCAGATTATCGGCACAATTCAGTTCTGCCCAGCCGGTCGCCATGAACTTGTTAACGATGCTCTGTTTGATGTCGACGATTTGAAGTCGACTTGATGTCGGCGTTTGTGTTGCAGTGTCGGTGAGGCGTTTTCAGAGGTGCGCTTGCAGTGATCGGCTTCCAGTGATCGAGAGTTGAGGTTGGATTGTTACACCGGTGTGCTTGGGGACCCATCGGTTCTTGGTGCTCCCCCTGGTGTCACTGATGCTCTGTTGATGAAGCTGCTGCTGAAGCTGGCAATGGTGCTCCCTGAAGCCTCAGCTCTTTGACGGGTGGGGCTCCAGGGTCGGATAACAACTTGACCGCATTGGCCTGGGTGGCTGCCACCCAGCGCTCAGAAGTGCGAGCCCGTGGGCCCCAGACGGCGTCGAGGCGACGGTCTCGGCCGCAAGACCAGCGGTAGTAGCGATATTGCAAGCCATGGCGGCGGGCGTAATTCTGGTGATACGTCTCGGCGGGCCAGAAGCGGGCCAAGGGACGCACCGTCACCTTGAGATCCGAAGCCGGTCGGCCCAGCTCCCGAGCCGCCGCCACCAGCGAATTGCGCGCCTCCACCGCCTGGGTGGCGTTGGTGGTGAAAATCACGGGGCGATAGGAATCGCCTCGGTCGCAAAATTGCCCGGAGCCATCGAAGGGATCGATGTTGCGCCAGTAGGCCCTCAGCAGGGCCTCATAGCGAAGTTTGGTGTTGTCGAAGCGCACCCTGACGCTTTCCTGGTGTCCACTGCCGCCAGCGGACACCTGCCGGTAGGTGGGGTTGGCTCCCTTGCCACCGCTGTAGCCGCTTTCGACATCCAGAACGCCTGGAAGGCCCTCAAGGTCGTGTTCCAGACACCAGAAACAGCCCCCGGCGAGGACCGCCTCCTCGGTGGCAGCCCAGGCAGGTGCTGAAGGCATCAGCACCAGCAGGGCGCTCAGCAGCAGGACGATCAGGCGCATGGAGAACGTTGCAGCACCTGATCTAGAATGGCGGATGCCGCGCGCTGGGTGACGCCTGGATCGCCGAGGCATTCGCGCAGCCGGTGATATCCCTCCAGCTGCCTCAGGCGCTCCGGATGGTGGGCAACAAGCAGGGGCTCGACGGCCTGGGCGATCGCTTCAGGTGTCAATCCATCCTGGAGCAATTCAGGCACGAGCCGCTCATTGAGGACGAGATTCACAGGAGAGATGTGAGGAACATTGAAGCGCAGCAAGTGGCGGGCCACAAAAGCCGTGGGTCGACTGACCCGATATCCGGTCACCTGGGGGACGGCCCGCAGGGCCAATTCAAGATTGGCGGTGCCCGATTTGGTCAGGGCCACATCGGCCGCCGCACAGAGCTGGGGCTTGAGCTGGTCCGCGTCATCGGCAGCAATGATCCGGCAGCGGACACCCGCGTCGGCCATGACGGCCTCGATCGGCTTTTCAAAGCCTCGCTGGCCCGCAGGCACCAGCACCTCCAACCTGGGATGGGCCGCCTGTAACAGGGCCAGGCCCTGGGCCATCGGCGGCAGCAGATAACGCAGCTCCTGGCGGCGCGAGGCTGGCAACAGCAGCAACACCGGGGCTTCGGGATCCAATCCAAGCTGGCGGCGGGCCTCCTGCCGTGAGGGACGATCCCCGAGGGTATCGATGAGGGGATGGCCCACCCAGGTGACCGGTGCGCCACGGGCCCCGTAGAAGCGAGCCTCCTCAGGAAAGATGGCCAGGATCTGATCCGTGAATCCGATCAGTTGGGTGGTGCCGCGTTCACCGAGTCGGAAAGCCCATTCCTGGGGAGCGATGTAATACGAAATCGGAATCTGCGGGTGGCGCCGCTTCACCTGGCGGCCCAAACTGACATTGGATCCCATGTAATCGATCAGAACAACCCCATCCGGCGGGGTTTCGACCAGCCAGCGGCGCAGGGTTCGCTGCAATTTGAGGGTCGGCAGCACAAACGGCAGCACCTCCCACAGCCCGATCGCACCCATGGTGGCTGTGTCGGCAATCAACTCGGCCCCCGCTTCCCGCATCCGACGCCCCCCCAGAGCCACGACTTCGAGGGGGATTTGGCGTCGACGGGCCTCCTGGTGCAATGCCTTGATCAGCAGCGAGCCCTGCAGATCACCGGACACCTCGCCGGTGCTCACAAGCAGGCGCACCATCAGCGCTGGGCCGGCAAGGGACCCCGGCGACCCGGACCCGTTGAAGCCTCCAGGAAACAGCAGAGTTCTTCCGCCAAGGGCAGGAGAGTTTGCTGACGAGCCTGGAGCAGGGCGTCGGCCAAGACCAGGTCGCTGCGATAGATCAAAGTCCAGATCTGCTGCAGTTGACGCAACTGAGCGCCATCGTCGCGCTCGGCCATGCCACTGCGGCGCAATCCAATTTTGTTGAGGCCTCGCACCCGACCCGGGTGACCCTCAATCATCATAAAGGGAGGAACATCGCGGTCGATCCGGCTCATGCCTCCAACCATGGCCAGGCTGCCGATGTGCACAAACTGATGAATGCCCAGGACACCACCAATCACCGCCCGATCGCCGATGACCACATGGCCGGCCACAGCAACACCATTGGCGATGACAATCCGATCACCGAGACAACAGTTATGGCCGAGATGGCTGTAGGCCATCAATAAATTGCCATTGCCCACCACGGTGCTTTCCCCCTCATGGGTGGCGCGATTGATGGTGACGCATTCGCGGAAGGTATTGCCGTCTCCAATCACCACTTCGGTCGGGGCACCGCCATACTTGAGATCCTGTGGCTCCATGCCGATGCAGGCCCCGGGAAACAGGCGATTCTGCTTGCCCAGCCTCACGCGGCCATCGATCACCACGTGGGGACCGATCTGACAATCATCGCCAATCTCCACCTCCGGACCAATGACGGCGTAGGGCCCAATCGAGACGCGCTCCCCCAGGCGAGCTTTGGCATCCACGACAGCGGTCGGATGCACCAAAGGGGCCATGGCAGTGCTGGACATCAGCTCAGTCCACCAAAGAAAACAGCAGGTCCCCCGAGCAGACCAGTTCACCCTCGACAGAGGCTTGGGCATGCACCTTGCCGAATCGGCGACGCTTGAAGCTGAGCAGATCGCAGGTGATGCGGAGCTGGTCGCCGGGAACCACGGGTTTGCGGAAACGCACCGCGTCGATTCCGGCAAAGACAAAGAGTCCTTTGGGAATATCAGGCATCTGGGTGACGATCAGCCCACCCACCTGAGCCATGGCCTCAACGATCAATACACCGGGCATCAGGGGCCGACCGGGGAAATGGCCCTGGAACTGGGGTTCGTTGAGGCTGATGTTCTTCAGGGCCACGGCCCGCTTGCCGGGCACGTGCTCAATCACCCGATCCACCAGCGCGAAGGGATAGCGATGGGGCAGCAGACCCTGGATTTCCTCACTGGTGAGAACCACCGGTTGCCGCGTTGGGGGGGACTCCGCCGCTGATCGCACCGGCGCTGAAACGGTGGTCACTTCGGCGCAGGGGGACGAGGTTGATTCCGCCGCACAGGCGGCTGGCTGGACAGGGGCGGTGGCCGAAGCGGAGGCCGGCGATAGGGCGGAAGTGGAGCTCAAGGACGGGCGGGCGAAGGGAGTGAACCGGTCGTGACGCTGGCAGTGGGAAGGGTACGGGGTAGAGGGACAGGGGCCATCCCGTCGGATGCGGAGCCATCGGCCTGAACCGTGGCAATGGCAGCAGCCAGGGCTGTGTGCAACCCATGGGATCCGCGATAGGCGAACACATGGGCCTTGGGCAGGCCCACCAGGGCCAGATCCCCCAGTAGATCAAGAAGCTTATGGCGCACCGGTTCGTCGGGGAAACGCAGAGGTGGATTGAGCCAATGGTCCCCATCACACACCAAGGCATTGTCCAAGGCGCCGCCCTTGATCAGACCTGCCGCCAATAACTGATCGACCTGTTCGCGAAAGCCGAAGGTGCGGGCCGGGGCGATTGCCTCGACGAAGAGATCGGGCGTGAGTTCCAGGCTGAAAAACTGACGACCGATGGCCGCTTGGGGGTAATCGACAGCGGCGGACACCCGCAGGACGTCGGCGGGTTGGGCCAGGACAAAACCTGAGTCCCGGTGGAGCACCAATGGATCCGCCGGCAACTCGGGAATGCTGCGCAGACCGCAGGGCCGCAGCCCCGCTTCAGCAATGGCCTCCACCCAGGGCAGGGCTGATCCATCCAACAAAGGCACCTCCTCACCCTCCAGCCACAGCTCGGCTTGACTGACACCGCAACCGGCCAGGGCCGCCAAAAGATGCTCGACTGTGGCCAGGCGGCGCTGGCCCAAGCCCAGGGCCGTGCACAAGCGGGTGTCGACGACACTGTCAGGGGCGAGCCTGTGCATGGGCAGGGCAGGTTCATCCAACCAGCCGACCCAGTAGCCGGGTCGATCACTGGGCTGGAGACGCACCCGGCTGCTGTCACCGCTGTGCAGGCCGACGCCACGGCGCTCGACAGAACTGTCGAGGGTCCAGGCGTGGTGGTAGTCGGAAGGCCAGTGAGTCACTAGAACTTCCAGCCAACGCCAAGATTGAAGCGCCAGAGACCCGTGAAGTCCTGGCTGGCCACCTCAAGCCGCAGAGGACCCACCGGGGTGGTGACGATCACGCCGGTGCCCACCGAAAACCCCTGACCGGGCTTGCCAAGCAAGGTGCCCGGTTGGCCGGGGACATCGGTCTGGGTGCCAAAGGCGCTGCCTCCATCGATAAATAATTCACCGCTGACGATCTTGAGCAGGGGGAAGCGATATTCCACCGTGGCCTCCCCGAAGCTGCGACCGACGCCCAGATCACAGTCGTAATAACCACGAACCGAATTGCCGCCGCCCATGCAGAAGGCTTCATAGGGAGGCAAGGAGCCGATGTTGGTACCGGCAGTGGCCTGGAAGGCGATGGCCTGTTTGCAATCCTCGGTTTCGCCCGGCTTGGCCCGACAACCCTTGTAAAACTTGAGCCATTTCACCGGGATGTAATGGGTGAAGCTGCCGCGCAACCGATTGAAACTGGGGGAATCAGGTCCGACAGAGACAAATTGTTCGGTCCCGAAACTGAAGAAATTACCCTTGGTTGGATTACGTGGATCATTCAAGGTATTCATGGTCGTCGCTATACGCAGACCAAGCAACTGATTGTGGTCAGCACAGTTGTAACTGACACAGATCACCGAGTTAATCGGCACCTGTCCTCCATTATTGTTGAAATTATTAGCGGCAACGCCATAGGGCTGGATGGAGCCCGAATAGTTCATGGGCGTGACCTGTTGAGCGCTCAGGCCAACCAACACACTCCAGGGAGCGCGCTTGAAGGGATCGCCTCCATTGAGGGGACGGACAAATTGAATGTTGCCGCCAACACGTTGAATAACGACGGAATTTCCGTCGTAGTCAAACCAACTGCTGTCAGAATCCTTGGATTCAGCCGATTGAACCGAATCAATTGTTTTGCCAAGGGGATTATTATTAGAGTTGATATTGTAAGCAACTGATGTACCGGGAGCCTGATAGAAGTCGGAAGCCGTATAAATACTGCCATTGTCTCGACTTTGGAAAATCTGGGGCACATCACGGCTGATGAACGCTTTGACACGAAACGCCGTACGGAATGGATCCCCCTTAATCCAGGGATCGGTGAAGGTGACATCAGCCAATCCACCGAACTGCCCGTAGGTGAAGCTGGTGGCCAGATCCCAGGCACGCCCGCGGAAATTGCTGTCCTGAATCTGAACCTGCCCAAAGACCCCCTGGCTCTGGCTATAACCCAAACCACCCGAAAGAGACCCTGTCGATTGTTCAACCACCCCGATCTGCACCGTGACTCGGCCAGGATCGTTGGGCACTGGCTTAAGGGTGACCTTGACGTCGCTGAACAATCCAGTTCCGTAGAGCCTCTTGAGGTCATCTTCAAGGCGGCGGCGGTTGAAGAGCTGACCTGACTTCAGCGATATTTCGCGGCGGATTACCCAGGGCTTGGTCTTGCCCTTGATCGGTTCGCCCTTGTCATTGGTGTTAGAGCCCTCCTTGCTGAGGAATTGGACTTCAACATCCTCGACAAGGCCCTGCCGCACCGCCAGCACGACCTCCCCTTCAGGACTAACCCGGGTGGGTCCTGTGACACGGGCTAGGGAATAGCCCTGATCGGCGTACCACTTCTGTAAATCCTGCAGGCGATTTTGAAGGGTCTTGAGATTGATGGTCCGGTCGTAATCGGGCGCAAAGGTCTCTTTGACCAACGTATCCGGCAACAGCACATTGGCGGGATCCAGGCTCACCTTGCGCAGCACCGGATTCGGCACCACCTTGATCACCAGCTTGACGCCGACGGCGGTATCGAAGGGCTGCATGCGCACATCAGAGAACCAGCCAGTGGCGTAAATCGCCGCCAGGTCCTTGCGCAATTCGCTGCGGGTCACCTCGGTGCCCCCGGAAACGGTCAGGGATTCGTAGATGGCCCGCTCCAGGCGCTGGCGCTCGGGGTGACGTGCCAATCCCTCGATGACCACCTGGCTGAGCAGCACCCGTGGTTCATTGGTGGCGGCCGGGGGCGTGACGACCGGCGTCTGGTACGGGTTCGAACCGTCCCCAGCCGCAGGCGGCTCCATCTGACCCGCACCGGGGATCAGAGGTGTGGCTGGAACGATGGGGGCGGTGGGGGTATTCCCATTAGCACCAAAGGGTGGCGTGCCGGATCTGACGGGCGGTGCCCCGCCTGGAGGGCCAGTTGGGATTTCGGCTGGGCTGGGGGACTTTCCAGCGGGCTGCACGGCTGGAGCGGAAGTGGCTGAACCCGGTTGGGAACCAGGACCTGACGTCGATCCGACCGGCGGCTTGCCCCCCGAGCCTGGACTGGCCCCGGCCCCTGTGACAGCGGGGGCTGTTGCGGCCGGTTTGGGAAGGGCGCGATCTTTGGCCGCAGCAGGGCCCGCCCCAGGCAGGGGCTTAGCGGGCAGGGAAGGGGTAGGAGCCGCTTTGGCGGGAGCCGCGTTGGCTGGCCCCGATGCAGCCGGGACTGCTCCGGCTGGTAGCGGGCTCTGGGGAACCGCTTGCGCCGGTGAGGGTTTGGCCGGAACGGCTTTAACCGGGACCCCGCTGGCTGGAACCGCTGGGGCCGGGACCGTCTTGGGCGGCAGCCCAGTGGCCCCTGGAGGTGTCACAGAGGCAGGTGTCGCCTGAGCGAGCTGGGCCGCACCGGGAAGTGGAGGCAGGGGTTTGAGCAGCGGAGCTGGAGAGGGATCCAATCCTTTCCCGGCCGATCCCGAAGACGGAATGGCCCCTGAGGCGGCACTGACTGGGCCTGGAGCCACGAGCACCAGCCCCGCCAGAGCAGCGATTCGCCAGGAGGCTTCTGGAAGCATGGGCATCCTGCGAAGGCGATCGCCGGGCATGAATAAGGGGGAGCGGAGCGGCCGGGCCGCGAGTCCGGCTGACCTTACCGATAAACCATGGGTTCCGGACAGACCCCTTCGACCCGTTTGAGGACCTCCCCGTAGGCTTCGACCACCCCACCGAGGTCCTGGCGGAAGCGATCCTTGTCCAAAATCCGATCGTTTCCCTCGGCCCCACGCCGATCCCAGAGGCGACAGGTGTCGGGGCTGATCTCATCGGCCACCACCAGACGATCGTCGCTGGTGAACCCGAGTTCGATCTTGAAATCCACCAGTTCAAGGTCCACCGAAGCGAACAGGGTCCTCAACTCACGGTTGACCTGCAGTGCCAGGGCTTCGACCTGCTGGAGCTGGCCGGGAGCGAGCAGATTCAGCCGCTCAAGCCGGGCCGGAGTCAGCAGCGGATCGCCGAGGCCATCGTCCTTGTAGTACAGATCCAGAAGCGGTGGATCGAGGGGGGTGGCCGGCGCGATCGGCATCTGGCGGCAAAGAGAACCGGCGGCGATGTTGCGGACCACCACCTCAATCGGAATCACCCGCACGGAGCGCACCACCATCCAGTGGCCGTTCTGAATGCCCAGGTAATGGGTGGGCACACCCCGATCCTTGAGGTGCTCGAACAGCAGGGCCGAGATGCGACAGTTCAACACCCCCTTGCCCGCCAGGCTGGCCCGCTTTTCAGCATTGAAGGCGGTGGCATCATCCTTGAAGTCCACCGCCAGCCAATCGGGATGGTCGGTGGCATGGACCCGCTTGGCCTTGCCTTCATGCAGAAGGGGTCCGGGGATCACGATGGTCATGGCATCAGGGGGGAAGCGGCTGGCAAAGCCGGCCGCGAAGGGGCGGCAACGGCGGAGGATGCTCCTTGGGGCTCAAGGGAGGGGATCGGGGGCGCGCAGCTGACGCTCCAGCTCCTGAACCCGCGGATCGGCCGGATTCGATCGGCGCAACCACCATTCACCGTAGGCGTCATCCAACCGTGGGCTGA
>JBEIVL010000052.1:0-8961 GCA_040373885.1 Aphanothece sp.
GGGCATTGTGCCCGGCCCAAGTGCCAAGGAGCGGCGGTAGCGGTCAGGGTGCAGGCCGTCACCAGCGCCTAGGATGGTTCGCCTTGCTTCAAAGTGCCCCATGGCGGCCACCCGGCTCAGTGACAGCCAGAAGCAGGAGCTGGTCTCCCGCTTTCGTGGGGGCGCGTCCATCCAGCAATTGGCACTGCACTACGGCTGCAGCCCCACCACGGTCAGCCGCACCGCCAAAGCCGCGATGGAGCTGGCGGATTATGAGGAGCTGCTCAAGCTGCAGAAGGCGCAACGGGGCGGGACTGGCCCCGCGACTACGACCCCCGGGGAGCACCTCCCCGTGGATGTTGAAAACGATGCTGTTGAGGAAAGCCCCTCAGCTGACGCCCCCCTGAGCCCAGGGGATGCCGAGACCAACGAACGATTCGAGAACGAAATCGAGGACGCCGGTTTGACATCGGCACCAGCAGAACCAGAGGGATTGGTTTCCCTGGAGACCACGGTGGGCTCCTATCCGAGGGAGGATTCGATTGAGCCGCTCGCCCAAGCGCCATTCCCTGAAGCTGGTGGCGCTGCCTTCGTTGAGGTCGCTCCAGAACCGCTCGCCGTCCCCCAACGCATCCTGGGCCGCCGCCGTCGCAGTGGTGCCGCCGTCATCCCTCCCCCCGCTCCGCTCGCTGAAGCGGACGTGGCAGCGGTAGAGCTCTCTGCGGAGGCCAGCCTGGCCACGGGACTCACAGACAACCGAGAACCCGTCGCGACCCTCCCGGCCAACCTCAGCAGCGCCACGGCGCCAACGGAGATCGCCACCGATGCGGGTACGCGGCAACTGGCCATCGATGACGCCGATGACTTCGGTGCTGACGAAAGTGATGACGATCTCATCAACGACGATCTCAGCGATGACACGGCCGATGAGATCGTGCTGGCCCAGGGCGAAACCTTTGTGGCCATTCCGGTGGGTCCCTTCATCGACGACCTGGTCATCCACGAGGCCGTGCCCTTCAACGCCGCCGCCCTCCCCAGCAGTGCCTTCCTGCTGGTCGACAAAACCGTTGAGCTGCAAGCCCGCCCCCTGCGTGAGCTGCCCGAACTGGGCCGCCTCGCCGAGGACGAACTCGACCGCCAGGCCTTGGTCTTATTCGTCAACCCTCGCCAGGCCAAACGCCAGTGCGGGCGGACCCAGCGCGTCATTCCCCTGCCCGATCCCTCCCTGCTGGAGCGAACGGCTCCCTACCTTGTCGCTCAAGGCATCACGCGACTGGTCATCGAAGGGGCCCTCTACGCCCTGCCGGGTGGTTGAGTGAACCAGAGCAGTTTGGTTCAGCGCTTTAAGGCTGAGAAGCAGCGACGAACCAGTGGAGACAAAGCCTGAATGCAGGGCCCCTGGTGCTCTCGTCATCCGGCCTGCTCCAAGCTGGGGCCTTAGCCCTCCAGATCTCCCGGCACGCCCTGCAGCAGGGCAACCGCACTGCCGCCACTCAAGACGCCCAAGGCCAGGGCCAACCCCACCAAAAAGCCACTGGGTAGGGGCGCCGTGCGGCCAAAACCCAGCTGTAGGGAAGGCCGATCGTTGAGATTCTGGGCCCCCAGGCACAACACCAGCACCAGCAACGAGGCGCCCACCACTGAAGAGAGAAGCAAGCGGAAGCGCAGCAACATCGCAGCGAAGGTGGACCCACTACTGCCACTTTGCCGTAACGGGCGCGTCATGGGAGCAAAGCAGCAGCCCTTGCCAGCCGTCTGCCCCCCTCCAGCAGCAAGAGGCATCGGGACGCTACGGGTAGCGTCTGGTCGGGCCCGTTGCTGGATGGTGTTTGCGGGGATCCCATCGCCAAACCCTTCACGGTGATTGCCCTGAAGCGGGGCCGCCTAGCCCGGTTCCTCCCCTGCCGCATCAGGCGCCTGGTGAAGCAGGGCATAAAGATCCCGGCGCGGATGGCCCGTTTGCTCGGCCAGCAGGCGACTGGCCTCCTTGGCACTGTGGCCTGTGGCCACAAGGTGCTCTAGCTGGGAGCGCAACAGCGGCCCATCCCAGGGAGTCTCAGCCGCCACCGGCACCGCGCCACCCAGCACCAGAGTGCACTCACCCAGGGGAGCTGTGGCCTGGAAATGGGCCAGGGCCGCAGCCACCGTGGGCCCCACATGTTGCTCATGGCGTTTGGTCAACTCCCGGGCCACCATCAGGGGCCGGTCGCCCATCACCGCCAGCAGATCCTCCAGCAGAGCCACCAGCCGGTGGGGAGCCTCGTACACCACGATGGTTCGCTCCTCAGCGACGAGCGCCTGTAGGCGCTGGCGGCGGGGGGCGCTGCGAGGCGGCAAAAACCCCTCAAAACAGAATCGGCCACTGGGCAG
The DNA here is from genome assembly GCA_040373885.1 of Aphanothece sp. GTDB lineage: Bacteria > Cyanobacteriota > Cyanobacteriia > PCC-6307 > Cyanobiaceae > Cyanobium. The sequence goes on from JBEIVL010000052.1 coordinate 2,350, forward strand.
ACCGCTGCTCACCAAGGCCGTGGTCAGGGCGCAGGGTCCGGGTACGCAGATGACACCATGGCCCGCCTGGCGAGCGGCAGCCACCAGTTCCTCGCCGGGATCGGCCACCCCGGGCAGGCCTGCATCGCTGATCAACGCGACGCTCTGCCCCGCCGAAAGCGCCTCCAGCAGCTGGGGCTGGCGGGTCATGCGGTTGTGCTCGTGAAAACTCACCAGGCGATTGCGCAGCCCCAGCCCATGCAGCATCAATCCGCTGCGCCGCGTGTCCTCACACGCCACCAGGTCCACCGCCCCCAGCACCCGCTTGGCGCGGGGCGAAAGATCCTCCAGGTTGCCGATCGGGGTGCCCACCAGATAAAGCACACCGCCGGTGGGTTCGAGCACAGCCATCGGCAAGCCGGATCGGCACAATGCAGGTTTGCCTCTCCATGATGCCCACGGCGATGCCCACGGCCCTGTCCCTGCCCGGTGGCATCGAGGAGGAGGCGCTGCTGAACCAGCTACGGCCCCTGTGCTGGGGAGCGGCCGACATCCTGCGCGCCTACGCCCGGGGCGAGCAACCTCCCCATGGCTTTGCGGCGGCGTTGACGGTGGCTGATGGTGGCAGTGGCCCCGTGTCTGCCGCCGACCTGGCCGTGAACCAGTGGTTGCTGCAGGGTCTTGAGACCTCCTTTCCCGATGCCCCCTGGGCCCTGCTGAGTGAGGAAACCGCCGCGGAGACCCTCCAACAGGGCAAGCCGGTGGCCAGTGATTGGCTGTGGTTGCTCGACCCGCTCGATGGCACCAAGGATTTCCTGCTGGGCACAGGTGAATACGCGGTGCACCTGGCCCTGGTGCATCAATGAACGCCGGTGCTGGGGGTGGTGCTGCTGCCTGAAATCGAGGAGCTCTGGTTTGGTCTGCTTCCCCAGATCAGCTCCGGCGCCAGCGAAGGAGCCGAGATCCAGGCAAGCGCCGGCAGCGCCTGGTGCGAGAACCGCAGCGGTGAGCGCTTCGCACCCCGGTTCAGCGATCGCCGCGCCACGGATGAATTGGTGCTGGTGGCCAGCCGCAGCCATCGCGACACCCGTCTGGAGCAGCTGCTGGAGGCTCTGCAACTAGGAGAAACCCGGGTGATGGGCAGCGTGGGCGGCAAGGTGGCCACAATCCTGCGCGGCGAAAGCGATCTCTACATCTCCCTTTCGGGGCGCACGGCGCCCAAGGATTGGGACATGGCGGCCCCCGAAGCGGTGCTGCGGGCGGCGGGGGGAGCCTTCAGCCATGCCGATGGCCAGGGCCTCCTCTACAACAAGGGCGACGGACTCCAGTCCGGCTGCCTGATCGCCAGCCACGGCCCCAACCATGCCGACCTGTGCCGCAAGGCCGCGGCGGTGATGGGCCGGATCGATCCCGATTTTGCCCTCTGAATCCCACGCCCTGCCTGCGGACACGGGCGCCATTGCGGCTTCAGAGCCCCCGCCTGGCTCAAACCGGCTCAGCGATCCGGCTGAGTTGATGACCCATCAAGCTCCGCAATGATCAGCTGCGGCGCAACCGCACGGGCTGATCTGGTTGATCCAATCGGCCGGCGAAAGACCCCCGCAAGCAAAACCCCCTCGGCCACAGCTGGGCCGAGGGGGTGGTATTAAGCCGTTGCCCTAGGCCCTGACGGTACCTAGGGAACGCGGATTCGATCAGACCGCCGGGGCGGGCTCCTGCTGGGCGACGCCACGCAGGGTGAGGTTGATGCGGCCGCGATTGTCGATCTCACGCACCCGCACGGTCACCTGGTCGCCGACATTGACCACATCTTCCACCTTTTCCACCCGGGCTTCAGAGAGCTGGGAGATGTGAATCATGCCTTCCTTGCCGGGAAGGATTTCAACGAAGGCGCCGATCGGAATCACGCGGGTGACGGCACCACAGAACACCTCACCCTCACTGACCCGGCGGGTCAGCCCTTCGATGATGCGCTGGGCCTCTTCGGCGGCGGCGCCATCGTGGCTGGCGATCGTGACGATGCCACCGTCTTCAATGTCGATCTTGGTGTTGGTGCGCTCGGTGATGCCCTTGATGGTGCGTCCACCGGGGCCAATCACCGTGCCGATCAGTTCGGGATCGATGCGGAAGCTGAGCAGACGCGGGGCGTGGGGGGAGAGGGTGTCCCGGGGTTTGTCGATCGCCTCGAGCATCTTCTCGAGGATGTGCAGCCGCGCCGGCCTGGCCTGGTTGATCGCCTCAGCCACCGTGGTGAGCGGCAGACCGGTGATCTTCATGTCCATCTGCAGGGCCGTGATGCCCTTCTCGGTGCCCGCCACCTTGAAATCCATGTCGCCGAGGAAATCCTCGATGCCCTGGATGTCGGTGAGGATGCGCACCTCCTTGCCCTCCTTGATCAGGCCCATGGCGGCACCACTGACAGGAGCCTTGAGGGGCACACCGGCATCCATCAGGGCAAGGGTGCTGCCGCACACCGAACCCATCGAGGTGGAGCCATTGGAGCTGAGCACCTCGCTCACCACCCGCAACACGTAGGGAAAGCTTTCCTTGGGAGGCAGAACGGGGATGAGAGCCCTCTCCGCCAGGGCTCCATGGCCGATCTCACGGCGACCGGGGGAGCGCATCGGCCGGGTCTCTCCCACCGAATAGGGAGGGAAGTTGTAGTGATGTAAGTAGGTCTTCTCGTTGGAGGGATTCAGATCATCCATCTCCTGGGCGTCACTGGGGGTGCCCAGGGTCGCGGTGGAGAGCACCTGGGTCAGTCCCCGCTGGAAGAGGCCCGACCCATGGACGCGACGCGGCAGCACACCGACGGCGGAACTGATCGGACGGACCTCATCAAGACCGCGTCCATCGACCCGTTTGCCATCTTTGAGGATCTGCTGGCGCATCAGCTTCTTGGTGAGGCTCTTGAAGCTGGTGGGCAGGGCCTTGGCGCTGCCCAGCACCACCTGTTTGACCGGATCGGCCTCCTTGAGGCCGCCGATCTTCTCAGCCACCTCGGCCTTGATGGCATCCAGCTTGGTGTCCCGTTCGGGCTTGGTCTGGCTGAACTGCTTGAGCACGGCGCCGATGGCCTTGCTGCACTCCTTTTCCAAGAACGAAGGCAGGGTGGCGTCTTCCTCCTTAGGTTCGGCCTTGACCTGCTCGATGCCCAGCTCCTTGAGCAGGGCCTGCTGGGCCTTGATCAATTCGCCCACGGCCTCGTAACCGAAGTCGATCGCTTCAATCACGTCCTGTTCGGGCAGCTGACTGGCGCCGGCCTCCACCATCACCACGCCGTCGGGGGTGCCGGCCACGATCAGGTCGAGGTCACTGCGTTCGATTTCGCGATAGCTGGGATTCAGCACGAAGTCGTCGCCCAGCAGGCCGACACGCACAGCCGCCATCGGACCTTCAAAGGGGATGCGCGCCAGCAGGGTGGCCAGGGAGGCCCCGGTGACGGCGAGCACATCGGGGGGAACGCGTTCATCCAGCGACAGGCAGGTGGCGACGATCTGCAGGTCGTCACGCATCCAGCCGGGGAAGAGAGGACGCATCGGCCGATCAATCAGCCGGGCGATGAGGGTGGCGCGCTCGGGGGGGCGGGACTCGCGGCGCATAAAGCTGCCCGGGATGCGGCCTGCGGCATAGAGGCGCTCCTCGTAGTCGCAAATCAGGGGCAGGAAATCAATGCCTTCACGGGGCGCCGAGCGGGTCGCCGTCACCAGGATTGACGTATCACCGCATTCGACCAAGACCGAACCCCCCGCTTGGGGGGCGTACCGACCGGTGGTCAGCCGGATCTCCCGACCATCGAAGGAGATCGACTGAGTTTGTCCTTGCACTTGACGTTATGTTCCTTTGTTGTCGCCATTCATTCTCGCATCCGACCCCCCCTGGGGGATTCGCCTCGGGTCGGATTTCCGCCGTGTTTCCGACGTCGGCTGCTGGTCAAGTCTTAAGACAAGTCCCCTCTGGCGATTGCTGGCGTCATCACAACAAAAAGGCGCCCTCAAGGCGCCCGTGACAACTGATGGGGAATGGCGAAACGCCTGTTCACCAACTCGACTTGACGACACCGGGAAGTTCGCCCTTGTGGGCCCGTTCGCGCAGCTGGTTGCGGCACAAGCCGAAATCGCGATAGACGCCACGGGGCTTGCCGGTGGCCCAGCAACGATTACGCCGACGGCTGGGGGCGCTGTTGCGGGGTAGACCCTGCAGCTTGCGGTGAATTTCCAGCCGTTCCATCGGATCGGCAGCGGCAGCCATGGCCTCCTTGAGAGCGGCACGCTTGGCGGCAAACCGCTCAACCATTTTGCTGCGCTTGACGTCGCGCGCGATCATCGATTTTTTTGCCATGCAGCCGGAAATGAATTTGGGCAAGTTGAATGCACTTTACCCCCCGGGGTGACGGGGACCCTGATCGGCCCCAGAAGGGTTGATCCCAGGGGGGTTCAGTGCCCCAGCCATTGCTGAATCGCCGGCAGCTGGCTGGTGTCTTTAACGATCAACAGCAGGCTGAGGCCCACCAGAAACACGAAGCCCGATTGCATGAAGGCCATCTGAAAGCGCTCCGGCAGCGGCCGCCCCCGCAGGGCCTCGATCAGCAGCAGGGCGAACTGGCCGCCGTCGAGCAGGGGCAAGGGCAGGGAATTGAGCACCGCCAGGTTGATCGAAATCAAGGCGGTGTAGAGGAAGAGGCTGCTCCCCCCCTGGCGGGCCAGGGTGGCCCCCATCTCGACGATCTTGACGGGACCCGACACCTGGCCGGCGGTTTCGCCGAAATGGGTGATCAGGCTGCCGAAACCCTGAATCGTGCGCCTGGTAAGGGCGATCAGATCGTGGTTGGCCTGGCGGAAGGGCTCCAGGGGGCTGCGGGGGGCGCGGAAGGTTTCGCTGCCGTTGGGTTGGAGTTGGGCGCCGATGTGGCCGATGCCCCCCTGATCGCTGGGAGTGAGGCTCAGCTTGAGGGGGCGACCGGAGCGTTCGGCCTCCACCTGCAGGGTGTGGCCGGCGGAAGCGCGGATGCGCTCCACCAGGTCGGCGACGGCCTGTTGGCCTCCCCTCAGGGGAACGGAATCGACACTGATGAGGCGATCACCGGCCCGCAGGCCTGTGCTGGCAGCGGGTTGGCCGGCCACCACACCGCTGACCATTACACCAGGATTGGCCGAGAGCCCCGCCGGAATTCCCACCACCAGCCCCTGGCCCAACAGAACGGCATAGGCCAACAGCAGATTGGCGATGACGCCGGCGGCGATGACCAGGGCCCGTTGGTGCAGCGGGCGATTGCGCAGCAGATCGGGATCATCGGCAGGGTAGGGACTGTCATCGTCTTCATCGGGAAAGGAGACGAAGCCCCCCAGGGGAATGGCCCTCAGGGCGAAGAGAACGCCTTTGATGCGTCGCTGCAAAAGCACTGGACCGAAGCCCACAGAAAAGCCACTGACTCGGATTCCCTGCCAGGTGGCCGCCAGAAAATGGCCCGCCTCATGCACGACGATCAGCCCGGCCAAAATCGCCAGCGCGGTGAGTACACCCATTCGGCTCATCAACAGTGAAGACATTCTGGGGGGTTGGGCGCCAGGAGCCGAACCTCCGGGCCGACCCATGGGCCCGGCCTACTCACCCTTGCCCGGTTGCGGCTCCCGGATGGGCTGCAGCCCCCAGATGGGTTGCGGCCGCCGGTGGCAGGCTCCTCAACCGTCGCGGCTGAGGCGATCCCGCCCACCCATGTAAGGAACCAGAGCGGCGGGCAGGGTGACCGTGCCATCGCTCTGCTGGCCCGCTTCAAGCAGGGCCGCCATGGTGCGACCGATGGCCAGGCCACTGCCATTGAGAGTGTGCAGCAACTGGGTTTTCTTGCCCTCCTTGAAACGGATCGCTGAGCGGCGCGCCTGGAAATCGGCGCAGGTGCTGCAACTGGAGATCTCGCGATAGGCGCCGGCACCAGCCAGCCACACCTCCAGGTCGAAGGTGCGGGCGGCGGAGAAGCCGAGATCGCCGCTGCAGAGTTCGATGCGGCGGTAGGGCAATTCCAGGGCCTCCAACACCCCTTCGGCATCGCGGGTGAGCTGCTCGTGGGCCTCCTGGGACTTTTCGGGGTGGCAGAACCAGTACAGCTCGACTTTGTTGAACTGGTGCAGGCGGATCAGGCCCCGGGTGTCGCGCCCGTAGGAGCCGGCCTCGCGGCGGAAACAGGGGGTGTGGGCCACGTATTTGAGGGGGAGCCTCTCCGCCGGGATCACCTCATCGCGGTGCAAAGAGGTGATTGGTACTTCGGCGGTGGGGGTGAGCCAGAGGTCGTCGTCGGCGCACTTGAAACTCTCCTCGGCGAATTTGGGCAGCTGGCCCGAGCCGGTGAGGCTGGCGCTGTTCACCAGGATCGGCGGCATCACCTCGGTGTAGCCGCGGGCGGTGTGGCGATCGAGCATGAAGGCGATCAGGGCCCGCTCCAGCCGGGCGCCCTGGCCCAGCAGGGTCACAAAGCGGCTCTGGGCGATGCGCACCGAACGCTCGCCGCTGTCGAGAAGACCCAGCCGTTCGGCGATCTGCCAGTGCTCTTGAAGCGTTTCGCCGGGGGTGGGCCGGCGGGGGGTGCCCCAGGTGCTCACCTCAACGTTGTCGGCTTCACTGCGCCCCTCGGGCACC
>JBEIVL010000042.1:0-15230 GCA_040373885.1 Aphanothece sp.
CCCCAACGCCGCCCCCCCCAGCGACCGCCTCTGGCTGCGCTCCGAGCTGATGGGCACCCAGGTGATCACCCGCGACACCGGCCGTCGCCTGGGGGTGGTGGGAGAAGTGGTCGTGGACATCGATCGGCGCGAGGTGGTCGCCCTGGGATTGCGGGACAACCCCCTGACCCGCTTCCTGCCGGGCCTGCCCGCTGGATGCCCCTGGATCGCATCCGCCAGGTGGGCGATGTGATTCTCGTCGATTCCGCCGACTCCCTCAGCGACAGCTTCGACTCCGAGCGCTACAGCAAGGTGATCAACTGCCAGGTGATCACTGAATCGGGGGCGGTGCTGGGCCGGGTCCTGGGCTTCAGCTTTGACATCGAAACGGGCGAATTGACCACGTTGGTCCTGGGAGCCCTCGGTGTTCCCCTGTTGGGGGAAGGGGTGCTGAGCACCTGGGAGCTGGCGGTGGAAGAGGTGGTTAGCAGCGGCACCGACCGAATCATTGTGTACGAGGGGGCGGAGGAGAAGCTGAAGCAACTGGGCAGCGGCCTGCTCGAGAAACTGGGCATCGGCGCCTCCAGCTGGGAGAAAGAAGAGCGCGAACGCTTTCGCGGTGGGGCGGTGCCCGCCGAAAACCAACTGGCGCCGGGGCAGCCGAGCACGGCCGAACAGCGCCGCATCCAACCGGCCCGCAGCCGCGCCTTTGAGCCGGAAGCCGAGATGGAATATGTCGAACTGGAAGAGCGCCGCGAACGGGAACCCATGCGCCAGCGCCGCTACCTCGACGAGGACAACGATCCACGAGGAGATTCCTACAGGGAACCCGACCGGGAGTCCGACTCCCGCTACAGAGAAATCGAACGGCCCAGCGAACCGGCCCCGCGCTATCGCCAGGACGATCGCGACGAGATCCGCGTCAGCGATCGCGATCAACGGGAGCGTTACCGGGAGCCGGAACCCGAGACCTGGCAGGACTACGGGGACGAGGAGCCAGTGGCCAACGACGCCGCGCCAACCCGTAGCCGCCGTCCCCAGGAGGAATGGCCCGCCGAGCGGGCCACCAACCTACCCCTCTCGTATGGCCCCCCCGGCAGCGGTCCAAGGGACGACAACAACCTGCGGGAGACTTCCGCTTCCCTGGTGGACCCCCTGCCGAAGCGTCGTCCTGCCGGCTCCAACCGCGGCGGCCCCTACAACACCCCGCCGGTGGATGTCGAGGCCGAACCCATGGATGATCCCTGGTGAGGCCCCCAGCGGCACCTGTGTCAGGCTGACTCGGCCATTGGGGAGAGGGCCCTCGGGGCCTGGCGATGAGTAAGACCCTTTTCGTCTGTCATGAGGGTCAGCGCACCGGGGCGCCCCTGGTCTTGCTGTGGCTGATTCGCTGGTTGAAGACCCATACCTCAATCCAGCCGGTGGTCGCCCTGATGCGCGATGGTCCCCTCAAAGAGGAGTTCAGCGCCCTCTGTCCCACCTACACGTTCCAACGGCCGGGGCTGGAGCGTTGGCACCGGCGGCTGCGCCGCAAGTTGCTGCCTGGCCCGCCCTTGGATCCGGACGCCTGGCTGGCCGATCTGGTGGAACGGGAACAACCCGATTGCCTTTATCTCAACACCTTGGTCCTGGGCGGATTGCTGGGTCAGGTGGCCATGGATCACCAACGCATGAAGGTGATCAGCCATGGGCACGAGATGGAAATCGGCCTGCAACTCTCTAGCAACAGCAACGATGTGCGTCAGCAACTGGCGGCCTCGGATGTGGTGATCGCCTGTGCCGCTGGAGTGCGCGACAACCTGATCGAGCGGCACCAACTGGCGCCAGAACGATGTGAGCTGATCACCGCCTTTATTCCCTATACCGAACCCCAACAACTCCTCGAACTTCGCTGTCAAGACACCCCATCCCAGGCGGTGATCGAAACCCTGCAGCAGCACCGCGCCGCCGGCGAGTTCCTCTTTGGCATGGCCGGATCCGCCATCGACCGCAAGGGGTTCGACCTCTTTCCCCTGCTGCTGCGAGCCTGCGATCGACGCTTTGGCACGGTGCCGTTTCGGGGCGTTTGGGTGGGTTGCGGCCCCGGATCCCTCGCCCATACCAAAGCTGAGCGGGATCTCTCCCTGCTGGGCTTGCGGCATCGAGCCCTGCTTCTCCCTGGGGTGTCCTGCGGTGCGGCAGCCCTGCGGGAGCTTGATGTCCTCGCCCTGCTGTCACGGGAGGATCCCTACCCGCTGGTGGCCCTGGAGGCAGGCGCCATGACGATTCCCACGGTGTGCTTCCGATCTAGCGGTGGCATTGCTGATTTGGCTGAAGCGGGCGGCGGAGTGGCGGTCGACTATCTGGATCTCGACGCCTTCGCCGAGGCCCTCTACCGCCTGCATCAGGACCCCAACAGCAGGCACCGGCTTGGAGAGGCGTTCCAGAAGCAAGTGTTTGCCTCCAACACAGTCGCCACCCAGGCCCCCAAAATCGCCGCCTTGATCGAAGGGCGCCGAAGAAAAAGGGGCCCGAGAGGTGGGCCGATTCAGGCCTCGGCCTGGAACTCCAGGGAGGCGGAATTGACGCAGTAGCGCTGACCCGTGGGGGCCGGACCATCATTGAAGACATGGCCGAGGTGGGCGTCACAACGGGCGCAGCGAATTTCGGTGCGCACCATGCCGTGGCTGCTGTCGCTGTGGACGGTGATCGCCTCAGGATTGACCCCCTCCCAGAAACTGGGCCAGCCCGTGCCGGAATCAAACTTGGCGTCCGAGCGGAACAGATCGGCGCCGCAGCAGATGCAGGAATAGGTGCCCCGGCCTTTGTGGTTCCAATAGGCGCCCGTAAAGGCCCGTTCGGTGCCCCCCTGACGGGCGACGCGGTATTGCTCGGGGGTGAGGCGCTCACGCCACTGGGCATCATCCAGGGTTTCGGGGCGCTCGTGGGGGGGCAGGTCGCCGCAGCTCAGGGGTTCAGGCATCGAACGGGTGCGGATTCTGGGAAGTTCTGAAACCAAGTTAGGGGCCGCAAGCGACCAGGGGTCGGGTAGGAGGGGCCTCGACGATCAGCAGTCGGAAGGACTGGTGAAGTGTTGGCCGGTGTCTACCGGAGCAAGGGCCCGTGCGCTGGAGCCGGCCACGTATTCCAACCCTGGTGTTCCAATCCGGCGGCGGCCTGGGCCAGCAGATCGAGCGCTTCGGCCTCGCTGGCGGCCCGCATCAACCGCTGACGCAACTGGGCGGCACCGGCAAAACCCTGGCAAGTCCAACCCATGTGTTTGCGGGCGATCAACAACCCCTGGTCGCCCCGTTGGGCCACCAGGGCGCGCAGATGCTCGCTGGCCAGGGCGATGCGCTCAGCAGGCCCCGGCAGGGGCGGCAAGGCCTGGCCCCTGAGGGCCGCATCGAGGCGGCCCACCAGCCAGGGAGCCCCCATGGTGGCCCGGCCCACCATCACGCCATCGGCTCCGGTCTGGGCCAGGCAAGTGAGGGCCTCATCCGGGCCGGTGATGTCTCCGTTGGCGATCACCGGGATTGACAGGGCGGACTTGACGCGGGCGATCGCCCCCCAATCGGCCCGGCCCTGGAAGCCCTGCTCGCGGGTGCGGCCGTGCAGGGTGAGCAGCTGGGCCCCGGCCTCCTGCAGGCCCAGTGCAAAAGCGATCGGATCCGCCTCGGCGCCGCACCAGCCCAGGCGGGTCTTGACCGTGACAGGGAGCCGCACCGCCGCCACCACCGCCGCCACGATGCGCATCGCCAGCTCCGGCTCCCGCAACAGACCACTACCACCGCCCTTGCGGGCGATCTTGCGCACCGGGCAGCCCATGTTGATGTCGATCCAGAAGGCCCCAGCCGCCTCGGCCCGGCGGGCCGCCTCCGCCATCGCCTCGGGCCGGTGATCAAACAACTGCACGGCCACAGGGCCCGGATCCGCCGCCAGATCATCCACCTTGCCGCGGCCATGCCCCAGCTCCAGGCTGGTGGCATTCACCATCTCGGTGAACAACAGCGCCTGCGGCGCCCAGCGCCGCACGAGCGAGCGAAAGATGGAATCGCTCACACCCGCCAACGGCGACTGCAGCACCCGGCAGCTCAACCGCCGTGGCGTGCCTTGACCCGGCAGGACGAGATCATCCATTCCGTTCATCCCTCAACCTTATTCATTCCGGCATCGATTCGTTCATCGAATCCTTCATCGAAACCTTCATCAAAACCTTCATCGAATCGTTCATGCACCCGTTCATGCATTCAGCCTTTGCCCTTGGTTCCATCCTGATCGTATGGGCTGCCCAGCGATCCAAGGGCGGCAGACTCTGTCGGAGCACCTGCCTTCATGCTGGAGGGCCATTGCTGGGGTCGCCATGGATGCCTTGCCCTTGAGCCGGGCGCTTTTGAACGCCGTGTTGGCGGACCGGGTTAGTGATCGCCTGGTCTGCGAACTGGTCTGGATCCGTCTGGGCTATGAGCCCCTTGGCGAGGGGGCGACTGGCCATGAGCCCACTGGCGATGAGTCCACTGTTGATTGGGCTGATTGGGCCAACAATGGGGAGTCAGCCCCCTGGCTTGCCGGACCCAAGACGCCGCCACCATGGGCCGAGGCGTTTCCCACCGCACCACAGGTGATCGCCACCCGCCCCGCCAGCGTGCGCCTCACCCGTTCGATTGCGGCCGAGTTCAAGCAATTGCTCAAGCAGCAACTGGGCTTCACCGGCTATCGCATCGATGAGCTCTATCCGCGCCGCACCCGCCGCGCCACCGCCGTCAACTGGCTGCTGGCCGATCTGGCGGGCCGGGGCGAAGATCTGCCCGAGCTGGGCCCCATGCCGCCCCTGCTGCCGCCACCGGCCGACCCGGTGCAGGGGCATCCGGGGGACCTGCCGATTGGTTGAGGTGCTCCGGTCGCTGGGCAGGCCAGCCAATCTCTGGCGATGCTGGGTCTGGACCAGGAGCTCAGCCCCGGCACCCCAGCTCAGTCCGCCAGCACAGATGGCCAGCTCCCCCCTGGCAGCCACCAGCTGCCGACAAAACAGCCAGGAGTTAAGGTCAAGAGTCAGACTCGTTGCAGAAATAAACCCTTTGGCGCTTCCAGTCGTCGCCATCCTCGGGCGCCCCAATGTGGGCAAGTCCACCCTGGTCAACCGGTTGTGTCGCAGCCGGGAGGCCATCGTCCATGACGAACCCGGTGTGACCCGCGACCGCACCTACCAGGAAGGCTTCTGGGGGGATCGCACCTTTCGCGTCGTCGACACGGGCGGCCTCGTCTTTGATGACGACAGCGAATTTTTGCCCGAAATCCGTGAGCAGGCCGCCCTGGCCCTCGCCGAAGCCTCCGTGGCACTTTTTGTCGTCGACGGCCAGCAGGGTCTCACCGCCGCCGATTCGGCCATCGGGGAGTGGCTGCGGCACCAGACGGTGCCGGTGCTCGTGGCGGTGAATAAGTGCGAATCCCCGGAACGGGGCCTGGCGATGGCGGCGGAATTCTGGAGCCTGGGGCTGGGCGAGCCCCATCCGATCTCCGCCATCCATGGCGCCGGCACCGGCGAGGTGCTCGATGAAGCCATCACCTTTCTGCCGGCCGCCGGCGAGAACGACAGCGAGGAACCGATCCAGCTGGCGATCATCGGCCGCCCCAACGTGGGCAAATCCAGCCTGCTCAATGCCATCTGCGGCGAAAACCGGGCCATCGTCAGTCCGATCCGCGGCACCACCCGCGACACGATCGATACCACCCTTGAGCGTGAGGGCCGCACCTGGAAGCTGCTCGACACCGCCGGCATTCGCCGCCGCCGCAGCGTCGACTACGGCCCTGAATACTTCGGCATCACCCGCAGCTTCAAGGCCATCGAACGGGCCGATGTCTGCATGTTGGTGATCGATGCCCTCGATGGCGTCACCGAACAGGATCAACGCCTTGCCGGACGCATCGAAGAGGAGGGCCGCGCCTGCGTGATCGTCGTCAACAAATGGGACGCCATCGAGAAGGACAGCCACACCATGTCAGCCATGGAAAAGGAGCTGCGCGCCAAGCTCTACTTCCTTGATTGGGCGCCGATGCTGTTCACCTCAGCCCTCACCGGCCAGAGGGTGCAAGGGGTGTTTGCGATGGCCGCCGCCGTGGTCGAGCAACACCGCCGTCGGGTCAGCACTGCTGTGGTCAATGAGGTGCTGCAGGAAGCCCTGCGCTGGCGCTCCCCCCCGACCACCCGCGGTGGACGCCAAGGGCGTCTGTATTACGGCACCCAGGTCGCCAGCGGCCCGCCCAGCTTCACGCTGTTCGTCAACGAGCCCAAGTTGTTCGGCGACACCTACCGCCGCTATGTCGAGCGGCAGATCCGCGAGGGCCTGGGCTTTGAAGGCACCCCGATTCGCCTGTTCTGGCGCGGCAAGCAACAACGGGACGCCGAACGGGACCAGGCCCGCCAGCAGAACCGCGCGCACTGATGGACTGGCTGCGCCAGCTGCCGATCGGCCAATACATCGCCGATCCCCGTCCGGATGGTGGCTGGCTGCAACGGCTGGACCCCCGCCTCAAGTTGGCCTGGACCCTGGCTTTCCTGATCACCCCGATCCTGGCAGGCCCCCGCTGGCGCCTGGCGCTTGTGGGCCTGCTGCTGTTGATCACTCTGGCCAGTGGTCTACCCCTACGGCTCTGGCGTCGCACCCTGCCGGGGCTGCTGGGTCTGGCCCTGGCCGTCGGGCTACTGGGCGCGATGCTGCCCACCGATGCCGCCCCGCCGGGCAGCCTGATGCGCCCTCCCGGCGAGGTGCAGCTCAGCCCCGGTCCTGCCGGCGGCCCCGCCCCCAGCCGGGAGGGATTGCCTTGGGAGGTGGTGCGTTGGGGTCCCGTCAAGCTGGCGGGCGCCTCGCTCGGTCCGCTGGTCATCACCCGCAAGTCCGCCAGCCTGGGTCTCAACAGCGGCACCCTCCTGTTCACGGTGATTCACAGCGCCAACCTGTTGCTGCTGACCACACCGCCCGAGGAGATCGCCTGGGCCCTGAGCTGGTATCTGCAACCCCTGGGCCGCCTGGGTCTGCCGATGGAGCGCCTCGGCTTCACGCTGTTGCTCTCGCTGCGCTTTCTGCCCCTGGTGCAAGAAGAATTGCAAAACTTGTTGCGAGCCCTGGCCACCCGCGCCATCAACCTGCGCTCCCTGGGCTGGCAGGGGGGCCTGGGGGTGGTGTTGGCGGTGGGAGAGCGGCTGCTGGCCAACGTGCTGCTACGGGCCGAGCAGGGGGCCGAGGCGCTGATAGCCCGTGGCGGCCAGTGGCTCCCCCCCGCCCTGGTGCGCCAGTCCCTGCCGGTGCGGCGCCTGCCCACCCTGCTTGGCAGTGGTGGCCTGGTTCTGCTGCTGGTGTTGCGGGGCCTCGTCGGCCAGCGCTGAGGCCGGCACGACCGGCGGCAGGGCCCGCCTGAGGTCGGTGGTTTTTAATGGCTTGACCCAGAGAGAGCACGTGAGCGCTGAGCGCTACCTGAATCACCCCACCTTCGGCATGCTGTACCGGGTGGCGCCTGCGGGCGAGGGTCGCGATCTCTACGCCACCCTTTACGCCCAGCGGATATTTTTTGTGGTGACCCTGCAACCTCGGGGCGCCCAATTTGAGGTGATCCCCCAGATGGATGCCCGCCATCTGGCCGAACAGAATCTCAACCGCAGTCGCCGTGATGGACCTGAAGAACATGCCCGCTGGCGCCAACTCTTTCAACAGACCTTCATCTGAAGTCTTTCTTGCCCTGAATTCTTCCCGCCCTTCAGCGCCCACGCCCCGCCAACGCCATGGCTGACGAGCCCTTGGCGCCCCAGAACAAGGCTCTGGCCCAACGGCTTGAGTCGATCAGGAGCCAACTGCCCGCGGGCACCCACCTGCTGGCGGTCAGCAAGGGTCAACCCAGCGACAGGATGCGCTCGGTGGTGTCGCTGGGTCTGCGCAGCTTCGGCGAAAGCCGCCTGCAGGAGGCGAGTCTCAAGCAACAGCAACTGGCCGATCTCGGCCCATTGGACTGGCATTTCATCGGCCGCCTGCAGGCCAACAAAGCCCGGGCGGTCCTGCGGCAGTTCGGCACGGTGCACTCATTGGACAGCCTGGCGCTCGCCGAAAGACTCCAGCGCATCGCCGGCGAAGAGGGCCTGAGTCCCGCCGTCTTTCTACAGGTGAAGCTGCGGCCTGATCCAAGCAAAACGGGTTTCGGGCCAGAGGAACTGCGGCAGATCTGGCCCCAGTTGCGCACCATGGCTCCCCTACGCCCCATCGGCCTGATGACCATGGCGCCCCTGGGCCTGGCCGCCCCCGAGCGTCTGCGCCTGTTTCAGGACTGCGCCACCCTGGCTTCCGAGCTCGGGCTCAAGGAGCTCTCCATGGGCATGAGCGACGATTGGCACGAGGCCCTGGCGGCAGGCAGCACCTGGCTGCGACTGGGCAGTGCCCTGTTCGCTGCGGGAAACGACGCAGCCTGAATCCACGATCAAAAAGGGCGCTGCCGCAACCCAAAACGAAACCCGAGACGATCCTGGGCTTGCTTCCGACGCTGTGGGACGCTATTTAGGTTTCGAGCAACCAACCTGAGGCGTTGTCCGTGTCGTTGTTTTCCCGTCTACGTGCTGTGGTTTCAGGGGATGAATACCTCGATCACGAGTACGAAGACGAACTCGATTACGACGCTGGCGACGAGGCTTTGCCGCCCCAGACCCCCATCCGTCCCTCCAGCGCCCTGGCGCCCCTCAGCACCAGCTTTGGGGGTGAAGATCCCTTTGCCGGCACCAATGTGATCGGCATGCCGGGGCTGTCCAGCAGCGTGGCCGAGGTGATGCTGATGGAGCCCCGCAGCTTCGATGAGATGCCCAAGGCCATCCAGGCCCTGCGCGAGCGCAAAACCGTCATCCTCAACCTGACGATGATGGAATCGGATCAGGCGCAACGGGCGGTTGATTTCGTTGCCGGCGGCACCTTCGCCATCGATGGCCACCAGGAGCGGGTCGGCGAGAGCATTTTCCTATTCGCCCCCAGCTGCGTCACCGTGTCCACCCTGGGCAGCGAGGAAACCGCCTCCCCCACCGTGGTGTCCAACACCCATGGCGCCGGATCGCCCGAGGCCCAGACGGCCGCCCCCGCGCCCGCCTGGGGTCGCTCGGATGCCATCGGCTGAGACGGGCATTCCTCAAGTGTCCGCTGACAGCGGATCCTTCGGGGTGGTCGGCCATGGCCGCATGGCCCAGGCCCTGATCCAGCCCCTGATCGAATCAGGCCAATTGAGGGTTGACTCCCTCCGCCTCACGGTGGCCAGCGAGGCCTCCCACCAGCGGCTCTTGGCGATGGGCTTCAACGCCAGCACCGAGGCGACCCAGGCCTGGGCCTGTCCAGTGGTGCTGTTGGCCGTCAAACCCCAACAACTGGAGGTCGCCGCCAGCGCCTCTGGAAATGGGGGGGGACTGCTGATCTCGGTGCTGGCGGGAGTTCGTCTGCAACGCCTGCAGGAGCTGTTTCCGCGCCATCGTTGCGTGCGCGCCGTCCCCAACACCCCCGCCCTGGTGCGCAGCGGCCTCACCGGCCTGGCCTGGGGCCCAGGGGTGGACGAGGCGGAACGCACCTGGGTGCGCTCCCTGTTCGCCCAGGTGGGCGAGGTGCATGAGCTGCCCGAAGGCCAGTTGGATGCCTTTCTGGCCCTCACCTCCTCGGGTCCGGCCTTTGTGGCCCTCGTGGCCGAGGCCCTCGCCGACGGCGCCGTGACCGCCGGCCTGCCGCGGACCATCGCCAGCCACCTGGCCCATCGCACCCTGGCCGGCAGCGCCGCCCTGCTGCAGCAACAGGAGCTGCATCCCGGTCAGCTCAAGGACATGGTCGGCAGCCCGGGGGGCACCACCATGGCCGGCATTCGCGAGCTGGAGAGGGCCGGAGTGCGATCAGCCCTGATCGAGGCGGTCCTGGCCGCCGCCGAACGCAGCCGGCAGCTGGGCTGAAGCAGGCCCGGCTCGGCGGGATGGGCGCGATGGGATCGCCTAGGCGCGCTGAGACCGGATGGTCGTGGTGCACTCGATCGATTGGGGCTGAGCGCGCTTGGAGGGGCTGAGCGGGATTGGTTGGGCTGAGCGCTCTTGGATGGGCTGAGCGTGATCGGATCGCCTGGGTGCAGGCTGAGGCAGGGGATCGCTAGTCCCTCTTCTGGCCCAGGCGCGGCTCCGTGCCGGCCCAGATCCGTTGCAGGTTGGCCCGGTGGCGCCAGACCACCAGCACCGTGGTCAGCACCGCCAGGGCCATGTAGGCCGGCCGCAGGCCCCCGGAACCGCACCAGGCCGCCATCAACAGGGGCAGGGCCAGGGCCGCCACCACGCTGGAGAGGGACACCACCCGGCTGATGCTGAGCACAGTGAGAAACACCCCGAAGCTGGCCAGCCCCACAGGCCAGGCCAGCCCCAGCAACATGCCCAGCCCGGTGGCCACCGCCTTGCCCCCCTTGCCCCCCAACCAGATCGGCCAGATGTGGCCGGCCAGGGCCGCCAACCCCGCCGCCACCACACCGGCATCCACCAGGCCCGGATCCAGCGGGCCAGTTAACCCCAGCGGAGCGGCCTCCAGCAGGTAGCGAGCCAACAGCACCGCCGCGGCGCCTTTGAGCACATCCACCAGAAAAACCGCGAGGGCGGGTCCTTTGCCAAGCACCCTCAGCACGTTGGTGGCTCCAGTGGAGCCGGATCCCTGGGTGCGGATGTCGAGTCCCGCCAGCCAGTGGCCGGCCAGCCAGCCGCTGGGGATCGATCCCAGCAGGTAGCCGGCCCCAAGGGCGGCAATCAGTAGCCAGGGCATGGGGAGGAGCGTCAGGGGAACGGCGAGAAAGGGAACGGGGAGAGCGGAAAGCGCAGCGAGGGGTGCGTACGAGCGGAGAGCGAGAAGCTCACACCTGAGGCGCCGAAGAGAGAACAGGGCATGAAACGTTGAAGGGCTGGAGCAGAAAGCTCACTCAAAGCTCACTCAAAGAACAATGGAGAAACCAAAGTTCAGGCCATGGAATCAGGGGGCAACACGTGGAGCGCGGAGAAAAGAGGGTGGAAAGCCAGGGGCGGTAAGGCAGAGCTGAGAGCGAAAAGGGGGTGATGGATGCAGCCGGGAATCAGGAGTAATCCTCAAGCTCCAGCCGCTCACCGGGACCCGCGACAAACGCCAGCCAGAGCGGGAACTGCAAGATCGGGGTCTCCACAGCCGGCTCACAGGCATCGACAACGATGAAGGGCAGTTCCCCTCGCTCTTCCAGCCGGTCGGCCCGCTCGATCAGGGCATCGGGCCGCTCGAACAGGACGATGCCACTGCTGGGCCCAAAATCCTCGCGGCCCAGCCCGAGGCAATCCTGCAACCCTCGCCGCCACTCGCCCAGACGTTCCGGTTGGCTGGCCAGCACCAGGGTCTGGAAACGGTCGCCATAGAGCTCCCCCAGGATGGCGATGGCGGCGGCGCTGACGATCCCGTTACGCAGCCGACTGCCGCTGCTGGGCTGGGCGCCGCGCCCGCCTTGGTCGATGAACCATTGCTCAAGAAGCTGGACTCCGGCGGGCTCCAGGGTGCGGCGCAACTGCCAGGGCTCGGCATGGAAATCGGGCTGGCCGCTGAAGCTCTGCAGGCGCTCGCGAATCAGATCCTCATCCTGGCTGAACAGCCCCACGGCCGGGGGCGGGGCGACCTCGATCGCGGCGGGTTGATCCAGGGGAGAGGGCTGCACCACCACGGGCTGGGCCACCAGCTCGATCTGTTCGGCCGAGATGACCAGATCCTGCAGGGCCCCCACCAGATAGTCCTGAAAGCCCTTGAGACGGCGGGTGACCGCATCGGCCTGGCCGGCAAAGCTGGCGGCCTGCTCCTTCTCGATTTGCCGGCGTCGCTCCTCCAAGGTGCTGATTTCGGCCAGCAGCTCAGAGCGCCGCTGGCGCAGCTCGCTCAGGGCAAGGTCCTGCCAGCTGGTGTGGTTCTCGGCCAGGGGCTGGGACTGGGCGCTGGCCGTTGGATCGCCGGGGCTGCTGACAGGGCTGCTGACAGGACGGTTGGCGGGGCTATCGCCGCGACTGGCGCCGACAAACGCCGTTGAGCGTTGGCCAAGGCTGTCGCCGGGATCCTCCCTGAACAACTCCCCTGGGCTGTTGCCAACAGGGTTGGCGGAGCTCTCCACGGGATTCTCCCCTGACCTCTGGCCGGGACCGACGCCAGGGCCCTGGCCCGAATGATGGTCGAGGCTCAAGGCCTGTGCTTCAGATGCTGAGAGATCAGCCCCGAGGGAGTCCGGGGCGGCATCGGGAGTCGCGCTCATGGGGTGGGGGAGACGGCGGCCGGCAGGGGAACGCGACGTTCGAGTTGCTCGCGCAGGGTCGTGGCCTCAAACAGCACCGGCAACAGGTGGGGGCTCTTCTGCTCGCGGAAATAGAACAGGGCCGGCAGGGGCGGGAAAAAGACCTGCCAGGCCAGCCATTCGTCATAGGGGAAGCGGCGGATCTCCTGGCCACCGCGGCGCACCACCAGCGCCTCCGCAGTGAACACCAGGCGCAACAGACCGGCCTGAATCAAAAGAAAGCCGCCGAACAGGGCCAGGGCCACGGCCAGCCAACGGGCCGGATCCCAGAGGGGGATCAGCAGCAGGCAGAGGTCCCCCAGCAGGATCACCGCCAGGGGAACCCAGAAGCGGGGCGCCAGCACCACCTCTTCGGGGGCGGCAGGGCTGACGCCCGAGGGTGATGGCGATGCGGGATCGATGGGAGGGGGGGTAGCGGCAGTCATGGGTGGTCCTGGGTGGCGCAACCGGCCACAACCTAAGTGGCCCGAAGGAAACGTCCCACCCCGACTCAGCCGAACAACAGCTTGGTCAACACCACATCGACCAGGGCCACCGTCACCAGAATCATGACCACGGCACCGGTGGTGCTGGTGCCGACCTCCTTGGGACCACCGCGGGTGGTCAGGCCCCAGCCGCAGGACAACATGGCAATCAGCATCCCGAAGATCAGGGCCTTGAACAGCATCGAGGGCACGTCATCGGGTTTCATCCAGAGGCGTACCGAATTCCAGAAGACATTGGGCGGAATGCTGTAGAGAAACGTGCTGCTGATCTGGCCGGACCAGATCGCCATCCAGAAAAACAGCAGGCATTGCACCGGGGCCATCAACACCATCGCCAACAGGCGAGGCACCACCAGATATTCCACCGGATCGGTGCGCAGCATCGTGATCGCATCGATCTGCTCGGTCACCTTCATGGTGCCCAGCTGGGCGGCATAGGCGGTCGCCACCTTGCCCGTGAGCAGGGTGGCGGTGAGCAGGGGGGCGATCTCGCGGGCCAGGCCCAGGGCCAGCAAGCCGCCCACGGCCATGCTGGCGCCGCGGCGCGAGAGCTCGGCTGCCACCTGGATGTTGAACACGGTGCCGGCGGCGAGGCCCGTGATCATGATGATCAGCAGGCTGCCGGGGCCTGCCTCGAACAATTCCTGCAGCAGATCGGGAATGCCGATGCGGCCCCGGGCGATGGCGCTCACCGCCTGACCGCCGATCATCAGACTGCTGCCGAGACGCTCCAACCAGCGGGGCGCCTTCATGAAAGGGCCGGTTGGGGGCTGGAGGGTTGAGTCGGCCAGCGGCGGATCACCACCAGAGCCAGCACCACCAACACCGCCGGGATGAGGCCCATGCACAGGCGGATGGCGGTGAGGGCACTGGCGGGCTGGAGGATGCCGCGGGAGGCGGCGTAGCCCGTCAGGCTCATGAGGTTGCCAAACAGAAACAGGGCCAGGCTGATGCAGATCTTCTGGGCAAACACCATCCAGGCGCTGTAGAGACCGGCAGGTTTTTCGGCATCGGCGTCGATGGCATCGGGCAGCAGCGACCAGGGAATCAGATAGGCGGTGGAGGCCCCCAGCCCCACCACCAGGATCGCGACCACCAGGGCCGCCAGGCGCACCAGGTTGGTGGGGGCGGTGGGGGAGCCGAGGGCCGTGTCGAGGGGCACCAGCACCATGGCCAGCAGGCATCCGCCGATCCAGAGGGCGGATCCCCAATGCAGCGCCGTGAGGCGACCGGCCCGCTGGGAGACCAGATTCCACAGTTGCAGACCCACCAGGGTGCTGATCTGGAAGGGCAGCAGGATCCAGTTGCTCCAATCCTCCGGCACCCGCATCACCACCGGCAGGAAGATCAGAGCCGCGGTCTGCATCAGCTGCAGGGCGCACCAGAGCAGCAGGTAGAGGCCGAGCACCATCACAAAGCGGCGGTTGTTGCCCACCTGGCGCAGCAGGCGGCGGGTGGCGCCTGGGGAGGGGGAGGGCTGCTGGCAGCGCAAGGCCACCGGGGCGATGCCCCAGCCGCACAGCAGGGTCGAGAGGGTGATCAGGGCGCCGGAGATCATGCCGACCCGCAGAAAGCTGGCGGCGTTGTGGTGATCCTTGAGCAGGAACCCCCCGAGCACGATGCCCACCAGGCTGGCGATGATCGAGCCGGTGAAGCGGGAGGTGTTGAGGCGGGTGCGCAGCTCGGTGTTGGTGGTCAGTTCGGCGGCCAGGGCCGAATAGGGCAGGTTGACGCAGGTGTAGAGGCTGTTGGCGACGATCGAGATCGCCACAAACACCGCCACCTTGACCCAGTTGTTGCCGGGAGGCAGCCACCACATCGCCGCCATCGCCAAGCCCAGGGGTGCGGCGCTCCACAAAATCCAGGGCAGGCGCGGCCCCCAGCGGCTGCGGGTGCGATCACTCAGCCAGCCCACCAACGGATCGTTGACGGCGTCCCAGAGCCGGGCCAGCATCAGCACCAGACCCGCCATCCAGGCCGGCAGGCCCGCCGCCGCGGTGTAAAAGATGAACAGATAGAAGCCGATCAGCGAGGCCGCCATGCCGGTGCCGGCATCGCCCAGGCCGTAGGACAGCAACAGGCGCCTCTGGCGCGCGGGGGCGAGCTCACTGGCATCCTTGGGGCCGTCCTCAAGCCAGGAGGCCAGGTCCTCCTTGGGCTCTTGCGGGTTCCCGGGGGCTGGATCCAGGGGCCTGGGGGCTGGGGTCGGCGGGACGGACAAGGCGAAGGGACCTGGGCAGGTCATAATGCCGGAGATGTTCGTTCGATCGCCAGGGTGAGGCCAACCAGCCGACTCGAGTGATACAAACGAACTGGCGCGGGCGTAGTTTAGTGGTAAAACCTCAGCCTTCCAAGCTGATGATGCGGGTTCGATTCCCGCCGCCCGCTTATTTTTTGAATAGGGGTTTTTGGTGCAAAACCCTTGTTGCGACTGGCATTAGGGCTTTTGGCCGGATGAGA
>JBEIVL010000002.1:0-83525 GCA_040373885.1 Aphanothece sp.
CCACCGATCGGCAGGGTGACGCCCACCCCCAGAAGACTGGAGCTGATCACCAACAACCACAGGGGCAATCCGGATGGATCGCCGGGCAGCAGCACCGCCCCGATCAGGGCCGCCACCGCCAGGGAGATGTTGACGACGTGACGCAACGAACTCTGGGTCCAGGCAGGGGTGTTGAGCCAGCCCTGCAGCTTGGCCATGGCCACAATCGAGCCGCTGAAGGTGATCGCACCGACAAACACCGAGATGGCGATCGACACCAATGCCACCATGTCGGCGCCTTCAGAATCGAACAGGGCCACGCCGACGGCCACCAGCAAGGAGGCCAGACCGCCGCAACCATTGAACAGGGCCACCACTTCGGGCATGGCCGTCATCGGCACCTTCAGGGCGGTGATCACGCCGGCCAGGCCACCGGCGGCGGTGCCGATGGAGATCCACAACCAGGCCATCGGCCCCGGTCGGATTTCGATCAACAGGCCCAGCACGGCCAGGCCCATGGCCACGGCCGCCAGCTGGTTGGCGCCGCGGGCGGAGCGCACCTTGGAGAGGCCCTTGATGCCGAGGCCCAGCAGCAGCACCGCCACCAGGTCGATGCCATCGGTCAGTAATTCGGTGGACATCAGTTGTCTCCCTTGCGGCGGAACATGGCGAGCATGCGATCGGTGACCAGGAAGCCACCGACCACGTTGTAAAGGGCGAAGCCCAGGGATAGGGCCCCGATCAACAGCAGGGCCTGGTTGTCACCGGCCTTCTGGATGAGGGTGAGCGAGGCGAGCACGGTGATGCCGCTGATGGCGTTGGCGCCGGACATCAGCGGCGTGTGCAGGGTGGGGGGCACCTTGCCGATCAGTTCAAGACCCAAGAGGCTGCCAAGCAGCAAGACCCAGAGGGCCTGGGAAAGGGCACTCATCACGAACCTCCGTTGCGGGAACCGTTGGGATAAACAACATCCTCACGACGGCAAATGCCGCCGTGGGTGAGTAGGCAACCCTCGAGGATGGGGTCCTCGGGATCGAGCCGCAGGCCGTCTTCGGCCAGCAGGTGCTCGATCAGGGCGGCGACGTTGCGGGCGTAGAGGGCGCTGGCGTGGTTGGCGACACTGGATGGCAGGGCATCAGCGCCAATCAACTGCACGCCGCGGCGCTCGACCGTTTGGCCGGCGACGGTGCCGAAGCAGTTGCCGCCCTGGGCGACGGCCAAATCCACGACCACTGAGCCGGGGCGCATGCCATCGAGCATCTCCTCGCTGATCAGCCTTGGCGCCGTGCGGCCCGGCACCTGGGCGGTGCAGATCACCATGTCGGCGAGGGCGAGCTGGTCGGCCAGCTGCTGGCGCTGGGCCGCCAGGAAGACCTCACTGGCGGCCTTGGCATAGCCGCCTTCCTCGGCGGGCTTGTCCTCGAGTTCGGGCGGATCGATGAAGCGGCCCCCCAGGGATTCGACCTGCTCTTTGGCGGCGGGGCGCACATCGGAGACATACACCACGCCACCGAGGCGCTTGGCGGTGGCGAGGGCCTGCAGTCCGGCCACACCGGCCCCCAGCACCAGCACCCGGGAGGGCTGGATGGTGCCAGCGGCCGTCATCAGCATCGGCACGTAACGATCGAGGGCGGCGGCGGCCAGCAGCACCGCCTTGTAGCCGGCAATGTTGGCCTGGGACGAGAGCACATCCATGCTCTGGGCGCGGCTGATGCGCGGCAACAGCTCAAGGGCGATGGCCGAGGCCTCGCGGCCATTGAGAGTCTCGGCCAGGTCGGTGGCGCCGTAGGGCGAAAGCAGGCCCACCAGCAGGGCACCCGGCCGCAGGCGCTGCAGGCTTTCCGCCGGTGGCGCCTGCACACACAGCACCCCGTCAGCCTCCTCCCAGGGCAGACCTTCGTCATGGGCCAGTTCGGCACCGACAGCCAGGAAGTCGTCATCCCGGAATCCCGCAGCCGCGCCGGCCCCCTGCTGCACCTTCACACTGACTCCCTTGCCCATCAGCCGCCTTACGGTCTCGGGCGTGGCGGCCACCCGCTTTTCACCGGGGGAGTGCTCCCGCGGCACCAGAAATCTCACCAAGGATCCACCTGACACAGGCCCAATCCATTAGTAGGGAGGACGGCCCCCCAAACAAGCAAAACCGCGACCTATGTGCGGAGTCGCGCACCGGGGGGAGGCTGGGCTGGAGGGACGGCGGAGCAACAGCGCCCGGGCGATGCACCAGGCTCAAGCGCACGCCCGGGAGCCCGAAGGATGAGTAACGATGAACTGCCGCCGATCGCCGGCCGTGAAGCCGAGATTCTGGCCTTGGTGCGGCAGGAGCCGCCGTTGATGGCGACGGGCAGCCGCCGCGATCCGGCTTCGATCCGCTCGACCTTTGCCTGTGCCCTGCACATGCATCAGCCGACGATCCCCGCCGGGGCCCAGGGAGAGCTGATCGGCCATCTGCAATACATGTTCGAGCATCCCGGCGAGGGCGACAACCACAACGCCGAGGCCTTTGCCCACTGCTATAAGCGCATGGCCGAGATCCTGCCGCAACTGATCGCCGAAGGCTGCGATCCGCGGATCATGCTGGATTATTCCGGCAACCTGCTCTGGGGCCTGGAGCAGATGGGCCGCCATGATGTAATCGAAGCCTTGCACCGGTTGGCCTGTGATCCCAGCCTGCAACCCCATGTGGAGTGGCTGGGAACGTTCTGGAGCCATGCCGTAGCCCCCTCCACCCCGATTCCCGATCTGAAGCTGCAGATCCTGGCCTGGCAACAGCATTTCGCCGCGTTGTTCGGCACGGAGGCCCTGCAACGGGTGAAGGGCTTCTCACCACCGGAGATGCATCTGCCCAACCACCCCGACACGCTCTATGAATTGGTGAAGGCCCTCAAGGAGTGCGGATACCGCTGGCTGCTGGTGCAGGAACACAGCGTTGAAAACCTCGATGGCACAAGCCTGCGCCAGGACCAGAAAGTGATCCCGAATCTGCTGCTGGCGCGGAACTCCAAAGGGGAAACAGCGTCGATCGTGGCATTGATCAAGACCCAGGGCTCCGATACCAAGTTGGTGGGTCAGATGCAGCCGTATTACGAAGCCCTGGGGCTGGGAAAGCAGGAGCTGGGCGGAATCTCAGTTCCGGCGCTCGTCACCCAGATCGCCGATGGCGAAAACGGTGGCGTGATGATGAATGAATTCCCGCCGGCCTTCCTGCAGGCCCATCAGAACATCGGCAGGCAGGAGGGCGGCCAAGCGAGAACGGTGGCGATCAACGGCACGGAATATCTGGACCTTTTGGACGCCGCCGGGGTGCAAGAGAGCGATCTGCCAGTGATTCAGGCGGTGCATCAACACCGGCTGTGGCAGCATCTGGATGCCGCCCCCATCCCCGAAACCGTGGATCAGGCGATCGCCGAATTGAAGAGACAGGATCCCCCCCTGTCGATGGCCGGCGCCTCCTGGACCAACAACCTGAGCTGGGTGGAGGGCTACGCCAATGTGCTGGAGCCGATCAACAGCCTCAGCGCCCAATTCCACCAGCGCTTTGATGCCCAGGTGGCGCAAGATCCAGCTGTCACCCAGAGTGCTGACTATCAACAATCGCTACTACATTTATTACTTCTGGAAACCAGTTGTTTTCGCTATTGGGGCCAGGGTACCTGGACCGACTACGCCCGCGAAATCCACCGGCGGGGGGTTGAGGCGCTGGCAGGTTCGCAAGTCCTGTAGCCGTCGATCCAGCGGCTGCCAGAGGATCTATTGTGCTTGCGGCCCTATTTTTGTCGGTTTGTTGTCCTCCTGACATCGGCACGAACTCAGCACTTCTCACCTGGTAATCAAAGAGAGCAGATCTGTTTGGCTGTCACCACCATGACAAGCAGCAGGGAACAGCCAGGCCGGCGGTAGATAACGAAACCGCCGCAGACAGAGTAAGCTCTCTTCTGAACATTCTTCCTAAACTGCAGCAACCAAGGAGTCACGCTCAATGTCAGACATCATGATCAAGCTGGAACGCCCTTTTGTCGAAGAACTGTTTGCGCGATACGAAACTGTGATCAGCAAAGACTTCCCCGGCTATCGAAATCACGTTTATCGCACGATCACGTATGCAATGCATTTTCTGAACAATGCAGAGGAACATGAGAAGCTAGTCGAGACTACCTTCGTCTACCATGACATCGGTCTCTGGACTGATCATGAATTGGCCTATCTGGAGCCATCCGAGGCTGTAGCGATGGCCGACAACGAGAAGTACGGACTGGGGTTAGATCCTAGCCTGTTGCGTGAAGCCATCCATTGGCATCACAAGATATTTCCTTACACCGGACCTTACGGAAAAGTCGTTGAAGCCTGTCGTAAAGCCGACTGGATCGATGCTTCAAAAGGAATGCTTCGCAAAGGCATACGGAGAGAGCTCATTCAAAAAGTCGAAAATGCGTTCCCAAATTTGGGTTTCCACGAAACACTGCTGCGACTTGCCAAAGATTATGGGGGCTCAACACTTGCTGGAGGACTGAAGGTAACTTTGGGTATTGTAAAATGGTAATCATGCCCATAATCTTGATTAACAATTCATTCAAACCCACGTCGCGGCGTGGCTAATGCAAACGTTCGCTTGACCCCCATGCTCTGTTCTCCAGCGACGAACTCAAAAATCTCATTCAAGCTGGCCCTCTACTAGCAGCAGCTGTGCGGCTGTGCCCCGATCTGGTGGTGGAGCTGGTCAGTTCCTCGGGTGAGGCCCCCACGGCGTACAGGCCACGCAGCTTTCACGCATATTCAATGTCAAATAGAAGCACAATCATCAAACAGACGAGTCATTGCTGAAAATCACGGCGCGATCTATCTGATCAATGCTTAAATAGTTTTAACAAGAGCTAAGCCATGGTTTCTTATCAATTGATCGATGGAGCCACTTCCATGACACCGACGGACCTTAGCAGCAGCCGGAATGATAATGGAAACCACATTAGACATGATGGCCTATCAATTCCTAAAGCTGCAAGCACTGAATTTGGGTGCACAGACGAGGGAGTTGCTGAATTCTCAAGCAAGCATCATTGGAAACAACAATTCCAATGGTTTTCCGGCCTAAGTTATGTACTGACCTGTGGGATCCTCCTCTTCATGCCCCATGGGGGCATGACGGCGCGCGCTTCAGCGCAAGAGCTGCCGAACCCAGTCAACCCTTACGCATCTTGGCAGCTGAAGCCCAGCCTGTTCGATAAGGATAAAAAGGAGGCGGAGAATATCAGCGGATTAGCCTGTAGTCCTTTGCCAAATCCTGTCTGCGTTCTGCTCAGTGATGAACAAAGCAATGGGCGTTATGTCCGTTTTGCAACCTATGCCAATAACACATTGACTCCCCAGCGCATCCTACAGTTACTAGAACCCATATCCGGAAAAGAAAAAGAAACGGATACCGAGGGAGCGGCTTATGACCAAGGATTTTTCTATCTAGTTGGCTCCCATGGGGTGGAAAAAAAGAAAGGAGAATACGCAAAAGATCGCAACTGGCTCTTCCGCTTTCGAACCGATGCAACCCAACCAAATCAGGTCGAGCGAACCAACGCGATTGAACCACTGCTTGCTTCACTGCCAGACATCAAGGACTTCGCCTGCCCCCGTAGCGCAACGGCGCCCTGTCGAAGCCTTCAAGAGGACGGCGTCAACATCGAGGGACTGGCCGTTGGTGATGGACAAGCCTGGATCGGCCTTCGTTCGCCCCTGCTGCAAGGGGAGAGCGTTGTGATTCGTACCTCCATCGCCGGACTGTTCGGCCTGCGCCGTCCTGACGATGCCAAGCTCTACAGAATCAACCTGGGCCCCAACCGGGGTATTCGCGATATGGCCCGCGTCTCTGGTGGCTTCCTGCTGTTGTCAGGAAAAAGCAGACCGGAAGCCGATCAAGAACAACCACTACCGGCCACCGTTCTGTACTGGCCAGGCGATAGTCAACCGGCCATTCCCATCGCCACACTCATGCAGACAGGCCCCATTGAAAAACCCGAAGCCATGATGCTTCTCTCAGAAGACAAGAACGAATGGCGGATCCTTGTCCTAGGGGAGGGCAAGGGATCCGTAACTCCTAAAGAATACCGGCTGCCCAAGATAAAATAGACTGCCAGAATAGTTGAAGATCAGACTTTGCAGCTCCATCACTCCCTGCTCCCGGTGCGATCCCGACGGTTGGAGCCAGACGCCGGCTTTGGCTTTAACTAGCCCCACCCCGCCACCGCCCCGGTGTCCACGTCAAGGCCCGTTGACCTGATCGTCTGCCACGGCATCGTCGTCACCATGGACCAGGAGAGGCGGGTGCTGGCCGATGGGGCCATCGCCGTACGGGATGGCCGCATCGTTGCCGTCGATGAGGCCGCCACTGTGTTGGATCAGTACAGCGCGGCGCAGCAGATTGACGCCAGCGGCCAGGTGGTGCATCCGGGCCTGATCAATGGCCACAGCCATGGGCCGATGGAGTTGTTCCGGGGTCTGGCCGATGACGAGCTGCTCGATGACTGGCTGCAGCACACCATCTTTCCAGCCGAGGCCCTCAACGTTGATGAGGCCTTCGTGCGCACGGGCATGCGGCTGGCCCTGGCCGAAATGATCCGGGGCGGCATCAGCACCTTCGCCGACATGTACTACTTCGAATCCGCCGTGGCCGATGAAACCGCCCGGGCCGGACTGCGTGCTGTTCTGGGGCAGGTGGTGATCGATTTTCCAGCGCCGGACAATGCCAACAACAGCGAGGCGATGGCCTGCGTGGACGGGTTCGTGGGCACCTGGCAGGGCCACCCCCTGATCACGCCCGCCATCGCCCCCCACGCCCCCTACACCGTCTGCGATGACCACCTGCGGGAGGTGCAGGCCCTGGCGGATCGGCGCGGCTGCCCGGTGGTGATGCATGTGGCCGAAACCCGCCACGAACGGGACGAATGCCTGCGGCAGCACGGCTGCTCCCCGGTGCAGCATCTGCACAGCATCGGACTGCTCAGCGAGCGCCTGATCGCCGCCCACATGGTGTGGGCCGACGCAGGCGACCTCAACCTGCTGCGTCAGGGCGGGGTCGGCCTGGTGCACAACCCCCAATCGAACATGAAGCTGGCCTCGGGCGTCGCGCCGCTGCCGGCCATGCTCGATCTCGACCTGCCCGTGGGCCTGGGCACCGACAGCTCCGCCTCCAACAACGCCCTCAGCCTCTGGGATGAGATGAACAGCGCCGCCAAGCTGCACAAGGTGATCCATGAGGACCCCAAGGTGGTGTCAGCACGGGAGGCCTTCGAGATGGCCACGATCCGGGGGGCGGCCTCGTTACATCTGCAGGACGAGATCGGCTCGTTGGAGGTGGGCAAACGGGCCGACATCGCCATCGTCGCCATGGATCCCATCAACCAGACACCCCTCGCCAGCCTCTACTCCGCCCTCGTCTACGACACCAAGGCCAGCGACGTTCGCGATCTGATCGTCGAAGGTCGGGTGATCCTGCGGGATCGCCAACTGCTCACGCTCGAGGAAACCAGCATCGGCGAGGCGGGCCTCCGCGCCCGGCGGCAGGTGGTGCAGCGGCTCGGCCTGCAGCCTTGAACGGCTCCCCGCAGCCCAGTCACCTGGTGTTGGCGGGCGGCGGCCACAGCCATGCCCTGGTGCTGCTCCAATGGGCTGTGCATCCCCGCAGCAGACCGACCAGCGCATCGATCACCCTGGTGAGCCGTCACCCCACCACGCTTTATTCAGGCCTGGTGCCGGCGGGGGTGGCTGGCCTGGTGGATCCGGAGTCGGCCCGCATCGACCTGATCCGGCTCTGCGAGCGGGCTGGGGTGCGCTGTCTTCAGGCCGAAATCACAGGTCTCGATTGCGGGGCACGCCAACTGCTGCTCGCGGGCGGCGATCGGCTGGAGTTCGATGTCCTCAGCCTGGATGTGGGAGCCATCACCCCACCCAACGCCGATGGAGCCCAGGGAGTGAAGCCCCTGGAGCCGTTTCTGGCCTGGGTGAACGCTCTGCCCGCTGGCATCCCCCTGCGGCTGAGGGGAGGTGGTGCCAGCGCCGTGGAGCTGGCCCTCGCCTTCAGCCGCCGCGGTCACATCTGCCAGCTGCTGCTGCGGGGCCCCACCCTGGCCCTGGGCAGCCCCGCCGCCAACCGCGCCGCAGAGCGGCTACTGGCCCAAGCGGGCGTGACCCTAATGCGCGACGGGGTGGACCGAGGCCCCGCGGATCTGACCTGCACCGGTAGCCAGGCGCCCCCCTGGCTGGCGTCCTCCGGTTTACCGGTGGAAGCGGGAAGCGGCCGGGTGCGGACCGCAAACACCCTGGAGGTGCTCGGCCACCAGCGCGTCTTTGCAGTGGGCGACTGCGGCCTGGTGGAGGGTCAGCCGCGACCGGCGGCGGGGGTGTGGGCGGTGCGGGCGGCGCCTGTGCTGGCGCAGAACCTGGCAATCGCCTTGGCGGACCCTGCGCAGGCGCTGCGGCCATGGATGCCCCGGCGCCATGCCCTGCAACTGCTGGGGGATTCGGGCGCCTGCGGGTCGCGTCGCAACCGCCGGGCCCTGGCTGTGTGGGGCCCCTTGGTGCTGGGACCTTCCCGCTGGCTGGGATGGCTGAAACAACGCATCGATCAGCACTTCATGGACGCTTTCCAGGACAAGGGCCCGCCACAATGAAGGTCTGAGCGGCATCCCCATCGATACCCCATCCGCCCATGCCCCTGCTGTTTTCCTATGGCACGCTGCAGCAGGAAGAGGTGCAACAGAGCACCTTTGGCCGCCTGTTGACGGGCCGCGCCGATGCCCTGGTGGGCTATAGCCAATCGCTGCTGCGCATCGACGATGACGCCGTCGTGGCGACCAGCGGCCTCAGCCATCATCCGATCGTGCGCTTCAGCGGTGATGCCGAGGACCGGGTCGCCGGCACGGTGTTCGAGATCAGCGAAGCCGAACTGGCCCGGGCCGACCGCTACGAAGTCTCCGACTACCAGCGGGTGCTTGCCCCCCTGGCCTCGGGGGAGCAAGCGTGGGTGTATGTGGGGGTGACAAACACAACTGAGTGACAGACATCGTCAATCATCTGTTCGTGCAATTTTGCAGTATTGAAGAAAAGCTCATCAGATTCAAAAGGCTAATATAGGGTTCATAACCACCTCAGCTGCTGTTATCCATAGTCACCCCTATCGATGTCAGAAGAACAAAAAAAGCCAGGCTTCTGGAGCACCATTCCAGGAATCTTTACAGCACTCGCCGCTCTTCTTGGAGCCCTATCAGGCCTGATTGGGGTTTTGAATCAGGCTGGTTTCTTCAAGCCATCAGCTCCGGCACCCTTGCCCGTTAACCGGACAGTATCTGAAATCAAGTTGGGCAACTATTCCGTGCTTGGCCGAAATCCAAACGGCACCACCTACTTTGGCGAAGCGACTCTCAACAAAACCGATAGCGGCTACCAATTAACCTGGAAGATTGCCGGCAGACAGGTATTTTATGGCTCAGGGGTGATCGATGACCAACTGCTCAAGATCAAATGGGAAAATGGCTTGGTGACTTATCTGATCAAAGACCACGGTCGCCTTCTTGAGGGATCTTGGGCCAATGGCACGGGATCGGAAGTACTCACCCTGATCAGCCCCGATCCATGACCCTTTGGAATTTCGGCGCGTCCTCCTCTTGCCTAGGCCGACTGGCTGCCGCTGTCCTGCCTGGGCCCCAGGTCCCCTGGGAGATCCCAGGCGATGCCCTGCCGTGGGAAAGTGAGACCCTTCCAAGTTGAACCCATGGCAAACGACAGCAAATCCGGGAAATCGGTGCTCACTGGCCTGCTGACCCTGCTCGCCGCGATCGGAGGGCTGGCCCTGCTGATCTGGTTCAGCGTCGTCCTACTCGACCTCAAGCACATCAACACCTCAGGCTTCACGCTGCCGTGAATGCGAGCTTGCGACTCCGAATGTAGACATCCACACTGGAAGTGCCCGCTTCTCAGGCTTGATGCAGCCGTGCCAAGACAAGGTCTTGATCCAAATGATGAAACCTACCAATTTCCGTGGTCGGAACAATGGTGGGAGAAACCAGGGTGAGTTCCATCACTTTTGGTCTGGCAATCACATTTTTGACCGCAGGGATGACCCATCGGATCAAGAATCGTTGCCACCAAGGAGGGGCAGGACGCCGTGCAGGTGTGATAGGTGTAATCATCGTCTGACATGTCGTCTGACATGTCGTCTGCCATGAAAAACACCGAACAAGTACGAACCCAAACTAACCTTGCCTGAGGCTGAAATGATTATTTTTTCGCTAGTACAAAAAACATGCACGAATCCCGACGTTGATTGACTAATACGATCCGTGAAAAGGGTGATTGAGGACGAAAATGCCGCTGTTGGGAATCGCCCTTGGCCGACACCCCCTCCGCCAAACTAATGGCCGTTCAAGCCAGCCCCATGCCCTTCTTTGTTCCCCGCCGGCCCCTGTTTGCGGTGACCCTGGGCGCGCTGGTGCTCCTGACGGGGGGCCACACCCGCGCCGAAGTCCAGTTGCGTTGCGATGGCACCCTGCTGGAGGCCCGGGGACAGGCGGAGATGCAGCGGCCCACCAGCGCCTTGGGGGTATCGCTGACACTGGAGGCGGAGGCTGCCAAGGCTGATCAGGCCTTGGTGCAACTGCGCGAGCGCTTGGCGGCGGTGCGCCAGGGCCTGCAGGCCCTGGGGGTGAAGGAGTTGCGGGTGGGGGCCCCCAGCACCTGGGAGCGCAGGGGTCCCAAGGGGCAACGGATCAGCGTCCAGGCCAGCCTGCAGGTGAGTGGCCGCATCGATCCCGCCCAACTGCAGGCCCTGATCAGCACGGTGGGCGGCCTGCCCGGCGTTCGCTTGGCGCCGGTTTCGGCCGAGACGGATCGGAGTCAGGACAGTGCCATCCGCGCTCAGCTGCTGCGGGCCGCCTATCAAGACGCCCTTCACCAGGCCCGGGAGGTGGCAGCGGCGATTGGGCGGGGGCGCCAGCTGACTCCCCTGGAGGTGCAGCTGGATGGCAACGGTGGACTGAGGCCCATGCCCATGGCGATGCGTGCCGACGCTCCGGCGCCGGCACCGCCGCCGTTCAATGCGGCCGAACTGCCCAAGCCCAATCAGGAACTCTCGCTGCTGGCACGCTTTTGTGCCTATTAGCGCCATTCCAGCCGCTGGCCAACCAGCCTGGCCGGGGCCTTTGGGGCTGCTTAATCTCATAGGGGATAAAAACAATCAAAAAGCATGAATCTCGACCGAACGTCCGAAGGAGAGCAAAACGAAACCGATGGCTTCCTACACCGTTATTTTCTAAATAATTCACACAAAAGAATCAATAAATGGTATCACTATTTTGATATCTACACCCGTCATCTCCACCGCTTTCGTGGCCGTGCGCCGGTGCTGCTCGAAATCGGCGTGATGGGTGGGGGGTCGTTGCAAATGTGGCGGGACTACCTCGGAGCGGACTCCACGGTGATCGGTCTCGACATCAATCCCGATTGCCTGCAACACCAAGGCGAAGGCATCGAAGTCTTTATCGGCAGCCAGGATGATCCAGCCGTGATCGAGGCGATTTTCAACAAACACCCCCGGCTCGATGTCGTCATTGACGATGGCAGCCACCTGATGCCCCACATGCGCGCCTCCTTCGAGTTGCTCTACCACCGTCTCCATCCCAACGGCACCTACATCGTCGAGGACACCCACACCTGCTACTGGAGCGAATACGGCGGAGGGCTGGGGGAGCCGCAGAGCTTCCTGGAATTCACCAAAGCCAAGCTGGATGAACTCAATGCGGTCCACACCCGCGGCGCCGTGCCGGTGTCGCTGTTCACCCGCTCAACCCAGGCCATTGCCATCTATGACAGCGTCGTGGTGTTCGAGCGACGTCCCCAAGGCTTGAGGCAAGCCCATGTGACCCGACCAATGCCGGAGTGAAGTGAGGGGGCCGATCAGGTCCGAACCAACCAGCGATCAGGCCCAAGCCAGCCAGCAGCTCTCAGGAAGCCAGCAGCGCCTCCACAAATTCGAAACTATTGAAGGGGCGCAGATCGCGGATGGATTCACCGGCGCCGATAAAACGAATCGGCAGTTGGGCCTCCGAGGCCACCGCCAGAGCCACCCCACCGCGGGCACTGCCATCGAGCTTGGTGAGCACCACCCCGGTGAGGCCCGCCGCCTGGGCAAAAGCCATGGCCTGCTTGAGTCCGTTCTGGCCTTGGCTGGCATCCAGCACCAACAGGGATTCCACGGCTGCCTCGGGGGCAAGCTTATCGACGATGCGCCGCACCTTGGCCAACTCCTCCATCAGGTTGTGCTTGGTCTGCAGGCGGCCGGCGGTGTCGACCAGCACCAGCTCACTCCCTTTAGCCTGGGCCGCGCCGATGGCGTCGTACACCACCGCCGCCGGATCGGCATTGGCACTGGGATTGGAGATCACCGGCACACCGCTGCGCTCGCCCCACACACTCACCTGCTGAACCGCCGCCGCCCGGAAGGTATCGGCGGCCGCGATCAGACAGGTGTAGCCACTGCGCACGGCCAGATTGGCCAATTTGCCCAGGGTGGTGGTCTTACCGACCCCATTGACCCCCACCAGCAACCACACATTCAGTCGACCCTTCTCGGGCACCAACAGCGGGCGCCCACTGGCGGTGATCGGCGCCTCCAGCAGGCCCCGTAATTGCTCCTTGAGAAAGCGCAGGCCCTCAGTGGGATCCACCACCTCCTCATTGAGCCGCTGCCGCAGGGCCGCCAGCACCTGATCGGTGGCCTGGACGCCGACATCGGCCCGCAGCAGCGTGGTTTCGAGGTCATCGACCACCTCGGGGGTGAGGGGATCGTCGCCCAGGGTGTCAAGCAGCTGGGTGACAAAGCCGCGACGGGTCTTCTCCAACCCGCGCCGCAATCGGCCCAGCCAATCGATTTCCTCCAGGGAAACCTGATCGACCGTGCGGCCCTGGGCGGCCAACACCTCGGCCGACCAGGTGAAGGTTTCATCAAAGGCGCCCAGCTGGGGCTCCTCCACCGTGCTGGCCCCAGCTGGTACCGCCACCGTGATCTCTGGGCCGGTGGATCCAGCAGGGGAGGGGGTTAGATCAGAACCGCCGGGAAGCTCCGGCGCGGTCAGCTCGCGCAGGCGCTGCTGCCGCTGGGCTGCCGCCTGCTCCAACAGGGATAGACCCGGCGCCGCTGGAGCGGGGCTGGCGGGTGGCACCGCCAGAGGCGCCGCAGGGGCTTGGACCGTCTCAGGTGCTGTGACTGCCGCAGGCGCTGCCGCGGAGACAATCGGTTCGGCAGGTGCCTCGGCTGCAAGCGCCTGCTGCGCAGGCTCCGTGGGGGCAATGACCGCAGACCAAACGGGAGCCCCTGGAGCCTGGACCTGGACCTCCGCAGAAGCCGCGGGTGGTGGAGTGGCCACGCTCGTTTCAGCCGCAGCCATGGGCTCAAGCGACTGGGATTCCGGCTTCAGTGCCGCAACAGGTTCAGCGTCTGGGGGCGCCTCCACCGGGGCGGAGAGCGCCTGAGCCGGCAAGGACGCACTCGGTGGGGTCGTCGCTGGGGAAGGCGTCTCTGGGAAGGGCGATGCGGCGGGGACGGCGGTCGCCGGAGCGGCGGCGGCAGCCACCTGCTGCTGGGCCTTGAGTCGGGCGTAGGCCTGGCGGGCCCACTCCAGGGCCTCTTGATCGATGGCGCCAGCTGCAGGAGACGATTCCGGCGCGACCGATGTCGATGCTGCCGCCGTGGGCGGTTCCATCGGGAGTTGTGGAGCGACCTCAGACCGCGAAGCCCCCGGAGCCGGATGGTCTTGTTCGGGGATCACGGCCTCCAGGCCTGGCTCTTCGGCTCGGTCAGACGCGTCCGGAAGGGGAGACGCGGCGGCGGCCTCGTCTGGAACTGTCTCGCCTGGAGCGGTGGTACGGCGACGGAACCAATCAAAAACCATCTTGCCCAGAGACCTCCCTAAACCTTGGTGGCGCTGGTGAAACGCCGAAGCACACCATTGATCATGCGGCGCCCCTGCTCATCGCTATAGCGATTGGCCAGTTCAACCGCCTCGCTGCAGGCCACTGCCAGGGGGGTGCCGAACTGCTCCAGCTCCACCGCGGCCAAGCGCAGAATGTCGCGATCGATGCGGGGAAGGCGGGTCAGACGCCAGCCCTCCATGACCCGATCCAGGCGGGCATCGAGGTCATCGCGATTGCGCAGCACCGCCTGCGCCCGTTCGATCGCCCCTTGACGCACCGACTCCTGATCGGCCAACACCAGCAAACGGGGCAACTCCAGGCTGGCCGAGAGTCGATTGAGGGCCTGCTCAGCCAAGGCCAGACCCTTCTGCAGGTGCTCACGCACCCGAGGCAGGCTCTGTTCACCCTCCTGCTGGAGCTCGCTGTCCAGCAATTGCTGCTGGGCCTGTTCCAGATCGCCGGCGGAGTGGTCCAAGGCCTCACGCACATGCAGAGCCAGGCTGGCCTGGGCCTGATGCAGCAAGGTCTCCATGGGAAGATCAGCCGCTGGCATCGGGCGACTGCCGCGGTCATCGACCTGACCAAGCATCAACAGGGCCAGTTCACGGGAAAGGGATTGACTCTGCATCACGAGAGCTGGGGGGCGCGCAGCTGGGCCATGAGACTGGAGAAACTCCGGTTCGAGGGGGGCTGACGCTCATCTGGGTTGACGATTCCAGCCGAAATGATCGTCCGGAACGCGTCTTCGACACTGAGATCCAGGTCCTTGACCAGACGCTCCGGAACCACCGCATACCAACCGGTGGTGGGGTTGGGGGCAGTGGGAATGAAGACGCTCAGCATCGTTTCACTGAAATCCGCCTGAATCGAGCTGCCCATGGCTCCAGTGACGAAACCCAAGGCATACAGACCCTCACGGGGGTACTCCACCAAAACGACCCGGCGAAAGCGACTCGAGTTGTCCCGCAGAAAGGTCTCCAGCAACTGCTTGAGGGTTTTGTAGACAGAGCCGGCCACTGGAATGCGTAGCAGGGTGCCTTCGCCGAACTCAAGCAACCAGCGGCCAACGATGTTGCGGGCCATCAGGCCGATCAACAGGATGCCCAACAGGGGCACCAAAAGGCCCAATCCCAGGTTGATCAGTTCCTGCAACAACGGATGCAGGGTGTTGAAGGGATTGAACTGCTTGGGAATCGACGTCAGAAAAGCCAGTACAAAACGACTGACCGTCGTGGCCAACCAGATGGTGGTGGCCAGAGGGATGACCACCAGCAGGCCGGCGATCAGGTCGTTCTTGAGGTCCTGCTGCAGCCTGGTGTTAAGCGGCTGATCCGGTCTTGGCAGGGCGGAAGGGGGATCCAATGGGCTGAGGCGGGGCTACGGGATCTGGAAAGCCAACGCTAACCAGCAAATGGGGAGGTACCGGGAACCTCCAACCAGAAAGATCTAAAGAACACTGCCCAGGCAAAGGATCGTGAAGGCGGCAATCAGCACCACCGCACCAGCGGAATTGCCGAGACGGCGCTGATTGAGGGTGACCGCCGTGGTTTGTTGCATCTGTTTGTACTGACCTTCCATCTGACCCAGTTGACGCTCGACGAAGGTGCGGGCGGCCTGGGTTTTCTGGACATCAGTGGCGTTGGCCGGAATCTGACCCCGGGCCTCAGCCTGCTTGACGAGCTGCTGAATCATCGCCGGATCCTTGCTTTGTTGGCGCGCCATCTCCAGCTGTCCCTTGGAGGCGGCCAACTGCTGATCGGCCTGCTCCTGCATCAATTTGTCGCCCCCGAAGGCGATCGGCAGGGAGGCCGTCAGCAGCACCGCCAACAGACCACTGAGAAGACACACCGCCCAGAGCAGCGGGGAGCGTTCGTTGCCGCCATCATCAAGACGGGCTGAGATGTACATCAATACCAAACCCACCAGGGCCAGGGGGGATTGCTGCACCAGCCGTTCCACCACCAACTGGCGAAAGGGTTCAGCGCCCCAGTCCCAAAGGGCCAACACCGCGAGCAGATTGAGCAGCAGGAGCACCACCAGGGTGATCCCCATCCAGCGAAGCAGCGGGCTGAAGCGGGTGGAGGAGGAAAACGACACGCCTGGGGAACCTGTTTGGCCAGACTTTACCGACAGCCCGTGTCCCCATCCAGCCACGACAACCTTTCTCAAAGGCTCCGCCAGCGGGCCCTCCACGAAGGCTTCTCAGTGGCCGGCATCGCCGCCGTTCCCGGCAGCTCCCGGCTGGCCCTGCGCAACGCCGCCCTGGAGCGCTGGCTGGCCGCCGGACACCAGGGATCCATGGCCTGGATGGCGGATCCGCGCCGCCGGGCCATCGACGAACTGTTGCCAGGGGTGCGCAGTGTTCTGGCAGTGGGCCTCAATTACCACGTGACGGCCCAGCGACGCCCCGGCAGCCTCAAGGTGGCGCGCTACGGCTGGGGGCGCGACTACCACAGAAGCATTGACGCGCGCCTGCGGCGCCTGGGCCGCTGGCTGCAGGAGCAGGTGGAAGGGGCGCACTGGCGCGCCTGCGTCGACAGCGCGCCGCTCATGGACAAAGCCTGGGCGGAGGAAGCGGGATTGGGCTGGATCGGCAAACACGGCAACGTGATCCATCCCCAACACGGCTCCTGGTTACTGCTGGGGCATCTACTGACCACCGTGCTCCTCAGCCCCGATCAGCCCGCACCAAGCCGCTGCGGCCAATGCCGCCTTTGCCTGGACGCCTGTCCCACCGAAGCGATCCGCGAACCCTTCGTGGTCGATGCCCGCCGCTGCATCGCGTTTCACACCATCGAAAATCGCGATCCGGCCCTGCCTTCAGCCATCTCCAGCCACCTGCAGGGCTGGGTGGCCGGTTGTGACATCTGCCAGGACGTCTGTCCCTGGAATCGCCCGAACCTGCCCAGTGCCGCCGATCCGGACGTGCAGCCGCGGCCGTGGCTGCTGGATCTCCAGGGTTCCCAGGCCCTCAGCTGGACCGATGCGGAATGGGATGGGCGCCTGAGGGCCTCCGCCCTCAGGCGCATCAAGCCTTGGATGTGGCGTCGCAACATCCGGGCGGCCCTGGGTGTTTCTCCCCCCTCTGCCTAAGGTTGGAAGGATTCTTGGCAACTCCATGGCAGGCCGTTCCTGGCTGAATTCGGCCCCTTGTCTCCGTCGACTGATCCAGGATTCAAGGGGGAATGTCAGCAGGCTGAGGCAATTGCGATTCGGTCTCTCCCTGCCCCTGCTGGCGGCCGGCCTGCTGGTGACAACTCGACCGGCGGCGGCCATGGTTCCCTTCGTGTTCGTTCCACAGCCGGAAGCCCTGGAAGGGGCCGGGCGGGGCATTGCCCAGGCCGCCGCCAAGCTGCTGCGCTTTGGCCAACCCGAAGATGCCGCCCGCCTCGCGGATCTCACCGTTCGCCTGTTGCCGAACGAGCCCATCGGCTGGGTGCTGCTGGCTGAGGCTGAATTGCGAAGCAACCGCACGGAACAAGCTCTTAAGGCCCTTGAAAAGGCCAAACGACTCGATCCCACCAACCCGGGCATCTGGTTTGCCGAAGGGGCCGTGGCCCTGCGCAGCAACCGACCCAGCGATGCCCTGGCCCTGCTGCGCCGTGGCCTGCAACTGGATGGACAGAACGCAGGCGCCCATTTCGATCTGGGCAACGCCTATCTGATGCTGGCCCAACCGAATGAGGCCCTGGCCAGCTTCATCAAAGCCGCCAGCCTCCGAACCAATTTCTGGGAGGCCATCAACAACCAGGGCCTGGTGTTGTTCGAATTGGATCGACGCTCCGAGGCCATGGATCGCTGGCGCAAGGTGCTGAGCAGCAAGCCCGATGCCGCCGAAACTTCGCTGGCCCTTGGCAGCAGCCTTTTCCTCACCAACCCGCAAAACCGAGCCGAGGCGGTGCGACTGGCCAACAACGCCCTGAACGAAGATCCGAACTACGTGAAGGAGAGATACCAAAAAGACCAGCTGTGGGGACCGAAACTCAGGGCCGCGGCCCGCCATCTGCTCTCCCAGCCAGAGTTGAAATCAACAGTTGAACGGGCCAGCGCCAACGCCAATGGCAATGGCAGTACCCCGGAGTAATAAGGATTCAATCGAGTGGGCCAGCCGCCATCTGTAGGCTGACCCCCGTCTTCCGCCCCCAAAACCCAGCACCGGATGGCCGAGGACCGCGCCGGAGACCGAATCGAGCCGATTGCCCTGCATCAGGAGATGCAGCGCTCGTACCTCGAATACGCCATGAGCGTCATCGTCGGCCGTGCTCTGCCGGACGTGCGCGATGGCCTCAAACCCGTGCAACGGCGCATCCTCTTTGCGATGCACGAACTGGGACTGACCCCTGATCGCCCTTACCGCAAGTGCGCCCGGGTTGTGGGCGATGTTCTCGGGAAATACCATCCACACGGTGATCAGGCGGTCTATGACGCCTTGGTACGGCTAGTCCAGACCTTCGCCAGCCGCCACCCACTTCTTGATGGCCACGGCAACTTCGGTTCGGTGGATGACGATCCGCCGGCGGCCATGCGCTACACCGAAACTCGGTTGGCTCCGATCGCCAATGAGGCGATGCTCGATGAGATCGGCAGCGAAACCGTCGATTTCGCCCCCAATTTCGACGGATCCCAGCAGGAACCCACCGTCTTGCCGGCCCAACTTCCCTTTCTGCTGCTGAATGGCTGCACGGGAATCGCCGTCGGCATGGCCACCAACATCCCCCCCCACAATCTGGGCGAGGTGGTGGATGCCCTGATTGCCCTGATCCGGCAACCCGATCTGGACGACGCCAAGCTGTTGCAGCTGGTGCCTGGCCCGGATTTCCCCACCGGTGGTGAGGTGTTGATCGGCAGTGGTGTGCGCGACACCTATCTGAGCGGCCGCGGCAGCATCCCGATGCGCGGGGTGGCCCACCTGGAAGAAGTGCAACCCGGCAAAGGTCGCCATCGCCGGGGTGCTGTGGTGATCACGGAATTGCCCTATCAACTCAGCAAGGCCGGTTGGATTGAAAAGTTGGCCGAACAGGTCAACGACGGCAAAATCACGGGCATCGCCGACATCCGCGACGAAAGCGACCGTGACGGCATGCGGGTTGTGGTGGAGGTGCGCCGTGATGCGGAGGCCTCCAAGGTTCTGCAAGATCTGCAACGGCGCACGGCCCTGCAGAGCAATTTCGGCGCCATCCTTCTGGCCCTGGTGAACGGCCAACCCCAACAGCTCAGTCTGCGCCAGCTGTTGAACCATTTTCTCGAATACCGCGAACTCACCCTGTTGCGCCGCACTCGCCATGCCCTGCGCCGCTGTGAAGACCGCCTGGAGGTGGTTCAGGGTCTGATCAAAGCCCTGACCAACCTGCAGAAGGTGATTGCCCTGATCACCGCCGCCGCCGATGCGGCTGCCGCCAAAGCGGCCCTGCAGGTCCAACTCGACCTGACGGAACGCCAGGCCGAGGCCGTCCTGGCCATGCCCCTGCGGCGCCTCACTGGCCTCGAACAGGAGAGCCTGCGCAAGGAATCCGAAGATCTGGCGGCCGAGCGCACCCGCCTGAGGCACCTGCTCGACGACCGGGACACCCTGTTGGCCACGATGGTGAGCGAGTTGAAGGTGCTGAAAAAGCGCTACGCCACCCCCCGCCGTACCCGCCTGGTTGAAGGGGGAGACGAACTGGTGGCTCTGCGGGCCGCGGCGGTGCGGCCCAACACCGAACTGCAGCGACAGCAGGCCTTCGAGGGTCTCGCCAGCGACAGCCAACTGCTGATCCAGGCCGACGGGCTGGTGCGCATCGTTTCCGCCCAGACCCTGGGCAAACTGCACCTGCAGGACATCGCTGAAGCGGGAGACCACCCGGCCCCTGGCCGGATTCTGCTGCCGATCCAAGACCAACCTGCCTTGCTGGCCTTCACCGCGGCCGGCAGGGTGGCGCTGCTGCGATGGGAATTCGCCGGACAACAACCGGGTGGCCTGGAAAAATTCCTGCCCGACAGCCTCGAAGGCGAACGGGTGGTTCAAGTGCTGCCGCTACCAAAGCAACCTGGTTGCAGCCTGGGTCTGCTCAGCACCGATGGCCGCTTCAAACGCTTACCCCTGGAGGAATTCCTCGAACTTTCCGGTCGGGCCGCCACCGTCCTCAAACTCAAGGAAGGGGTCGAACTGCAGCGGGTGGTGACCTGCCGCGAGGACCAAGAACTGGTGGTGGCCAGCAGCACGGGCCGGGTGTTGCGACTGGCCATCAACGAGGCCAACCTGCCCGTGATGGGACGCATGGCCCAGGGACCCACGCTGATGCGTCTACTGCCCGGGGAACGGGTGGTGGGAGCGGCTTGCGACGAATCCAGTGGCGATGTGGTGCTCGCCAGCCGACTAGGACAACTGAAACGACTGACACTCGACCATCTCAGGCTCTGCCAGCGGGGTGACCTGGGGCAGATCGGGCTGCGCTTCCTCGATCGCTCCGACGAGCTGGTGGACCTGCAGGGCACCGATGCGGACGTGATGGGAGTGGTGTTAGCCGGTGGCAACGGCCGCAGCCTGCGGCTGAAATTGGCGGATGTGCCTTTGGAGGACACCAATAGCTCTGGAATGAGCCTCGGCTTGGCCGCAGGGCAACAGGTGCAGGAGCTGGTTCCACTCATGATTGGCAAAACGTGAAACGCCCTTCGGCCTGGACCTTGGCGTTGGGTCTGCTGGCGGCGGCCGACCTGCTGATGCCGTCCATGGTGCTGCCCGGCCCCAACCTCGCCCGGGGGCAATCCCCTGCTCCAGAGGCGACGTCAACACTGATTCCCCTGCGGGAACCAGCCGGTCAAGACCTTCTCATCCGCAGCGACGCCCGGGCCGACTACGGCTTTTTGTCCCAAGACTTTGAAACCCAGGCCAACCTTTCCTATTGCGGCGTTGCCACCCTGGTGGTGGCTCTGAACAGCC
Organism: Aphanothece sp.; assembly: GCA_040373885.1. Classification (GTDB taxonomy): domain Bacteria; phylum Cyanobacteriota; class Cyanobacteriia; order PCC-6307; family Cyanobiaceae; genus Cyanobium. The sequence continues at coordinate 20,849 of JBEIVL010000002.1, forward strand.
TGGGAGTACCCGCACCCGAAGTGCCGAGCCACCCCGGCTATCGCTTCTGGACCCAGGAGAACGTGTTCGGCCGCCCCGGAAACGACCGGTTTCTGCGATCCGAGCGGGTCCGCCGCGAAGGCATGACCCTGGCCCAACTGCACGGCTGGCTGAGCGACCATGGCCTGGTGGTGCGGCGCTATCAAGGGGACCATCTCAGCCTGGAACAATTTCGACTGCTGCTGCGGCAGGGACTCAGCGATCCCCGCGACCGCCTCGTGATCAATTACCACCGCAGTCGCATCGGCCAGAAAGGGGGCGGCCACATCTCCCCGATCGCCGCTTATAACAGCCGCAGCGATCTGGTTCTAATTTTGGATGTGGCCCGCTATCGCTACCCCTCGGTCTGGGTGAAGAGCAAAGCCCTCTGGCAAGCAACGCAGGACATCGATCCATCATCCGGAGAAAGTCGGGGTCTGTTGACAATTCGCTGGGAACCAACAACAAGCCCCTCTCGCCTGAATCTCTCCCCCAACCCCCTAGTTCCAGCCGTTGCACCCAACTCAGGAAACAGGGACAGCTCCGGCCAATCCAGCAGGTTCAAGCATTAACTTGCTGCCGCGCACTTCCTCATCCATTTCGATGGGGTATTGACCATCGAAGCAGGCTGTACAGAAGTGACTCGAGGGGGCATGGGCAGCCTCCAACATGCCCTGCTTGCTGAGGTAGGCCAAAGAATCGACACCCAGGTGATGCTCGATTTCATTAAGGGTGAGACGGGCGGCAATCAGATGGTCTTGGGTATCAGTGTCGATGCCGTAGAAGCAGGGATGGGTGACGGGAGGAGAACTGATGCGCATGTGAACCTCAGTCGCCCCGGCATCTCGCAAGGCCTGCACTAACTTGCGACTGGTCGTCCCCCGCACGATCGAATCATCGATGACCACCACCCGCTTGCCGGCCAGCACATCGGGCAAGGGATTGAGCTTGACACGAATACCGACCTCCCGCATCGCCTGAGTGGGCTGAATGAAGGTGCGACCGACATAGCGATTCTTGATCAAGCCATCGGCGAAGGGAATACCACTGACCTGGGAGTAGCCAATGGCTGCAGGGATACCGGAATCAGGAACACCGATAACCAGATCGGCCTGAACTGGTTTCTGACGCGCCAGTACTTCGCCGATACGTACGCGATAACTATAGAGGGATTCATCAAAAAAGCGACTATCAGGACGCGCAAAATAAATCATCTCGAAAACACACAACTTGGCAGGCTCGTGACTCCATACCTGACGAAGGGGCTCTGAATCGCCACTACGAAAATGAATCAGCTCTCCAGGTTGGACATCATCGATATATTTAGCACCGATAATATCGAGACCACAGGACTCACTACTGGCCACCCACTGACCCTGCTCAATGTCGCCCAAGCGGCCAAACACCAACGGTCGGATGCCATAGCCATCCCGCACCGCAAACAAGCCCTCAGGCGTGCCGATCAACAGACTGAAGGCCCCGCGGCAGCGCCCCACCGCCTGGCGAATGGCCGCCTCCCAATCCAGACCACCATCCACCGCCTGTTGCAGGGCAAAGGCGATCAACTCGGAATCAGTGGTTGATGTGAATTCTGAAGACAGGTGATCCAGGGCCAGCCGCAGTTCGGCCGCATTCACCAGGTTGCCGTTGTGGGCCAGGGCTAGGGGCCCGAGCCGGGTCATCAGCACCACAGGCTGAGCATTGCAGACCTTGCTGCTGCCCGTCGTGGAATAGCGGTTGTGGCCGATGGCCAGCTGGCCGGTCATGCGTTCGAGCACCTCCTGATCGAACACCTGGCTGACCAAGCCCATGTCCTTGTGCAACCGCACCCGGGGGCCGTCAAAGACCGCCATGCCCGCCGATTCCTGGCCGCGGTGCTGGAGGGCATAAAGGCCGAAATAGGTGAGGTTGGCCACAGGCTGGCCAGGGGCCAGTACCGCAAACACACCGCAAGCTTCCTCAGGCTTGTCAGCTCTGTCGGCTGGGGGCTCAACCAACGGGGACTCAAGCATGGAACAAGCCCTGGGGAGGATGGGTTGGCACGGGGCAGACCACCTCCTGACTTCGCTCATCCTGGCGCATCAACGAGAGGGGGAGTGTGGCGAAAGCCGCCAGACTCAAGCAGTCGGCGGCAAATCACCCAGGGGGTTTGCCCCGAGGCGACGGGGAATCGCCCCCTCAAAAGTGTCCCGCAGAGACTCCAGCGTCAGCTGCAACAGGGGTTCACCCGCCATGGACACCTTGAGCTCCGCTTGGTCCACCACCCGCCCCAAGGGAGTGGCGGGAACCCCGGCCGCGTCCCGCACCAGATCCTGCCAAGCCTCCGACGCCGACTCCGGCACGCTGACCAACACCCGGCCGGCGGACTCCGCAAACAACAGACGATCGAGGCGCAGCTCACTTGCCGCCAGATCCAGGGACGCCCCTAATCCGCCAGCCAGGCAGGCTTCGGCGACGGCCACCGCCAAACCGCCATCGCTGAGGTCATGGGCGCTGGCCACCAGATCGGCGGCGATGGCCCGCCGCAGCAGCTCCTGAAGGCGAACCTCCAACTCAAGATCGATGCGGGGCGGCCGACCGGTGCAGAGGCCATGAATCACCGTCTGGTAGCTGCTGCCCGCCAGGCTGACGCGATCCTCGGATGGATCGTCAGCCGTTTCGAGAGCCAGGCCCAGTAGCCAGATGGCATCGCCCTTCTGGCGCCACCCCATCCCCCGCACCCGGTTGAGATCGCTCACCAATCCCACCATCCCCACCACGGGGGTGGGATGGATGGGTTGGAGGCGGCCATCGGGAAGACGGGTTTCGTTGTAGAGGGAGACGTTGCCCCCCGTGACTGGGGTACCAAGAGCCAGGCAGGCCTGGGACAAGCCGCGACAGGCCTGGGCCAACTGCCAGTAGCCGGTGTCGGTGTCGGGGGAGGGGAAATTGAGGTTGTCCGTGACGGCCAGGGGCTCGGCGCCGACGCAGCTGAGGTTGCGGGCGGCCTCCGCCACGGCTGCCATGCCGCCCCGCTCGGGATCCAGGGCCACCCAGCGATTGGGACAATCAACCACCGCCGCCACTCCGCGCTGACTAGCGACCAGCGAGCCCTCCCCCTGCTGGGGTCGCAGACGCACAACGGCGGCATCAGCCCCTCCCGGAGGCATCACGGTGTTGGCCTGCACCTGGTGGTCGTACTGGCGCCAGATCCAACGCTTGCTGGCGATGGTGGGGTCATCGAGCAGGCGCAGCAGCACCTCCCCCCAGGACAGGGGACCTGAAGGCAGAACCACGCCATTCCTGGAGGGGACGGGCAGGGAGGCCTCCTGCCAGCTCCAGTGCTCCTGGATCTCGGCGGGGGGGTGCTCCAGCAGCTGATGGGGATTGATCGGGGTGTCGTCCGCCAGGGCACTGGCGGGCACTTCCGCGGCCACTTGCCCCCCCTGCAGCACTCTCACCACGTTCTCAGCCAACACCCGACCCACCACAGCCGCCTGAAGCCCCCAACGGCGGAAGCGTTCCATCAGGGCCTCCTCGCAGCCCGGTTTGACCACGAACAACATGCGTTCCTGCGATTCCGAGAGCAGGAATTCGTAGGCCGTCATCCCTGACTCGCGGGCCGGCACCCGATCGAGATCCAGCTCAATCCCGACCCCCCCTTTGGCAGCCATCTCTGAGCAACTGCAGGTGAGACCGGCCGCGCCCATGTCCTGGGCGGCGACCACATCGCCGCTCTGGAAGGCCTCCAGGCAGGCTTCGATCAAGCCCTTCTCCAGAAAAGGGTCCCCCACCTGCACAGCAGGGCGATCATCCAGGGACGCCGCGCTCAGTTCGGCACTGGCGAAACTGGCACCCCCCATGCCATCTCGACCGGTGGTGCTGCCCACGTACACCACCGGGTACCCCAAGCCAGCGGCGCCGGAACGGACGATGTCCTCTGTTTCCATCAGGCCCAGGGCCATGGCATTGACGAGGGGATTACCGGAATAGCTGGGATCGAAGCCCACCTCGCCGCCCACGGTGGGCACACCGACGCAGTTGCCGTAATGGGCGATGCCCGCCACCACCCCCTCCATCAGACCCCCATTGCGTGGATCCTCAAGCGGACCGAAGCGCAGGGCATTGAGCAGGGCGATCGGTCGGGCGCCCATGGTGAAGATGTCCCGCAGAATGCCGCCCACTCCCGTGGCGGCACCCTGGAAGGGCTCGACGGCCGAAGGGTGGTTGTGGCTCTCAATCTTGAAGGCCAACCGCTGACCTTCGCCGAGATCGACAACGCCCGCGTTCTCGCCAGGTCCCACCAGGATGCGAGGACCGCTGGTGGGGAACTGGGCCAGAAGGGGTCGGGAATTGCGATAACAACAATGCTCGGACCACATGACACCGAACATGCCCAACTCGGCCCGGTTGGGCGCACGGCCAAGACGCCGCACGATTTCGTCGTAATCGGCCTGGCTCAGGCCCTCCTTGCGCAGGGCATCGGCCACCGAAAAAGACAGCGTGGGGTCCACCAAGGCGGCGCCAGCAACGACAGCTCCTGAGTCTCCAACAGAGCGCGTCACCCCCTCACCCCCGGGAGCTACACCCAGGGGTCATCCTCCTCGTCCGGTTCTGACGCCCTCTCAGAGGCGGCCGGGCGGCGGGAGCGGGGCAGGGGACCCTCGGCGGACCGCTCGCGGCGACGTCCTCGAGACTCCTGAGGGTTCCTATCGGAGGCTGTGGGCGCAGGCAAACCCTCGTCATCGTCCCAATCCTCAAGCGGGTCGGAGAACGCGGCTCGACGGGCGTCGCTCTGGCGATCGCCGGCGGGGTCCCGGCGTCCACCGGGGCCATAGGACAAGGGACCCTCCGGCGTCCTGGAACGCTCGCTCTGGCGTTCCCATGGCGAGACTCCATCAAGATCCCAGTCCGCTTCTGGATCCCCGTTCTGACCCCGTTCACGCCCTTCCCAGGGGGGTTCCTCAAGCCAACCCTCCAATCTGTCCTCAACCCGATCTCCCACCTGCTGGAACTGATCTCGAAGGCGCGAGGTCTCCTGACCCATCTGATCGCGGAGGCGGCGGGAACGACGCAACAACTCCTGACGCACACTGGCCCGGGCCAGGGGTAGATCATCCAACTCCCGCAGGGCCGTGACAACGCGACCGCTCTGCTGATCCACGATGCGATCGGGGCTCAAGCGCCAGCGGCTGCTGCCGGGCAAGCGCGGATCACTTCGGGAGACCAGATAGTGAAGGATGCGACCGTTGCGCAGCTCTACTGCCGCATCGGCCACGTGCCCGAGTTGGCGGCCGTCACCTCCGATCAGGGCCGCATCGAAAAGGGTGGGCAGGCGTTCCAGGGTGGAGGGATCGGTGTCGGCGGGCACACCCTTGACAAACGCCTCTTGATCACTAATTCCCCGCAGCTGATCCAGGCGCCACACTTGACGCCGCTGACCAAAGGCTGAGGGGCGACTCACCCAGCCGAGCAGTCGATGGACGGGGGGATGCATCCAACCGAGGACACCGGATCCATGGTCAAGGCCCTGATCACAGCGCACACGCCTAGCCAGCAGGTCACTCAGTAACAACTGCTCCGGAAGGGTCACGTCCTCAGGTGCGAATCTGCACGGGCATCACGAGGTATACGAAAGCATCCGGTTCGCCCACGGGCTCGAGGACTGCGGGAGTCGTGGGGGCATTGCACTTGAGGACCACCTCGCTGCCGCTCATCACTTTGAGTCCATCCAGGAGATAACGCACATTGAAGGCGATGTCGATCGGATCCCCTTCCATGCTGGCCGCCAGGGATTCCGAACCACTGCCGACGTCCTGGGCGTCAGCTCGGATGGTGACCTTGCCGGCGGCTGGATCGGCGCTGAGGGTGACGACGTTGTTGTGCTGATCGGCCAGCACCGCCACCCGCTCGAGTCCAGCCACAAACGCCCGGCGATCGAGTCTCACGCTGCGACCGAAGCTGGCGGGAATCAACTGGGCGTAATTGGGATACACACCATCGATGTTGCGACTGGTCAGCACCTGATCCGCCCAGAGAACCACAACCTGGCCCTGGTCGCAGAAAAGGCTCAGGGGCTCCTGGGGCGGCCGACCGCTGAGCAAACGTTCGAGCTCCCGCAGGGAGCGGGCGGGAACGGTGACATCGAAAGGTTCCCCACTTCCTTCCGCTGCGGTCGCTCCTTGAGCTAGATGGAGCACAGCCAGACGGTGGCCATCGGTGGCGGCGCATTCGAGACCGGCCTCATCGAGACGCAGATGCACGCCAGTGAGCACCTGCTTGGCTTCGTCGCCGCTACTGGCAAAGAGGGTGGCCCGCAGGCCCCGAACCAGGGCATCGGCATCCAGCCGGATTGAGGTGCCGGTTTGGTTCAGGGGCAGGTCGGGGAAATCATCGGCACTCATGCCGCGCATGCGATAGCTGCCCCCCGAACTGGTCAACTCCACCTGCTCCTCCCCCTCGATGCAGCTCAAGCTGAGGGGACTGTCTGCTGAGAGGCGGGCCACGATTTCAGAAAACAAGCGGGCCGGCAGGGTGATGGCTCCACTGGTCTCAACCGAGGCGGGCAGGCTGGTCTGGATACCCAGGCTGAGGTCAAAGGCGGTCAGGCTGAGTCGCCCAGTGGCCGCATCTGCGGTGAGCAGCACGTTGGCCAGGACGGGATGGGTCGGTCGGCTTGCCACGGCGCGACTGACCAGCTGAAGGCTGGAATTGAGTTCCGCCTGGGAGCACACCAGCTTCATGGCAAGGGGTGGACGGCGATGGCTGTCCTGAGGGTCTTGATGTTGCCCACGGTTTCATAGCCCAGGGCAAAGCGCAACGGTGGCCAACGCCAGGTCGATCGCTCGGCTACTGAAGATTTTTGAATTCCTAAAAATTAAACCAAACCGTCGTCGTAGAGGCTGGGGAAATGGCGGAAAACCCCTCTCAATGCTGTCGTGGCCTTGATTTTTCATTCACAGTGCTTTGGGATGGCCGACTTGAACGGAGCCCTAAAAGCAAGTTTTCCCCTGATTCCCCTTTCTGGGGAATTCGCATGGCATCCAGCTCTTGAATCTCTCCTCTGCTTTTCCCCTTTGTGACCTGTCTCTTCAGCAGCTTTTCCCTGTGACGCTTTGCTGATTGTCTGTTCGCAGTCTTCGTCCTCGCTTGGGTGATAAGGCCCTTCGGGGTCAAAAAAAAGCCCCCGCAAACGCGGGGGCAGGGGTTGGTTGGGGGTTCGTCTGGTGCTTGGGCTCTGTTTAGAAGCCCATCACCTTGGCCACGGTGTTGGTCTCGGGCTCCAATCCGGTATGGAAGCGGGAATCGTTGTGCTCGATGGCGGTGGAGGGGTCCTTGAGGCCATTTCCCGTGAGCACGCAGACCACTCGGGCCCCCGCAGGCACCTCCGCATGGCGTTTGAGAAGGCCGGCCACGGAGGCGGCGCTAGCCGGCTCACAGAAGACACCCTCGGCGCTGCCCAGCAGCTTGTAGGCCTCGATGATCTCAGCGTCAGAGACGGCCATGAATTCCCCCCGGCTTTCGTCGCGGGCCTTAATGGCGTTATCTCTGTTGACCGGGTTGCCGATACGGATGGCGGTGGCGATGGTGTCTGGGTGTTCCACCGTTTCCCCCAGCACCAGGGGGGCCGCGCCGGCCGCTTGGAAACCCATCATCCTGGGCAACCTCTGGCAGTTGCCTGCCTGGTGGTACTCCTTGAATCCCATCCAATAGGCGCTGATGTTGCCCGCATTGCCCATGGGGATGCAAAGCCACTCGGGCGCTTCGCCGAGGGCATCAACCACCTCAAAGGCCGCTGTCTTCTGACCCTGAAGGCGGTAGGGATTGAGGGAATTGACCAGGGTGATCGGATAGCGGTCAGCCACCTCACGAACGATGGCCAAGGCCCGGTCGAAATTGCCTTTGACGGCGAGCACCTCGGCGCCATAGAGGAGGGCTTGGGCCAGTTTTCCCTGGGCCACATACCCGTCGGGGATGAGCACGAAAGCGCGCATGCCGCCGCGGCGGGCGTAGGCGGCGGCAGCGGCGGACGTATTGCCAGTGCTGGCGCAGATCACGGCTTCGGAGCCGGCCTCCTTGGCTTTGCTGATCGCCATGGTCATGCCCCGGTCCTTGAAGGATCCCGTGGGGTTGAGGCCGTCGTACTTGAGATACACCGACACCCCGCGGCCGATGCGTTCGGCGATCGCGGGGGCAGGGATGAGGGGGGTTGCTCCTTCCCGGAGCGTGATCACTGGTGTGCTGGCGCTGACGGGCAGCCAGGGCCGATAGGCCTCGATCAGCCCCGGCCAGTCCTGCATCGTGGGGCGCTGGCCCAGGCGACGCAGGGCTTGGAGCAGGGGCACGGGGGAAGGGCTCGGGGCTCGCTTGAATCTACGTTGCCCGGTCTCAGGGGATCTTGGGGGCTGGGACGTTGAGGGATCCTTGGCTGGGGCCGGGGACGGGTGCCGTCGCCGCAGGTCCGCGTAGGCCGTCGAGGGGTGATTCGGAGAAAAAGCGCACCAGCTCAGAAATCGAGGCGGTTTTTTCCATCAGGACCAGCAGGGCTGGCACGCTGACGGCCATTTCACGCGTGGGATAGGCCCGCAAAAAGCTGATGGCAGAGAGAGATTTTTTATCGTTATTGAGGCCAAGAACGATGGCCGAGCGCAGGGCTACGACACCGTCTTCTTTGGCGCGCAGGGGGTGAACAATGGTGCCGAAGCGATCCAGAATGGCGACGCCGATGCGGGTGTTCAGCAGCCTTGACACCAGTCCGATGGGCAGCGACACCGATTCGTTCAGCATTTTCTGAACCTCCGCCGGCTTCTGCTTCCCAAAGCGCAGCAGGTCGCCCAGCAGCCCCTCCGCTTGACCTTTGGCCGCCAGTCGCTCGAGATCAGCGATTGGAATCGAGCGACGGAAGGCTCCAGAGATGAAGACCACATTTTCGGCCGCCAGGGCGTTGCTGGCCGAGCCCCACAGCGACAGGCCGATCAGGACCGCCATGAGCCTTTGCCTTTTGGCCAACACCATGCCCTGTTAATCCTGAATTAAATCCAGTCTAAATCTAGACCTCTTCCAGTCGCCTCGGCGGCACCAACACATCCCTTACCAGCCTTACCACGCTCTTCTCAGCCAGTCCCCGAGCCACTTCTACTCCCATACGCCTGAGGTCCGGTTCGGCCAGGAGGCGCGGCAGGCGCCGAAGCAGGAGCTGCGGGTCGAAGCCCGGTAGATCCCGCAGGATGGCGCTCAGTTGCCGCACGGGTTCGAGGTCCAGCAGGGGTTCGCTGGAGAGGGATTCGGGGATCTGTTGGCGTTGGCGCAGGCCCGGGGGTAGCAGGGCGGTGGGGAGGCGGCGGCCCAGTTGCAGGGTGGTGCGCCAGGCCAGGCCATCCATTTGGGCCACCACGGCGTCCACCAGTTGGCGCCGCAGCATGCCGGCGTTGGCGGAAAAGAGAAATTCGATCACCTGGTCGAGCAGGCCTTCCAGGTCGAGTTGTTGTTGCAGAGAGGCGCTGCTGAGCAGATTTTCGAGTCGTTGCCAGCGGAATTCGTCGCCATCAAACAGCATTTCCCGCAGGCTGCTGCGCAGTTGCGGATCCGGATCTTCCATGAGTCTGCGAGCGAAATAGGGATAGGCAGCTCCCAGGATTTTGAAATCGGGATCCACGCTTAGGGCGATGCCCTCAAGGGTGACCAGGGAGCGGATGATCAGGGCGTAGTAAGGGGGTACGCGGAAGGGAAAGCGATACATCACTCCGGAGAGATCGTCGGTGACAGCTTTGAAGTCCATGCGGCTGACACCCATCTCGATGGCTTGGCCAAAGACGTTTTCAAAGGCCGGCACGATCGGTTCCAGATCCACCTCCTCCCCCAGAAATCCGAGGCTGACAAAATCCTTGGAGAGGGCGCCGAAATTACGGTTGACTAGATGAACCACCGCTTGGATCAGGCCGGTGCGCGCTTCGCGGCTGACGGTGCTCATCATGCCGAAATCGAGGTAGGCCAGGCGGCCATCGGCGAGGGCTAGTAAGTTGCCCGGGTGGGGATCGGCGTGGAAGAAGCCGTGTTCGAGCAGTTGCTGAAGACTGCAGTCGACACCCACTTCAACCATCTCGTTGGGGTCGATGCCGAGGTTGCGCACAGCTTCAAGGTTGGTGAGCTTGACACCGTCGATCCACTCCATGGTCAACACCCGCCGACTGGTGACGTCGTGGTAGATGGCCGGGACAGCGATGCGGGGGTTGGCGGCGTGCAGGGCGGCGAAGCGTTCGGCATTAGCGGCTTCGTTGAGATAATCCATCTCTTCAAAGACACGGCGGCCCAGTTCATCAATCAGCCCGACTAAATCGCTGCGGATGAGTCGCACATGTCGATTCAGCCAGTCAGCGATGTTGCGTACGATGTAGAGATCAAGGGTAATTTGCTCGCGCAGACCGGGCCGTTGCACCTTCACAGCGACCTTCTGGCCGTTGGGCAGCACCCCTCGGTGCACCTGGCCCAGGGACGCGGCGGAGATGGGTTCGCGCTCCAAGTGGGCAAACAGTCTGTCCACCGGGGCACCAAGATCCTCTTCGATGCAGGCCATGGCGAGTGCCGGATCAAATCCCGGCAACTGATCCTGCAGTTGGGCCAGTTCTTCAAGCAGAAGCGGTGGCACGATGTCTGGCCGGGTGGAGAGGGCCTGGCCGGCCTTGATGAAGGCTGGTCCCAGGGCGGCTAGCAACTCGGCGCATTCCCTGGCCCTGGCCCTGGCCCGCTCGGGGGCTTTGAGCTGGCCGGTGAGACGGTCGCTGCCGACCCCCAACAAGTAAAGGCTGATCGGGATCAGCGTCTGACGTAGCCGACGGGCCAGACGTTGGGGATGGCCGGCATAGATGCGGCTGATGGCTTCGGGGTCGTACTCCAGAAGCCCGGCGGTTTCGATGAAGTCTCCGAGATCGGCTGGGCCGCTGCTGCCGAAATTTGTGTCGGCATTCACCGGAGCTTCCGGAGCCGTTGGCGCCACAATGGTGGGTAGTGCCGGGGGGGGCGGGGCCATCGGATCGGTGCCGAAGACCGCGGACCGCATGGCCGCCAGGGCGTTTTCGGCGGCGGTGGCGCTGACGGGGCCCGGTCGGTCCATGGGGGTCGGGGCCGGGGGGCGCCGGGGAAGGATGCTTTGTTTTAGGGCACCCGTGAGGGCTGTGACGCCTTGGGTCATGGGGAGGGCGGTCGTGCCGAGGGCCTGCAACCACTACGGCACTGTCACCGCCAGCATGCATCCCAGCGGAACCTGCCTGCCTTCAGACATCGATTCGTGGCCCCCGGCGGCGACGAGCGAGCCATGCCCTTTCCAGGCGGTTTCTGTTTCCGCTTCCTCGACAACAGCGTTCATGCCGGTGCTGAGGCTAGCCAGGGATCGTCAATGCCCCCTGCTTCTGAATGTCCTGCTCTGATCGAGAGCGAAGGCTGGCCGAAGTTGATGGGTAATCAAGTGACCTTTTTTCATCCCTCCGATAAGATGAGATGGATTGAATGAACGTTCGAGACCCGATGGAAGACGCACCTTTGCTGACCATTATTGTACCAACTTATAATCGTTATCAGTATCTTATAAAGCTACTTTTACAATTAGAGAAAGAGCTCGTTGGGATTAACAAACTTGTGACTGTTTTTATCGGAGATAATCATAGTATAGATCGTACCCCAATTCTTATTCAAGAGTTTCTAGAACGTCACCCCGAATGGCAAACTATGCGTCATCCTGAAAATATTGGCGCAGATCGAAATTTTTTGGCCTGTATTGATTATCTTAAAAGTCGATATTTCTGGATTATAGGAGACGATGATTTGCCGCGTACAGGTTTGATATTACTTATAATTAAATTCTTGCAGAAAAGCCAACCAACTTTAATTTATCTTGCTTCAAAATGGAGTCCAGTTGTTAGCAATGACGACTTACCGTCAATTCAGTCAATTCATCCTAAAAAATATAGTGCTCTTGAATATGCTCAAAAAATTAATGTATTTACAACCTATATAAGTGCTTGGATAATTGATTCTTATTCGTTATCAAAAATTGGTTTCAACACAGAAAAATTTGCGGAGGGAATCGATACATCATTCATCCAACTTGGTTGGATATTACCGTTAATCAAAGATGAATTTAGCCTGATTGAGATTGAAGAAACATGTATTTTTGCCACATCGGGAAATACTGGTGGCTATGAATTATTGAAAACATTTGGCATTAACTATCCTAAATTTGTGTATCGTCTATTTCCTAATCAACCCAAAATGCAAAAGGCACTAATTGCACCTTTTGCTAGAGAATATTTTCCAAACCTGATTCAGTCTTATAAATCAGGCGCTTTTCAAAAGATGAAATACGAGGATAATAGTATGCTGATGATGATTAAATATCTAGGTTTTTATAAGGAATTTTGGTTGTATACGTTCCCTGCTTTAATTCTTCCACCTCAAGTCAATAATGCTAGAATAAATATTCATCATTTTGGACCTAAATTGGCACGGAAAATGACAAAAAATTTGATTCCAAGGCAACTTGTGAGGAGTATTTATAATAAAATTGCTGATCGAATAGCTGTCAAGGTAATTAATTTGCTACAAGTCAGCCAAAATGACTTAATTCGTAATCGATTGGTTGCTGAATTGGGAAAACTTAAAAAAGTAGGGGAAAACATAGATTTTCCTGAAGATTTCGATTTGCGTGGTCATGAATATATTTCACTAGGTTCAAATTTTATCGCTGAACGAGGTCTTCGTCTTCATTGTTGGAAAAATGAGACATTAGAAAAGATACCATTCCCTTCCCTTCAAATTGGAGACCGTGTTTTCTTTAATCGAGAAGCCTATGTGAGTTGTGCAAGATCCATTAAAATTGGCGATGATACACTTTTTGGTTCTAATATATTGATTACCGATAATTATCATGGATCTACACGGCATTGCGATCTTAGTCGTTACCATAGTCCTCTTTCCTGCCCGGGTGATGTAGAAATTGAACAAGGGGCTTGGGTGGGTAATAATGTTTGCATATTGCCAGGATCTCATATTGGCAAAGGATGTATTGTTGGTGCCAATTCGGTTGTTAACTCACATTTGCCAGATTTTAGTATTGCCGTTGGGGCACCAGCAAGAGTTGTTGCTTCTCTATTGCCTACCAAGGATTCCATCTGAAGATCTTGATTAATCAAGTCGAGGACCTAGTTGCCTTTTGTCGCTAATTACTAAAATTTTACGCAACCGACATCTTGGCCATCACTGTTCCTATTCACCATTGGCGACGCCACGAAATCGTCAGTTTTCTGCGTCGTTGTCGGCCAGGAAAGGAGCAGTTTTTACAGTCCAATGTACTGGCTGTTCTCTATTTTCTTACGGGTCAAGCTTCTTTTCAGGTAAGCGTTCACCATCAGGTTGTCACGCCGGTGTTCTTTGTCCCCGAAGGTCTGGCTTTGGCGGCTGTGATTCTGTTTGGTCCCGGCCTCTGGCCAGGAATTGTGGTCGGTCAACTGTTGCTTGGCCTCAGTGCTGGATTGCCGCTGACGCCTGCCTTGGGGATTGGTCTTTCAAATGGATTGGAGGGAATCGTGGGTTCCTTTGCCTTTGGTTTTTTACATCTGCGCACTGATCTCAAGCGTCTTGCTGATCTGTTGTGGTTGGTGGCCCTTGTGTTTCTGGTGCTGCAACCCTTGAGTGCCACCCTTGGTCTCTTTGCTCTAACTCTTGGTCAAGGTGGTTCAGGTTTGGGTCTCGCAGAAGGTGAGGATTGGCTCAATTGGTGGTCCGGCAATTCTATTGCTCAGGCTCAACTTACGCCCCTGTTGTTGATCCTGTTTAGTCGTCGCCGATCCTTGCAGGACAATCTGGTCGATGCGGTTCTACCGGCTCTGATCATGGCCGAAGGACTAAGTTTGTTTGTGCTTGTGACCCAAGGAGGGCTTTCTCTCACCAGCAATCTGGATCTGTATCGTCCCCTGGTGGTCATTCCGGGCCTGGTGCGCGGGCGCCTGGCGGCTTGCTTCGCTTCGATTTATCTCTCACTTGTCACTTTTTGGTCCACCAGTCTTGGTGAGGGACCGTTCATTCATTCCGGTGCCACCAATCTTTATGGCCTTAATCTTTTTGTCATCACCAGTGGTCTGGCCGGTTTGATTGTGGCAACTTTGCTGGATCAAGTCAAAGATAGTGAGAAAAATGCACGTAAAAGTAGCGCTGCCGCTCGTCAGTCTTTGGTTGAAAATGAGAATCTTCTCAGTCGTATGAGCCATGAGATTCGCACTCCTTTGGCGGCGATTCGCAGCCATGCTGATCAGGCCCTCACCACCGAATCTGCCGATGGTGTTGATCGCTCCCGATACGGTGCCATTCTTTTGGCCAGTCAGCATGCCCTGGATGTTGTCAACGACTTGCTTGATCCCCAGCGCCCCCTAGGCCAGCAGACCACCATTCGTCTGGAGCCAGTAGCGGTAAGGGATCTGACCAGTGCTCTGTATCAGATCCTTGCACCCCAATATGCGCGTAAGCAGCTTAATTTTTTGGTTGAGATTGAGGATGATGTGCCCGAACGCATCCTCACCGATTCGATGAAGCTCAAGCAGGTGATCTTGAACCTGCTCTCCAATGCAGGAAAGTTCACACACCAGGGCACCATTCGCCTGCACTGGAGTTTGTTGCCCCCCGGTACCGCCGATGCCAATCCCCTGCGCATTGCCGTTGAAGATACGGGAGTTGGCATGGATGACGATGATATAGCCAGTCTGTTTCGTCCCTTTCAACGCCTGGCGAATGACGCTACTCGTGCTGAGGATGGTACGGGGTTAGGGCTATACATCAGTCGCGACATTGTGCAGGCTCTAGGCGGCCAAATGTTAGTCGACAGTCAAAAGGGTCGTGGCAGTTGCTTCTCAATCTTGTTGCCCCTCATACGATCTGAACCAACCGCGTTGCCCCAGCCACAGGCCCCTGGAGTTTTGGATGATCAGCCTTTCGGCTGCGAGAGCGCATCGCTTGATCTCCAGGCTCCCCGTTTGGCTGGGTTACGCATTCTTCTGGCTGAAGATTATCCAAGTTTGCGCGATTGTCTGCGCGCGACTCTTGAAACCCATGGCGCCACGGTATTTGCTGCCGGTAGTGGCGAAGAGGCCCTCGATCTCATGGCCGTCCACCCCATTGACATGGTGTTGATGGATATGACCATGCCAGGGATTGGTGGCCTTGAGGCGACTCGACGCATTCGCCGTGATCATCGTCCGGAACATCGTTATGACCACTTGCCGATCATCGGCATGACAGGAGATGTTTTTCTCCAAACTGAAAATGCCCTGTTGAGGGCTGGCATGAACCGTGTCTTGATCAAGCCTGTCGACACCCAGGATTTGCTGGAAACCCTCAGCCATTACCGGCCCCGGATCCATCCTCCCCCGGACTGAGCCAGCCTGAGTTGACCCCCATAGGGTCCCCGGCCATCAAGACAGGCAGCGCCACAGTGGCAGCCGAGGCTGATTGCCGCCTCCAGGGGCCATTGGGCCGCTAGGGCCGCAGTCACTGCGGCGGCAAAGGAATCACCGGCGCCGTAGGTGTCAGCCACCGGTTCCCGTCGCTGGGGGGCCCGGAACCGGCCCCCCGGTCTGACCTCCCCGCCCTGGTCTCCTGATGTGCGAATCACTAGTTCCGGGCGTGGGTTGAGATCGCCCTCCCGATAGGCTTCGGCCGGATCAAGGGCGCTGCCGATCAGGGCATCCAGCCGCACCCCCGCCTCCTGGAGCACCCCAAGATGGGTGCGTGGTGTGGCGCAAAGAACCCTGCCCCGTCGCGCGTGTCTTACGGCGACCGGATCTGCCGCAGTAACAAACACACCATCACAGTTGGCCAAAGCGTCCCATGGCAAGGCATCACTGCCGCCAGCTGCCAGCCGCTCGCCGATCACCGTGATCGTGCGCTCGCCATCGCCATCGATGAAGGTGATCGCTCGGCGGGTGGGTGCGTCTCTCCAGGCCACATGCAGCTCCAATCCCAGGGCCGTCAGTTCGCTGGCCGCCTGCTCGCCGAGGCCATCCCGCCCCAGGGCTGTGAAGAACTGCACCGGTTGGCCCGTCAGTCGCGCCATTTGGACCGCAACGACCGCGCCGCCGCCGGCTGGGCATTGGTGGAACCCCTTGGCGGTCGTGATGGAGCCCGCCGTTGGCAGCTGGGTGACTTCCACAAAGCTCACCACCTCCACGTGACCCACCACCGCCAGATTGAGAGGCGGCAGGGGCGGCAAGGACTCCAGGGGCAGTGGCACAGTCGCCAGGGCATCCGCCTCGATTGAATCGCCGGAGGTGTTCAGCATCACGGCCTTTGCAGCGGATCCAATCTCTCGCACAGCGCGTCAGGCCCTGCCTCCCGATGGAGTGGCTGATTGAAGTCAAACCATTTGATGACCGAGAGGCTTCGTGGCCCCAATCTCCAGCCTGAGAGCTGCCCTTGATCGGCGGGCTGTGCCCATCAATCTTGATGGGTGAATAAGTCAGAAAAAGAATTTCAGTCCCGCTTCAACACCGTTTAGATCGAGGTTGTAGCCATTGTCAGGAGTCCCGCCATTGTTAAAGCGGATTCCCGCGTAGCGCCAGGACAGATTGAGTTGGGTGTTGTTTCCCACCGCATAACCCAGACCGACCTGGGCGTTGCCCGAAAGATCCTCGGCGCCACCGAGGCCGAAACCGCCGATATCGGCGCGGGCAAAGGCCCGTAGGCGGGGGGTGAGAAACACGCTGGCCTGGGTGCCCAGCAGGGCCTGGGTCCAGGTGCGATTGAGGTTGCCCTGGCCTTGCCATTGCCAGTCCGACGACTCATTGGCACGGATCTGGGCTTTGACCCCCAGTTCACTGTGCACCAACCTGACGCCTGCATAGGGAATGACGCTGTAGGACCCCTTTCGGGCCACAGCGGTTTCCGGGTCGCCGAAGCGGTAACGCAGGGCCAGGTCGTAGACCCCCTGGATGGCCGTCACTTGGGCGGTTCCCGTGAACATTCCCGCCGGAGTGGTCTTGGAGGCTTCGTCACCCAACTGGGTGTAACTGGCATCCACCAGAACGCCGAGGCGTCCATATTCGAGGCTGGCTCGGCCTGAACCCACCATCTGAATCAGCGGGATGGTCTCGCCGAGCCAGAGATCCGTATCAGCGCTGAAGCCGCGCACTGTGGTGGTGCCGGTCGAACGGATCGGCACGAATCCGTAAAGCTCCGCTGTCGCCGCCCAGGCCTTGGCTTCGCTTGGGCTTGGCGCAGGAGTGCTCGGCGCAGGGGCGCCGGTCTGCATCGGTTCGGCGGCTAGGGCTGGTCTTGAGGCGAGTTGGATGGCCGACACAAGCAACCCCAGCCCCGCGGCACAGGTCAATAAAGGGACGAGGCGGCGTGTGGGGGTCGTCATCGGGTGGAGGAGCTGGGAGTTCGGCTGGTGCTGGGAAGATATCGGCGAACAAGTCGTTTGTCTTGATCACACTTTCTCCAGTTCCGGGTTGGACCATGACCCGTTTTGGCGGGTGCGTGGAGTTAATCGTGGAGTTATACGTAGCGGAGGTCAGGGCTTGCCGTGCTGACTGATCAGAATTCCGGCCATTGCCGGGGGCGGGGCACTGGCGGGCGAATTTTCCAGAAAGCTAGCCACCGCCAGGGGTTTGGGCTGGTTATAGCCCACAGGCAGCCACAGGTCTCCGGCGACGGTGGCGTAATGGATTTCCCAGTTGTAAAGGCCGGTGTAGGCGGCGGGATCGTCCCGCATCAGGGCGGCGTAGGCGAGGACGGCCCGGCCGTAATGGTCGCTGTTGTTGTATCCCCAAAGCCCTTTGCGGATGTCCTTGAGACCGCCGCGACGCACCAGATAGCGGGCGGCGGCGTGAATGGCATCCTGGGGATTGCGGATGTCACCGCCTTTGCCGATGCCTGCTTCTGCCCAAGTGGTGGGAAGAAATTGCATCGGTCCACGGGCATCAGCAATCGACACACCGTCGATGCGACCCATGCCGCTTTCCACCAAGTTGACCGCCGCCAGCACCTCCCAGGCAATGCCCGTTTCCGCGGCAGCGTCGTGGTAATAACGCAAGAGATTGGCGGCGGGCTCGGGCGGGATGATGCGCCAGGCCGGCACCTTCACCGCCAGACTCTTGCCGCGACGCATTTCCAGAAAGGCTCGCCGCGCCACCATGTGCTGATCGAGCACCGGTTGCCAGCGGGGCGGTAGGTAGGCACGCACCTGGTTGGCAAGATCCGTTCGGGAGGCCAGCGCTCGATAGATCACCTGCTGCTGGTGACCCAACTGGGCCAGATCGGCGCCGGGGGTGCTTGGGGAGCGCAGAGCCGTTTCTACGGAGGCCAGTAACCCAGCGAGGGCCACCGGATCACTGGGCACTAGGGGATAGGACCGGCCATCGGCGGCCCTGGGCAGGCGCGGATCTGTGGGCAGGACCACAACCCCACGGTTGGGAGCGCCGGTGGCCTGGGCGGAGCTGAGGGGTGGTGGTAGGCAGGCCCCCAGGCCTAGCAGGAGGGTCGAGGCGGTCACCCCCATCAGCACGCTGCGAGCCCGCCGATGGGTGAGTCCGCGCAGGTCATCATGGGTGAATGGCATGGCGTGCAGGGGGTCTGGTCCCCGGGGACTCGGGGGCCGGGCGCGCCCACGTTATCCGTTTGAACCAGCCCGGAATCCCCCTATCCCTGATCTGCTTCAGGTGCCGCCGCTGGCGGCATGGGCCATCTCCGCCATCACACTGTCGAGGGAGAAGCTCGCCGCTTTTTGCCTGGGCGGGTAGTCCTTGAAGGAGGCCAGGAACTGGGCCACGTAGGTCTGGGCCGGCACCAGCAGGAAAACATGGTCGAACATCCAGTCCCAGTAGGTGTTGGAGGTGATATCGGCCCGTTCGTAGGGGTCGGTGAGCAGGTTGAAGATCTTGGGTACCCGGAGTTTCACAAAGGGTTCAGCCCAGATCTGACATGTTCCTTGGGCCCGCTGCTCCATGAAGACGAACTTCCAGTTGTCGTAGCGCAATCCGGTGAGGTCGCCATCATCGGAGAAGTAGAAGAATTCGATTCGCGGACTCGTTGATGCCTTTCCTGTCCAATAGTCGAGCATGTTGTAGCCATCCAGGTGGATTTTGAAGGTTTTGCTCCCAACTGGGTGGCCTGTCAACAGTTTTTCTTTGATCATGGGTTCGCCCGCCGCAGCTAATAGGGTGGGCAGCCAGTCCAGGTGGCTGACAATGCCGGTGAGAATAGATCCAGCTTCGATATGACCGGGCCAACGCACCATGGCGGGCACGCGATAGGCCCCTTCCCAGTTGGTATTCTTCTCGCTGCGGAAAGGAGTCATGCCGGCATCGGGCCAGCTGTTCATGTGCGGACCATTGTCTGTGCTGTACATGACGATGGTGTCATCGCTGATGCCCAGCTCATCGAGCAGATTGAGCATCTGGCCGATGCAGTCATCGTGATAGAGCATGACATCGTGGTATTCCGATTGCCAGCGGCCGCTGCGACCCACGTCCTGGGGCCTCGCGTAGGTGCGGAAGTGCATGTGGGTGGTGTTGAACCACACAAAGAAGGGCTCACCACTGGCCACCGCATCACGAATGAAGCGTTTGGCTTCGGCGATGAATTCGTCGTCGGCTGTCTCCATCCGCTTGCGCGTCAGCGGGCCGGTGTTTTCGATGCGCTGGGTTCCATCGCCATTGGCCCAGCAGTGCAGGACGCCCCGGGGACCAAACCGTTCACGGAAGTTGGGGAAATCGGCGGGTTGGGGATAGTCGCGTAGCTCCGGCTCTTCTTCGGCGTTGAGGTGATAAAGATTCCCAAAGAATTCGTCGAAGCCGTGCATCGTTGGCAGATGTTCGTCCCTGTCACCGAAATGGTTCTTTCCGAACTGGCCCGTGCGATAGCCCAGGGGCTTGAGCAGTTCGGCGATGGTGGGATCCTCATCCTGGAAACCCTGCTTGGCGCCCGGCAGACCCACCTTGCTCAGTCCGGTGCGAAACACGCTCTGGCCAGTGATGAAGGCGGCGCGACCGGCCGTGCAGCTTTGTTCGGCGTAGTAGTGGATGAAACGGGCCCCTTCCTTGGCAACCCGGTCGATGTTGGGGGTCTGATACCCCATCAGCCCATCGCTGTAGCAACTCAGGTTGCTCTGGCCGATGTCATCACCCCAGAGGATCAGGATGTTGGGTTTGCCGTTGGGCATCGTCTCTGCCGAAGGGGACTGATAGAAGGTTGTTCAGCTCCCCAGCATTTGTCAGCGTCAAAAACGCGAAGACATCCAACGGATCACGCTGATTGAACGGCCAGGGGGCCGACGACCTACCAAGGGGCCATGGCGATGAGCGTTTCGCTCTGGCTGTGGGCCCGGTTGCTCACCTGACTTCGATGGCTCTTCACGACAGGATCATTGTCGAAGAACTTCAGGAAAGCGGAATCCTTCAGGTAAAACTCTGCGGCGCAGCCATTGGTTGTTGCCAGTCGGAAGAAATGCTCAGCTCCTGCCTTGTCCCCCAGGTTCAGGGTGGCCAGGGCCCAGAGGCTCGCCAGCCCCAACTGCCTGGGCTCCAGACGGTGCGCCTCGCTCACCAGGGCTCGGGCCTGGGCCTTCTCACCGGCGAGAGCCAACACCGTGGCGGCGATGGCGTGCAGGCTGCCGAATGGCTTGTTCAAGATGCCGGAAGTGTTCAGCGAGGAGAGGGCCGCCTCTGTTTCACCCTGCTTGGCCAGGATCAGTGACTCCAACAAGTGGTTGAGGAGCAGGGAGGAGTTTGGATTGATGCTCTGGCGCTGGTGCCTGAGGGCGGTCAAGGCCTCCTGGAACTGACCCAGGTGGCTGTGGGCCAGGGCCGCCAGGAACCAACCGTGGGGACGTTCCGAATCCAATCCAGCATTAAGCAGTTGCAGAGCCAATTGGGATTCCCCCAAACCCAGCAGCACCCGTGCCCAGGTGCGCTGGCTGGGGCCCGGCTGCTGGGCGACGGACTGGTGGGTCCGGAAGGACTGTTCGGCGTCCTGGGGCCGGCGATGCAGCTGAAGCATCGATTCTGCCCGCAGGGCCTCCAGTTCAACGGTCATGGTTTGCTGGGCCTCGGCATGACGAATCAGAGTTTCAATCTGTTCGGACAGACTTGTTGGGTCGTCTCCGCCGCAGGCTCGGCGCAACATCAGGGTTTCGGTCAGAGCCACCATGGCGGGGCTGAAGTGGGGCTGGTCCTTCAAACAGCGACGCAGCAAGGTTTCAGACAACGAAAGCTGGTTGGGATCCTGTTGCCTCAGGGTCAGAAGAGCATCGAGGTAGTCGTCCTGAGCCAGGTTCGACAGGACTTTCATCCCTGGATCAACAGCCAGGGGAGTTGGCGGGTCGAGCTCACGCACCGGAGCTTCGAGGATGTAACCGGTTCCGTAAACGGTGCGGATTAACTGGCTGCCAAGCGGTCCCTGGGCGAACACTTGGCGAAGGCTGTGCACGGCCCGGGCCAGGCTGACCTCGCTGACATATTCATGACCCCAGACTTCGCGCATTAGCTGTTCTTTACTCAACAGCGTGCGGTTGTGGCGTACAAAACATTGCAGCAGGCGCCGTTGCAGTGGGCTCAGTGAAACCAGGTTGTCGCCCAGCATGAGCATCCCGTCTGCTGAGAGCGTATAGGGACCAAGTCGCCAATCTTTACCACCGGCGGTAGCGATGGGTTCTGTTACAGGGTGAGTTGCTTTAGCCATGAAGACACTTGGACATTGCCTCTGGCGCCCTGGTTCAGCGGAGCTGAATGAAGACGCCTTAGGTGAGTGCGCCAATTATGCAGTTGATCGTGAGCTTCCAGCCCTCAGTTTGCGCAATCTTCTGCTAATTTTTCACTTGGTTTGCGCAGAACTGCAGTTCGGGGCCTTTTTATTCGCTCATTCTTCATGTCATCGCGCCCCAGACGAGGACCAGCAGCGAGGCGATGCCGATCGCCATCAAGGCCATGGCCGTGCCCGTGGCGATCGAGGTTTGCGGCGCATAGGTGAAGTCTTCGCGCAGCAGCAGGGTCAGGTTGCGCCGGTGCTGTTTTGTGGCGGCCGCCATGGCCACGATGCCCGTGACGATGAAGGCCATCGCCACCAGGCGTACGGTCAGATCAGCGCGGCCTCCTGCCCCCAGGCGGGTGCGATTGATGGCCCCGACGATCTTGTCGAGGCCGAAGCCGAAGCTGATCAGGGACAGGCAGGTGCGGATCCAGGCCATCAGGGTGCGCTCAAGGGCGGCCCGGTTGCGCTCCTTGGCGAGTTCGTTGGTGAGATTCATGCTGTTGGAGTGGGAATCACGCAGCGAAAGCCCATGTGGCAGGTGCTTGTGTCCACCCCCTGGGCCATGCGGGCGGCGGGTCGGTAACGCCGGCAGTAGCTGGGGGCACATAGAAACGACCCCCCTTTCACGACCTTGCGAGGGATGCGGATGCCACCCAGGTCCGTGGCGATGCTTCGTTCTTGGGCGACCGAGCTGGCAGCACAACAGCTGGAGTCCAGTCGAACGCTGTGGTCGAGATACCAGTCACTCGTCCACTCCCAGACATTGCCAATCATGTCGAACAATCCATAGCCATTGGCGGGGTAGCTGCCCACAGGAGAAGTGCGCTCCCAGCCATCGAGTTTGCTGTTTTGATAAGGAAAATCGCCTTGGAAGGTATTGGCGAGCATCCGCCCCCCTGGATGAAGTTCATCCCCCCAGGCATAATCTTTGTCTACCATTCCGCCCCTGGCGGCCCATTCCCATTCCGCCTCGCTGGGCAGGCGTTTGCCAGCCCAGTGGGCATAGGCCTCGGCGTCTTCGAAGCTGACATGGACCACCGGATGGAGCTCTCGACCCTTGATGGAGCTGCCCGGACCCTCGGGATGCCGCCAATCGGCTCCAGCGACGTAGGTCCACCAGTTGTAGTGATTGCCCAAGTCCACAGGCGTCGCTGGTGACGCAAACACAATCGAGGCTGGCGCCAGCAACTCCTCACGAGCCCCCGGATAGTGGGAGGCTTCGGCGGGCCGTTCGGCCAGGGTGCGGTAGCCACTGGCCTTGATGAATTTCAGGAACTGGGCATTGGTCACCGGGTTCCGATCGACCCAAAAGCCCTCCACGTCCAGTCGGTGCTGGGGCGCCTCCTCGGGGTAATGGTTGTTCGATCCCATCAACAGTGAGCCTCCTGGAATCCAAACCATGTCCCTGGC
This sequence comes from Aphanothece sp., assembly GCA_040373885.1. Classification (GTDB taxonomy): domain Bacteria; phylum Cyanobacteriota; class Cyanobacteriia; order PCC-6307; family Cyanobiaceae; genus Cyanobium. The sequence continues at coordinate 44,042 of JBEIVL010000002.1, forward strand.
TGGAGGACGGCCGGGGGGCTTGGGGAGGCCCATGGTTGTCAGGGGACGACTGAGGGGTTCAATGACACCCCTGAACGGAGATCCTGTAGCTAAACCCCAGGGAACCAGGGTCACTGCTGGCTCCGACCTTGAAGTTCATCTGGCTTGCTTGCTTGCCAGGAACTGCCTGGAAGGGCCCGAACATACGGCCCGTGCCAATTGGTGGATTCATGGTTTCATTGATGACTTTCAGCGAGGTGCCATCGCTGAATTTCATAAATCCTTCAACAGGATACTTGGCTTTGGTATCTGAAGAATTGGCGGTGAAGAAAAACTTATAATTTCTGAAGGGATGGTCCACGATGAAATCGGTGTTCCAGTTCGGTTTGCCCAGTAATTTGCCGGCTCCCACCGACTTTGACACCACCGGGCTGGCTCCATCCCCACCGATCGGCTTGAGGAACACACAGTTTTCGGCCGCCCGCGCTGCAGCGACGCTGGTGACAGACAGCAGCAGGGTCGCTGTGAGCAGCGCCGGCATCGGCCTTGTTGCGATCAAACGAAGGGGAGAAGGCATCGTTTTTGCCATCGAGGTCAGCTTCAGCATTGAAGTGAGCATTGGAGTCCTCCCTGAACGGATAACCAATGAAATGCTACCCAGCGATGCCTCGGTTCTCCCAGCCCCCAACCCCCTCCTGTCCCCAGGTTCCGCTGCTAACTTTCGTGTCCCTTGCGGCAACTCCTTGAGTGGACCGCCGCCTGTCCCCCCACGCCCTTCTTCCTCCGGGACCCCTGTCACGGCCGTTCCAGAGCGGGGCCTGACGTCCTCCTCCTCCCTGTCGTTGCGTCAGTTGCTCGACAGCCTCAGCGGCGAACAACGTCGCAATCAGGAGTTGCTGGCTTCCCTTGCGTTTGCCCTGCGTAGTTTCACTAATCTGCAGCGCTTTCTTGAGCTGGTGCCCGTGGCCGCCTCGCGCCTGGTGGCGGCCGAAGGCAGTCTCTTGGTGGTCTTCCATGACGATGGCAGGCTCTGGCGAGACCATCTCAAGGCCACAGGCGGTGATCGCTGTGGTGAGGTCCTGAGGCAGATCGCTGCCCTTCCCGACGGTTCGTTCAGTGCCCAGGGAGGTGGGGAAGCGGTGGTCGCGCTGCTGGATTCCCTGGTCCGTCGCCTGTTGGGTTCCGCTCAAGTGTTTGCCACATCCATCGTGGCGCGGAATCGACAACGGGGAAGGCTGTATGTGTTCAGCGGTCGGCGCGGTTATTGCTGGAGCGAGGTCCATCGCCGCCATCTGCAGTTGGTGGCTGATCTCACCGGGGTGGCTTTGGAGAACGAGATTCTCCAGGAGGACCGTCGCCGCCATGAACGGCTTGATCGACAGTTGAGCATCGGCGCGGAGATTCAGGCCCAGTTGCTTCCGGATCGCTGTCCCGTGATCGAGGGTGTCGACCTGGCGGCCCGTTGTCGACCCGCCTTCCAGGTGGGAGGCGATTACTACGACTTCATCCCCGCCCGCCCGGAGTCGACCGGGCGCCAGCGGGAACGGGAACGGTGGGGTCTGGTGATGGGGGATGTGATGGGGAAGGGGGTGCCCGCAGGCCTGTTGATGACCTTGTTAAGGGGGATGTTGCGGGCGGAGGTGAGCCGGGGCCTGGCCCCGGACCGCATCTTGCATGACCTGAATCGACTGGCCCAGGACGACCTCGCCCAGTCCCACCGTTTCGTGACCCTGTTCTATTCCGATTACGACCCGCCGAGCCGCCGGTTGCGTTATGCCAATGCCGCCCACAATCCCCCCTTGCTCTGGCGCCGTCAGACGGCGCAGGTGGAGAAACTTGATGCTCCTGGAATGTTGATCGGCCTGCAGAGTGAGGCTCTCTATGGATGCGGCCAGACGCGCCTTGAACCCGGTGACGTGGTGCTCTATTACACCGATGGCGTCACCGAGGCCACTGGTTTCAGTGGGGGCCGCTTTGACGAGGATCGGCTGGTGCGGGCGTTTCAGATGAGTTGCGGCAAGGGCAGTGGCGCCCGGGAGATCCTTGACCAGTTGTTTGATCGCTTGGATCGTTTCATGGGGGCCGATCGGGCCCTTGATGACGACGCTTCGATCGTTGTCTTCAAGGTGCGTGAGGAAGTGATCCTGCCGACACTGCCAGGTTCGGATGTCGAGCTTCAGCCACGGGTGCCAAGCTGAAGCCCCCCTTAGCCTTGCCATGGCGGCTGACGCTTCGATCCGTTCCCAGGCCTCCGGTGTCACTGGTGGCACGGCAGCCGGCTGGAGTGACCGCTTTGAGCAGGGGCTCCATCCCGCCATCGAGCGCTTCAATGCGTCGATTGGCTTTGATATCGCCCTGCTCCAGGAGGACCTGGACGGATCCATCGCCCATGCCCGCATGCTGGGCCGCTGTGGTGTGATCACTGCGGATGAGGCGAGCCGTCTGATCGATGGCCTCGAAGCCATCCGGGCGGAGGCCGCCGCTGGACAGTTCCGACCCGGCCTTGAGGCCGAGGACGTCCACTTCGCGGTGGAACGTCGTCTGATTGAACGCTTGGGGGATTTGGGTAAGAAACTGCATACGGGGCGCAGCCGCAATGATCAGGTGGGCACCGATGTGCGCCTCTGGCTGCGGCGCCGCAGTGACGATCTGGATCAGGCCCTGCTTCGTCTGCAGCGTGCCCTACTGGCCCAGGCCGAGATTCACGCCGACACCCTCATTCCCGGTTACACCCACCTGCAGCGTGCCCAGCCCGTCTGTTTGGCCCACCACCTGCTTGCCTATGTGGAGATGGCCGAGCGGGACCGCCAGCGCCTGGCCGATGGCCGCCGTCGACTCAATGTCTGTCCCCTGGGGGCTGCGGCCCTGGCCGGCACACCGGTGCCGATTGATCGTCGTGCCACGGCGGCTGAGCTTGGTTTTGAGGCGATTTATGCCAACAGTCTCGATGCCGTCAGCGATCGCGACTTCGCCGTGGAGTTCATGGCGGCGGCCAGTCTGGTGATGGTGCATCTCAGTCGGCTCAGTGAGGAGGTGATCCTCTGGGCCAGCGAGGAATTCGCCTTCGTCAGCCTCACCGACCGCTGCGCCACGGGCAGCAGTCTGATGCCCCAGAAAAAGAATCCCGATGTGCCCGAACTGGTGCGGGGCAAGAGCGGTCGGGTCTTTGGACACTTGATGGGTCTGTTGACCATGATCAAGGGTCTGCCTCTGGCTTACAACAAGGATTTTCAGGAAGACAAGGAGGCGTTGTTCGATGGCGTCAGCACCACCTTGGCCAGCTTGGAGGCGATGGCGATCCTGATGGAGGAGGGGTTGGAATTCCGGCCGGCGCGGCTGGAGGCGGCGGTGGCCGCCGACTTCTCCAACGCCACGGATGTGGCGGATTACCTTGCCGCTCGGGGGGTGCCGTTCCGACAGGCCTATCAACTGGTGGGTGCCCTGGTGAAGAATTGCCTGGCCGAGGGGATTCTGTTGAGGGACCTTCCCCTTGAGCGATGGCAGGCCCTTCACCCCGCATTTGAGGCCGACATCCACGCCAACCTTGAACCGAGGCGAGTGGTGGCGGCCCGTCGCAGTGAGGGGGGCACCAGCTTTGACCTGGTGCGTCACCAGCTCGAGCTTTGGCGCGATCGCCTCGCAGGATTGATCACAACCTAAGTGCAGGTTCTGCTGATTCCCACAAGGAGTGGGATCCTCCCTGTTCGTCGGATTAACCTGGAGGAGTTGTTGGCCCTGGCGCCACTTCGATTTTTCCGCGTTGGTCCCCTCTGGTTCTTCCGTGAGCATTTTCGTAGGCAATCTTCCCTTCCGCGCTGAGCAGGAAGACGTCAGTGAACTTTTCGCCCCCTTTGGCGAGGTGGTGACCTGTTCCCTCCCCCTTGAGCGGGATACCGGACGCAAGCGGGGCTTCGCGTTTGTTGAAATGGCCGATCCCGAGGGCGAGACCCGGGCCATCGAGGCTCTCCAGGGAGCCGAGTTGATGGGACGTCCTCTGCGCATCAATAAGGCCGAGCCCCGGCCCGCAGGTGGCGGCGGTGGTGGTGGCGCCCGCCGTGGCGGCTATGGCGGCGGCGGCGGCGGTTATGGCGGTGGCGGTTACGGCGGCGGCGGCGGTGGTTATGGCCGTGGTGGTGACGCTGGTGTTGAGCGCGGTTCCGGTGCCCGGGGCTGGGAAGATCGCAGCCATGGCGGCGGCGACAGCTTTGATCCCGGTCGTGCCCGCCGTCGCCGTAGTGGTGGCGGAGATTATCCCGGTGCCGAAGGCTGAGGCTGGAGGTTTACAGACCCCGCTCTTCCAGTTGTCGGGCCGCGGCGATCAGCACGTTCGGACCCGCTTCGCGCCGGCAGGCCTCCTGGGTAATCGAGTGGCGCCACTGACGCGCTCCGCTCACCCCTTCCACCAGTTGTACCAAGTGGCGGGCGATTGGCCACAGTCGTCCGCCACTGGCACACCATCGTTCCGCATGGGGAATCAGTCCCCGCAGCACCGATGAGGCACTCGCCTCTGTTCTGGGCTGGTTGAAAACGACCCGATCCACCGCCTTCCAACGCAGTGGATGGCCGTAGGCGGCCCGACCCACCATCGCTCCGTCGAGCCCCATGCCCCCCACCATGGTTTCGGCCTCAGGAAGCTTGGCCAGCACCGCATGACATTCCTGCAGGGTTTCAAGGCCCCCATTGAGTTCGATCAGCAGGGCGGGTCGGGCTTGCTTCAGCTTCTGAACCAGATCCCAGCGCAACGGGGGCACGGTGCGGTTCTGATGGGGGTCCAGTCCTGAAAGCCAGGCCTTGCGCGCATGGACGGCGAATCGCCTGGCGCCACCGCTGGCCACCGTGTCGACAAAGTGAACCAGCTCGTCGAAGGAGTCACGGCTGTCGATCCCGATGCGGTGCTTCACCGTGACGGGCAGGCCGCTGGCCTCCCCCATGGCCGCGACACAGGCGGCCACCCGTTCGGGTTCGGCCATCAGGCAGGCCCCGAAACGGCCCTGAATCACCTTGGCGCTTGGACAACCCACGTTCAGGTTGACCTCGTCGTAGCCCCATTCAGCGGCCAGGGCTGCGGATTCAGCCAGAATCTCCGGGTCGTCCCCGCCTAGCTGCAGGGCCAGGGGGCGTTCGATCGGATCGCAGCCCAAGAGCCGTTCCAGGCGCCCCTGCCGTTCCCTGGCATCGGCGCTGGTTTCCTGAAGGATGTGATGGACGGCCCTGGCCACCACCATTTCGCTGTACAGCAAGGCATGGCGGCTGATCTGGCGCATCAGCACTCGGAAATGCCGATCCGTGCAGTCGAGCATCGGCGCCACACTGAACCGGTAAGCCTGTTCCATGCCCCCCATGCTGCCTAACCAGACGTCGGTCCTGGTGGCTGGTGGCGGTCCGGCCGGATTCATGGCAGCGATCACGGCCGCCGAGGCCGGCGTCACCGGGGTATTGGTCCTGGAGGCCACCTCCGAGCCCCTGCACAAGGTGTTGATCAGTGGTGGTGGACGGTGCAATGTCACCCATGCCTGTTGGGACCCCCGGGCGCTGGTGGGCCACTATCCCCGGGGAGGCAAGGCCCTTCTGGGTCCCTTTTCTCGCTTCGCCACCGCCGACACCGTGGCTTGGTTTGCCGCCCGGGGGCTGACGTTGGTGGAAGAGGCCGATGGTCGCTTGTTTCCTTCCACTCAACGCTCCGCATCGGTTGTATCCATCCTGCGGCGTCTGGCCAGCGCCGCCGGTGTTCATGTTGAGTCGACCAGGGCCTTGCAGACGGCCGAGGCCATGGAAGGGGGCGGTTTTCAGCTCGGCTTGCGCGGGGGGGAGCTGGTGCGGGCGGATCGGTTGGTGTTAGCGACCGGCAGCCACCCCAGCGGCCATCGTCTGGCCCGCGCTCTGGGACACACGATTGTGCCTCCTGTGCCCTCGCTCTTCAGCCTCACTCTGGCTGAGCCTTCGTTGCGCCAGCTGGCTGGGGTGGCCATGGATCCTGTGGGTCTGCGACTTCTGCCCCCCCCTGATCAGGCTGATCGCGGCGACCAGCCTTCCCGCAGCAAGGGGCCCGGGGAACCGTTGCAGCGGGGTGCGGTGTTGATCACGCACTGGGGTTTGAGTGGACCGGCCACCTTGAGGCTGACGGCCTTCGCCGCCCGTCGACTAAGGCATTGGGGATATCGCGCCACGCTTGAGGTGGATTGGACCGGCGGTGTGACCCAGGCGGATCTGGAGGGTATCTTCAGCGAGGCCCGCTCTCAGCAGGCTCGGCGCCAACTCGGGAGTTGGCGACCCTGGAGTGCCCTGAGTCGACGGCTGTGGTGGGCCCTACTGGAGCGTCATGGCGTGGCGCCGGATCAGCGCTGGGCCGATCTTTCGGGCCCAGCCATGCGCCAGTTGATCCAGTCGTTGCGCGCCAGTCGCTACGACGTGGTGGGCCGGGGGCCCTTTGGGGAGGAATTTGTCACCGCCGGCGGGGTGCCCCTGGCTGAAATCAAGCCGGCATCCTTTGAAAGTCGCTGCCACAAGGGTCTTTACCTGGCCGGTGAAATTCTTGATGTGGACGGGGTGACCGGGGGATTCAATTTCCAGCATTGCTGGACGAGCGGCTGGTTGGTAGGTGAGGCTCTAGGGGCTGAATAAGCCGGTATCGACCTAGCGAATCTTCTCGAACACGGAGAACATTGGCAGATACATGGCCACCAGAATCGATGCGACAATGCCGCCAACCAGAACAATCATGGCTGGTTCAATCAGGGAGGTTAGTACTTTGATTGTTGCGCTGATTTCGTCTTCATAGAAGTCGGCGACCTTGGAGAGCATGGCGTCCATGTTTCCCGTTTCCTCCCCCACCCCGAGCATGCTGATGGCCAGCTCAGGAAATAGATTTTTGGTGTTCAATGCCGTGCTCAGCGGCACACCTTCGCTGACGTCCTGACGACTGGCTTTGATGGCATCGCTCATCACACTGTTTCCAGTGGTTTCGTAGAGCAGGTCCAGAGCCATCAAAATCGGTACACCCGCCTTGGAGAGGGAGGCCATGGTTCGGCAGAATTGGGCCGTTACAGTTTTTTGGATCAGGTCACCGAACAGGGGCAGCTTCAGGATCAGTCCATCGATCTGTCGCCGCCCCACGGGGGTTTGGTAGAAGCGTGTGAGCAGGATGAAGGTCAGGACCAAGGCGGCAACCAGTAACAAGGCCGCAGGTGAGCGAAGAAAGTCACTCAGGGTGACCATGAAAATAGTGAATGGGGGCAATTCAGCATTGAGGGTCTTGAAGGTGGCGGCAAAGCTCGGAATTAGAAACATGGTCATGCCGAGAAAGACCAGGATCGCCACAACCAAGACCGTGACGGGATAGCCAAGGGCTCCTTTGACCTGATTCTGAAGTTTGGAATTCTGCTCTAGCAGTAGGGCGAGCCGACGCAATGTTTCATCCAGGACCCCACCCGCTTCCCCGGCTTCCACCATGGAAACGGTGAGATTGTCGAAAACCCTTGGCCAATGACGCATGGAGGCGGCAAGGCTTTCGCCTTGGTTCACATCCTGAATCATGCTTGAAAGAGCCTTGCGAAACAGGGGTGGTTTCTGCGTGCGATGGATCATGTCTAAGCTGCGAAGAATGGGAACCCCAGCATTGACCATCGCCGCTAACTTGTTGGCAAAAATTGCTTTATCGCTGATCGTGATCGGTTTTTCAAACCAGCGTTTCCAGCCCTCCGGATCCCTGGGTTTTTCCTGGGCTGCGGTGACGCTGCGCGCCCGACTGAGGGTGGTATAGGTCACACCCCGGCGCCGCAGAACCCTGCGTGCCGCTGCCGGATTCTCCGCTTCCAGGTTGATGACGCGTTGCTGACCGGATTTGGTGTTGTAAGTCGCCGTGAAGGTGGGCATGGGCGGAGGCGGGTTATTCGCGGAGTGGGTTAACGGACAGGCATCCCGTCACCGAACTGGAGCAACCGTTCCAGTTCATCGGATCGACCCGACTTGGCCAACGCTTCGGCCTTGCTGATGCGACCTTCCTGGGCCAGGTTCGCCAGGGCCCTCTCCAGGGTTTGCATGCCTTGATTGGCACCAGTCTGGATCTGGGAGTAGATCTGGGCGGTCTTGGCTTCGCGGATCAGGTTGGAGATGGCTGGGGTATTCACCATGATTTCCTGGGCCATGACACGGCCAAAGGATCCTTTGACCACAGTGGTGTTCTTGCAGAGGGTCTGGCTGAACACAGCCAACAAACTGCCACTCAGTTGGACGCGGATCTGAGCTTGTTGGCCGGTGGGGAAAACGTCGACCATCCGATCAACAGTCTGGGACGCGGAGCTGGTGTGCAAGGTGCCCAGGACAAGGTGTCCGGTTTCGGCCGCAGTGATCGCCAGCTGAATGGTTTCGAGATCGCGCATTTCACCGACCAGAATCACGTCTGGATCTTCACGCAGGGCAGCCCGCAGGGCATTGGCAAAGCTGCGGGTGTCTTCGTTGACTTCGCGTTGATGAATGATCGATTTAACATTTTTATAGGTGAATTCGATCGGGTCTTCAATGGTAATAATGTGCTCAGATCGTGTTTGATTGATGTTGTTTAGGACCGAGGCTAGGGTCGTTGATTTGCCTGATCCGGTTGGTCCAGTGACCAGCACTAGTCCCCGGGGTGAGCGGCATACGTCTTCAAGGACTGGAGAAGCGCCAAGATCGGCAAGGCTGGGGATGTTGCTGCCAAGGGCTCTCAGGCAGGCGGCATAGGTGCCGCGTTGGCGATAGACATTGACACGAAACCGGCCTACACCACGCAGTCCGTAGGAACAATCCAGATCCCAGTTCTGCTCCAGGTGCTTGCGCTGGGAATTGCTGAGCAGGGAGAAGATCAGTCGGCTGCAGTCCTCATCCGTCAGAGAGTCGTCTCGAATGGGAGTGAGCTTGCCATTGAAGCGCCCGTAGGGGGGTTGACCGGCGGCCAAGTGAAGATCACTGCCGCCGGCTTTGACCAGGTCGGCCATCAGATCTTCGATCATTACTTCATTCATCGACCTAGCTCCGAGCCTCCAGACAGTAGGGGCATTCCAGCCATTCGTCCTGCAGTCCAGCACCGCAGCCTTTGCAGGTGAGGGTGCTCAGTGCCCTGGCCTGGCGTTCGGATTCCAGGCCGGTATCCGTCAGCAGCATGCGTTCGACCTCTTCGAGACTGGTCAATCCCACTCTCACGAGCTCCAGGCCATAGCCCAGCAGGGTCTTCATGCCACTTTCGATGGCGAGGCGGCGCAATTCGTTGGTGCTGGCCCGTCTGGAAACAGCGGTGGCCAGGTTCTCCGTCATGGTGAGCACCTCGTAGACGCCGACCCGGCCCGAATAGCCCCTGCCATTGCAGCGTGGGCAGGCCCCCTCGGTTCCAGCGGTCACCGTGCAGGCACGAAAGAAGCTGGGGGTGCTGTCGTGATTTCCCATCAGGCCGAAGTGGGCCAACTCGTTTTCGCCTGGATGGTGGGGGATGCGGCAATCGCTGCACAACTTGCGCACCAACCGCTGGGAGACTACCCCGAGCAGCGAAGCGCTGACAAGAAAGGGTTCGACTCCCATCTCATCGAGTCGAGCAAAGGCACTGACCGAGTCATTGCAGTGAAGCGTGGTCAGCACCAGGTGACCGGTGAGGGCGGCTTCGATGGCGGTTTTGGCCGTTTCAATATCGCGGGTCTCGCCGACCAAGAGGACATCGGGGTCCTGACGCATGAAGGCTCGTAAAGCCATGCTGAAGTCATATCCCTTTTCACGATTGACTTGGGTTTGGGTGATGCCTTTCAGGCTGTATTCAATGGGATCTTCGACGGTACAAATATTGATTGCCGGATCGTTACGTTCGCCGAGCAGGGCGTAGAGAGTGGTGGACTTTCCCGATCCCGTTGGTCCGGTCACCAGAATCATTCCGAAGGGTTTGCTGCCCATGCTTCGGACGAGTTGTCTGACCGGTCCATCGGTGATCAGGCCATCGAGACCCTCCTGGGTGGCGATGTTGTCGAGGAGCCGCATCACCACCTTTTCGCCATGGCGACCGGGCAGAGTGCTGACGCGGAAGTCAGTGCTGCGGCCCCGGTAGCTACGGCGGATCCTGCCATCCTGGGGCAAGCGACGCTCTGAAATATCAAGATCAGCCATGATCTTGATCCTTGATGTGACCGCCGGGGTCAGGGTTTTGGGCAAGCTTTCCACGTCGCGGAGCACGCCGTCCATCCGGAAGCGGATCAGTAGGCGATCATCCTGCGGCTCCATATGAATATCGCTGGCCTTCATCATCAAGGCTTCAATTAAAATTCGATCAACCAGATTCAGGACGAGAGAATTATTTTCTTCCCGACCACTTGCCTCCAGGTCTTCGCCAACGTCGTTGCTGGTTTCTGCACCAGTTGTCGTGACTGCACGGCTGAAGTCCAAGTCACCGAACAGGGAGGTTCGATTTGTATCTTCTGGCCGTGTGGGCAGGGTGTCGTAGTTCATGGCGAACTCATCCAGTCGGCAGTGGCGGCAGGGATGGATGGGTGGCGTGGGACGAGCGCCGAATAGCTTCTCCTGCTGTGAAGCAATTCACAGATGCCTTTATCCAAACCATGATACGTCGATGGTCGGGATTTTGCTGGAGGTGCGGGCTTCCGCAGCTTGTGGCCTGGTGCCCCTGGCCATCAACATGGATCCATCCGACATTGCGTGCCCCGCAGTATGAGCGGCGATTTCCCAAACGCTGGCGACTCCCACCAAGAGCAGCCGACCACCCCAGAGCTCCACGAATCGGTTGCCGGACAGAGCGAGGTCCCTGGACCATCGCTCCAGGTATCGGCTGAGACTGTTGATGCGGAGCTGTCTTCCGGTGAGCGGGTCGCCGAGGGCCTGGGTCCCGATGGGGCGAGCCCAGGGGGGGGCGGATCGGATCTGGGCACCGGTGCCGCTTCTCTGGAAGCCAGAGTGGCCGCCCTGCAGGCCGAGAACGAGAGCCTCAAGGGTCAGTACATGCGCATTGCCGCAGATTTCGACAATTTCCGCAAGCGCCAGAGCCGCGACCAGGACGATCTGCGGCTCAAGATCACCTGCTCCACCCTCGGTGAAATCCTGCCGGTCGTGGACAACTTTGATCGGGCCAGGCAACAACTCAATCCCCAGTCTGAAGAAGCCCAGGGGTTGCACCGCAGCTACCAGAATCTCTACAAGCAGTTGGTGGACGTCTTCAAACAGCTGGGCGTTTCGCCAATGCGGGTCGAAGGCGAGCCCTTTGATCCGACCCTGCACGAGGCGGTGCTGCGTGAGCCCAGCGACGAATACTCCGAGGATGTGGTCATCGAGGAGCTGCAGCGCGGGTATCACCTCAATGGTCGCGTGCTGCGGCACGCCTTGGTCAAGGTGTCTATGGGACCAGGCCCAGGCGGAGCGAGCCTTGGTGGCGCCGACTCCGGACCTGGTGAGCAGGCCGGCTGATGGCGGATTACTACGAACTGCTGGGAGTCCGTCGGGACGCCGATCCGGACACCCTCAAGCGGGCCTACCGCCGCTTGGCGCGTCAGTACCACCCTGATGTCAACAAGGATCCGGCGGCTGAGGAAAAATTTAAAGAGGTGGGCCAGGCCTATGAGGTGCTGAGCAATCCCCAGACCCGGGCGCGCTACGACCAGTTCGGGGAGGCCGGCCTTGGCGGTGGCGGCATGCCCGACATGGGCGACATGGGCGGGTTCGCCGACCTCTTTGAAACCTTTTTCAGTGGGTTTGGTGGTGGACCTGGAGGGGGCGGGGGCGGTCCCCGTCGCCGTGGTCCCCGCCAGGGCAATGATCTGCGCCTGGATCTGGCGATCAGCTTCAGCGAGGCCATCGCCGGTATCGAGAAGGAGGTGCAGGTGCGCCATCTGGAAACCTGCGGCACCTGCAATGGCTCAGGCGCCAAGGCGGGCAGTTCCCCTACTGGATGCACCAGCTGCGGTGGCGCTGGCCAGGTCCGACGCGCCACGCGCACCCCGTTCGGCAGTTTCACCCAGGTGGCCCCTTGCCCCACCTGTGAGGGCACGGGCGAAATGATCGCCGATCCTTGTGGTAGCTGCGGTGGCCAGGGGCTGAAAGAAGTGCTCAAGACCCTGCGTCTCAACATTCCCGCCGGCGTCGACACCGGCACCCGCCTGCGGGTGGCCAACGAGGGCGATGCCGGCCAGAGGGGCGGCCCCTCAGGGGATCTCTATGTGTTTCTGGGGGTCAAACCCCATCCCCAGTTGCGTCGTGACGGCATCACCATCCTGTCGGAGGCTTCCTTGAGCTACCTGCAGGCCATCCTCGGAGACACCATCGAGGTGGAGACGGTCGATGGAATCGAGAAGCTGGAGATCCCCGCTGGAACCCAGCCCGGCACGGTTCTGACCATGAAGGGCAAAGGGGTGCCCAAACTGGGCAATCCGGTGGCCCGAGGCAACCATCAGATCACCGTCAAGGTGCAGTTGCCCACCAAACTCAGCGCCGAAGAGCGGGACCTGCTGGAGCAGTTGGCTGGACACCACCGAAGCAAGGGACAGCGACCGCCCCATAAGAGTGGCCTGTTTGGAGGGCTCTTCGGCTGACCGTGACCCCGACACCCCCGCAATCTCTGGATCTGCGCGGCATCCCCTGCCCTCTGAATTTCATACGCGCTCGACTTGCCCTTGAAAGCCTCCCCCCCCAGGCATGGTTGCAGGTTGATCTCGATGCCGGCGAACCCGAGTCTTCAGTGGCGGAGGGTTTGCGGGGCGAGGGCCATCGGGTTCAGATCGAGCCCCTTCCCCCTGATGGAGCGCGATTACTGATTCAACGCGCCCCATGAGTGCGATGGATCCCGGCTGTTCCGAGCCTCCAGGGGCCGGCGGCAGCACCGCATCCGTCCGGGGCCGGGTCGTAGCACTTGAGGCCAATTTTTGTCGGGTGCAACTCGATCAGCCCGGTCCCCATGGAGCCCTCAGGTTGCTTTGCACCCGGCGGACACGCCTGGCCAAGACGGGTCTGCAGGTGTCTGTCGGCGATCGGGTCGGCCTTGAAGGCGTGGACTGGACGGCTGGACGTGCAGCGGTGGCCTCCCTTGAGCCTCGCAGCAACTTGCTGGAGCGGCCGGCCGTGGCGAATGTCACCCAGGTGCTTGTGGTGGTGGCCCTGGTCGAACCAGAGCTGGACCCCCTGCAGTTGACCCGCTTTCTCGTCACCGCCGAGGCGCCGGGCGTGCCCTTGCAGTTGGTGTTGAGCAAGGCGGATCGACTCGATACGCAGCAGCTGGCGGCCTGGATCGAGCGTCTGAGGCAATGGGGGTACGATCCCTTGCCCGTGTCCACGCTCACAGGCCAGGGAATCGGCGAACTGGGCTCCCGACTGGTCCTTCGTGGCGGCGACGGCGCTGGGCATGGTGGTGGTGGCATTGCCGTGCTCTGTGGTCCCTCCGGGGTGGGGAAAAGCAGCCTGCTCAATGCCTTGATTCCTGGTTTGGATGTGCGGGTGGCCGCCGTCTCCGGTCGACTGCAGCGGGGCCGACACACCACACGTCACGTTGAACTTCATGCCCTGGGGGCGGGCAGCGGATTACTTGTGGCGGACACACCTGGTTTCAACCGACCGGACCTACCCAGCGACATCTTGCAGTTGGCGAGGGCTTTCCCGGAAGTTCGCCAGAGGTTGCAGGCGGGGGGCTGTCGTTTCGCCGACTGCCGCCATTTGGATGACCCTGGTTGTCGAGTCGGGAGCGACTGGGGGCGGCATCCGCTCTATCGCCGCTGTCTGGAGGAGATCGAAGCCAGTCGACCTATGAGTCGCCGGCCCCGGGGGGGAATCCGCCAGAAGGGAGGTCGGGAGGAGCCGTTGCTGGAGGGCCAGTGGCGCCAGGCCTCACGCCGCCAGGGCCGTCAGGAGCTGGCGGGTGAGCTCAGCCCCCCAGACCGGGAAGATTCAGCTCCAGGCCTCCCGTGAGGTCGTCCATGCGCTCACGCATGGTGCTGGTTGAAACCTGATAGGCCTGCTGCAGGGCTTCCAGTACGGCAGCCTCGACGGCTGCCGGTTCAGCACTCAGAAGGGTGGGATCCACCCGCACCTTGAGGGGTTGCTGGTTGCCGGAGAGCCAGACGCTGACCTTGCCATCGGCACTCTTCCCCTCCAGTTCCATGGCTTCCAATTCTTCCTGCAGTTTTTGGGCGTCCTGCTGGATTTGTTGGGCCTTGCGGAAGGCTTCGGTGAGTTGACCGAAATTGGGGAGTCCGAAACCGGCCATGGAGACGAGGAGAGATGACGTTGAATTTACAGACCGGAGCCCTGGAAGCCGAGACGTTTGACCTCGGGATGCAGCAGGATTCCGTACTTTTCAAGCACTTTCTCCTGCACCTGGCGAACGAGATTGTCGATGTCTGTCGCGGTGGCTGCCCCGGTGTTGACGATGAAGTTGGCATGCAGGGGGGAAACCTGGGCGCCGCCGACGCTCATGCCCTTCAGCCCCAGCTCTTCGATCAATTGGCCGGCTTTGCGGGGTTCGGGATTGCGAAAAACACTGCCGCAACTGGGCTGCTGATACGGCTGACTCTTGGTGCGGGACTGCAGGTTGGCGCTGGTCTCGGCGCTGATGGCGGCGGGATCATGGCCGGGGCTCAACCGGAAACGGGCCGATAACACCAGCAGGGATTGGTCTTGCAGGTGGCTGTAGCGATAGGCGAAGGCCAGATCCCGGGCCTCAATCACGAAGGGTCGGTCCGGCCGATCGGGATCGATCACCTGGACAGAATGCAGCCACTCGGCCGTGCAGCCCCCCTGGGCACCGGCATTCATGACGACGGCCCCGCCGACCGTGCCCGGGATCCCCACCGCCCACTCAAGGCCGTGCAGTCCCTGACGCGCCACCTTGCGCGCCAGGGTGGGGATCGGTTCTCCCGCCTGGGCTTCCACCCAGCCATCTCGGGGATCCAGCTGGCTGCCCTGGAGCCGCCGATTGCAGAGGGTGAGCCCGCTCAGGCCGGTATCGGCAATCAGAAGGTTGGACCCGGCCCCGATGCAGCGCAGGGGCAAGCCCCTCTGCCGGGCCCAGCTCAGCAGGGCCAGAAGTGAAGTTTGGTCCACGGGTTCGGCGAACCATTCGGCGGGGCCACCGACGCGCCAGGTCGTGAACTCCTTCAGATCAACCGCCTGATGCAGGTCGGCCAGTGGGTCTTCAACCCCCAACTCAGGCCACCAGGGCGGTGGCTGGGCCGGGATTTCCCTGGGCGGCCAAGCGATCCCAGAGGCTGTTCACATCCCCTGCCCCCATGGCCAGCACCAGATCGCCGGGGCGGGTGCTGTGGACCACTTGCTCGGTGAGTTGATCGAGACTGTCCGCTACCAGCACCTCCAGCTGGGGGGCGAGCCGCCGCACCGCCGCCCCCATGGCCTGGCTGGAGATGCCGAAGATGGGATCTTCGCCGGCGGAATACAGGGGAGCCACCACCACGAGATCGGCGCTGCTGAGGGCAACGGAAAACTCTTCCAGGAACTGGGCGGTTCGGCTGTAGCGGTGGGGCTGGAAAATGGCGACTAACCGTTGGGGTGTGGCCGGCAGCGGGCTGCGTCCGCTGTTGACCATCAGTCGAGCCATGGCCAGGGTCGCGCTCACCTCACTGGGATGGTGGGCGTAGTCATCGACCACGATGCGCTCTTGCCACAGTCCCCGGCAGTCAAAACGGCGGCCTGGGGTGCGCACCTGGGCGATGGCTTGTTGCAATTCAGCGAACGGGACGCCTTCCACCCGACAGGCGGCCAGGGCGGCGGTGGCGTTGCTGAGGTTGTGGCGACCGGGCAGGGGAAGCTCGAAGCGGCCAACGGCGAGGCCGTTTTCGTGGAACTCGGCCACGGTGCCATCGCCGTGTTCTTCAACGGCAATGGCGGCAAAGGTGGCCTGCTCGGGGCTCTGGGTGGACCACCAGCTGTCGGCTTCGAAGTGTTCGCTCAGGATCGGGCAATCCTTGTTGGCCAGAACCCTTTGAGAACCCGCGGCGAAATGTTTGAGGGTGTCGATCAGGGCGTTGAGATCGGGGTAATGGTCGGTGTGGTCCAACTCAAGATTGGTGATCACACCCAGCTGGGCCTTGAATTTCACCAGGGAGCCATCGGATTCGTCGGCTTCGGCCACCAGCAACCGGCCGGCTCCATGGCGGGCATTGCTGCCGAAGGCGGGGACGATGCCGCCGATCACGGCGGTGGGATCGCGGTCGGTGGCCGCCAGCAGGGTGGCGATCAAGGTGCTTGTGGTGGTCTTGCCATGGCTGCCCGCCACGGCGATGGAGGGCTGAAGGCTGATCAGAGCGGCCAGCACGTCGGAGCGGTGCACGATGGTCCAGCCCTGATGGCGGGCCTCCATGAGTTCAGGGTTGCTTTCCGGCACCGCTGAACTGATCACAACCACAGGAGGGGGGGAAGCGGTCTGCCCCAGCGCGGTGATTGTTTCAGCCGATTGGCTCAGGAAGATCTGCACACCGCACTGGCGCAGCCCCTCGACCACCGGCGTGGACCGTCGATCGGAGCCGCTGACGCGAAACCCCCGTCTGGCCAGGATGCCGGCGAGGGCGGACATGCCGATGCCTCCGACTCCAATGAAGTGGAGCGGCTGTTGGCGATCGAGCAGCAGGGCCAAGTGCACCTCCGAGTCGAGCCGAAAATAGGCCGGCGACGACCCACTCCTTTTACTGGTTGCTTCGCTTTCTGACCAGTCTGGCGGCCGGGGTTTGTGACGAGGATCGGGGGCGTGGCAGTGGCTTTCGATCCGTTCGGAAAGAAGTGAGTAGAACCAGTCTGTAGGATCTGCTCCCGAAACGCCCTTTGCCAGCGGTTTTTCCGCCTTTCCAGCCATGACCCTGCGCGTAGCGATCAACGGATTCGGCCGCATTGGCCGCAACTTCATGCGTTGCTGGCTCAGCCGGGGTCAGAACACGGGCATTGAGGTAGTGGGCCTGAATGACACCTCCGATCCGAGGACGAACTCCCACCTGCTGCAATACGACACGATGCTTGGTCACATCCGCAACGCGGAGGTGAGCTACACCGATGAAACGATCGTCGTTAATGGCAAGCACATCAAGTGCTTCTCCGATCGCAATCCCCTCAACCTGCCCTGGAAGGAGTGGGGCGTGGATCTTGTGATTGAGGCCACCGGCGTTTTCATCGATCAAAAGGGCGCTGGCAAGCACATTGAAGCCGGCGCCAAGAAGGTCCTGATCACCGCTCCTGGCAAGGGCGAGGGTGTTGGCACGTTTGTTGTGGGCGTGAATGCCGATCAATACAGGCATGAAGATTTTGACATCATCAGCAATGCCAGCTGCACCACCAATTGCATGGCGCCGTTGGTGAAAGTGTTGGATCAATCCCTCGGCATCGTCAAAGGGATGATGACGACCACCCATAGCTACACGGGTGACCAACGCATCCTGGATGCCTCCCACCGGGACCTGCGCCGCGCCCGCGCCGCCGCCGTCAACATTGTGCCGACCTCAACGGGAGCTGCCACGGCCGTGGCGCTTGTCTACCCCCCGATGAAGGGCAAGCTCAATGGCATTGCCTTGCGGGTGCCGACCCCCAACGTGTCAGTGGTCGACATGGTGCTGGAGGTGAGTCGTGCCACCACCAAGGAAGAAGTCAACGGCATCTTCAAGGCTGCTTCCGAGAACGGCATGAAGGGCATTATTAAGTATTGTGATTTGCCCTTGGTCTCCACCGACCATGCAGGCACCGATGAATCCACCATCGTGGATGCCGATCTGACCTTGGTGATGGACGGCAATATGGTGAAGGTGATCTCCTGGTACGACAACGAATGGGGTTACAGCCAACGCGTTGTTGATCTGGCCGAAGTGGTAGCCAAGAACTGGAAGTGATTTCAAGGCCCTTGGCCCATTGCTTCCACCGTCATTGAAGCGGCCGCCTCCCAAGGCGGCTTTTTTGTTTGGGGCGCAGATCGCAGATCGTGACGAGTTGATCAGGGAGACTGGGATCAAGCTTGGCTTGCATGGGCCTTGGCTTGAGTTTCTGTGCTGGGGGATTCATATTCTAGGCAACTTGACTCATAATGAGATCAGATCTTTTGGGTTCCGCTCCATGATTCCTCCCCAGAAGCAGATGACAGGCATGCTGGGCCATCCCGTGGCGGAGAATCCGATTGACTTGATGTTTGACGCCGTTTATCGCCATTACGGATTGAACTGGCAGTTCTGGAAAAGCGATGTGCCGTCCGTTGAGTTGTTGCGTCCTGCGATCGCTGGTCTGGCGCCGCTGGGTTATCGCGGTGTGGGAATCACCGTGCCCTACAAGGTGGAGGTGATTCCGCTGCTTGATGAAATTGACGACGATGTCAAGGCGATTGGGGCGGCCAACTATCTCACCATCGAAAATGGCCGTTTGATTGGCCATAACAATGATGGCAAGGGTGTGGTTAAAGCGATTCAAAAACAACGCAGTCTCAAAGGAGAGCATGTCGTGATGCTCGGGGCCGGTGGCGCTGGTCGGGCCATGGCGGTGGAGATCGCCTGGGCCGGGGCGGCCCAGCTCACCCTGGTGACTCGCCGCGAAGCCCAGGGGCAGGAGGTGGCCGAACGGATCAGGGCGGTGTCCGGGGTTCCGGCCACCTGGCAGGCCTGGAGCGCTCCCGTGCAGGTGCCGAAGGGCACCACCCTGTTGATGAACGCCACCCACCTGGGCTGCGCCCCGGAGCTTGAAGCCGTTCCCATCGATTGGTCCAGCGTCGAGCCCGGGTGCCTGGCCGTTGATGTGATCACCAATCCGCGCATCACACCGTTTCTGCAGATGGCCCGGGAGCATGGCTGCGGCGTGGTCGATGGCGTTGAGATGCTGGTGCAACTGGCCATGCAGCTCTTTACCCTCTGGACTGGAATTATTCCGGAGGAAGGGGTTTTTCAGCAGGCGGTGGCTGCGGCCCTGGGGGAATAGGCGAATCCCTGCAGCGCCAGCCGCCGAATGGTGGGCTACCTGGCCAGAGATGAACGACTGTGGACCATCAGTCAAGGCCCGACGGGCCAAGCCTCACCAGGGCGATATCAGCGAATCCGAAGACACCCCACCAAGCACCAGGAAGAGCCAGCAGCAACCCTTGGCCGCCCAGCCCCCGCCGGTAACCTGGTCCTTCCCAGCGGCATTCCGCCGCACGGGCACTGCCCATCCCCCTCCCCATGGGCCAGGCCTACCAGCCCCTCCACCACAAATACCGCCCCCAACGGCTCTCTGAGCTGGTGGGGCAGGAGGCCATCGCCACAACCCTGGGCAACGCCCTGCTGCGGGGGCGCATCGCGCCGGCCTATCTCTTCTGCGGGCCCCGAGGCACCGGTAAAACCTCCAGCGCCCGCATCCTCGCCCGTTCTCTCAACTGCATCGCCAGCGAGGGGCCCACGCCGGAGCCCTGCGGCACCTGCGAGTTGTGCACCTCCATCACTGCTGGCAATGCCCTGGATGTCATCGAAATCGATGCCGCATCCAACACCGGGGTCGACAACATCCGCGAGCTGATCGAGCGCTCCCGCTTTGCGCCGGTGCAGGCCCGCTGGAAGGTCTACGTGATCGACGAGTGCCACATGCTCTCGACGGCGGCCTTCAACGCCCTGCTCAAAACCCTGGAGGAACCGCCGCCCAGGGTGGTCTTTGTGCTCGCCACGACCGACCCCCAAAGGGTTCTGCCGACCATCCTGAGCCGCTGTCAGCGGTTTGATTTTCGTCGCATTCCCTTGGAGGCGCTCGAGGGCCACCTGGGCTGGATCGCCGGCCAGGAAAGCATCGCCATCTCGTCCGAGGCCCTCCATCTGGTCGCCCAACGGGCCCAGGGCGGACTGCGGGATGCCGAAAGCCTGCTCGACCAGCTCAGTCTGCTCGCTCCCCCCATCGAAGCGGCTGCCGTCTGGGATCTGCTGGGCGCGGTCCCCGAGCAGGAGTTGCTGAGCCTGGCGGGCTCCATGGCCGCTGCCGAGCCCCTGGCGGTGATCGAAACCTGTCGGCAGTTGCTGGATCGGGGTAGGGAACCCCTGGCCCTGCTCCAGGGTCTGGCCAGCCTGCTGCGCGATCTATTGCTCGCAGGTGTCGCACCCGATCGATTGGAGCTCACCAGCGTCTCGCCCCACCTGCGAGCCGATTTGCCCGCCGTAGCCCGCCGCATCGGCAAACAGCGACTGCTGCAGTGGCAGGCCCAACTCAAAGGCAGCGAACAGCACCTGCGCCAGAGCGTTCAGCCGCGGCTCTGGCTGGAGGTGCTGCTCTTGGGGCTTCTGGCTGAACCGGCGGCGGCCGGGGCGCCGTCTGTGCTGTCTTCATCGAGCTCCGCAGTCACGGCGTCATCGGGATTGCCGGGGAGGGGTGCCGCATCAGTCGCTGGTCCCATGACTGCCATAGAAACGCCTGCAGGGGGGCACCACCTTGCAGGTCAGCCCATGAAGCCTCCAGCCCAGGAGCCTGGGGACGCCGCCGCCCACCCCGGTCAATCCCAGGGACCCATCGGAGAAGGCCGCCCGCTGGCGGCCCCCGCAGAACAGGTCCTAAGCCAACCAGACCCTGCCCCGCCATCGGCGGCCACAGCCCCCCTCGCCGAAATCTGGCAGCAGATCCTGGCGGGCCTGGAGTTGCCCTCGACACGCATGCTGTTGTCCCAGCAAGCCACCCTGCATCGCCTGGATGAGCGCCGCGCCGTGGTGCGGGTCGCCTCCAACTGGCTGACGATGGTGCAGAGCCGTCAGGTCTTGCTGGAGAAGGCCATGCTTCTGGCCCTCGGCTCCCCCAGACAGGTGTCACTGGAGGCCAGTGACCCTCCGCCGGCCCATTCCCCTGTTGTTCAGGAGGCAGGCCCCCCCGCCCTTGCCGCCCCCCTCCCGGTTGCTCTGACACCACAACCTCCGGCGATCCAGCCCGTGGTGGTGGTGCCTGCACCCGCCCCACCCACCAGGATCGAGACCAACACCCGTGTCACCCCGACAGGGCAGGACTCGCCTCTAGCAACCGCATCCAGTCAGCCGTCAAGAACGGTGCCGCCGCCGCTGGGGCGCCTGGAAACCAGCACGCGGCTGTTGGCGGATTTTTTCCAGGGGGAGGTGATCGAATCCAGCGAAATCAACTCGCTTGAAAGCTCAGGCGAGCCTGAGCACTCTCTTCAGCCTCCAATAGAATCGATTCAAGCCCCCTAGAATATAGCTGAAACGGTTCGGCCGGCGGGCCATGGCTAAGGCAAAGCGATCGGGGGTCATAAGCAAACAAGCGCGCCATCCGTAATAACGGACCGCATTGGCTTCACGGTCGGACTGAAACAGCAGATCCTTTCGCAGGGAAGAAGCTCCGCCACAGCCGTAGGATGCGACCGGCAAGGGAACATAGTGAAATCGCCCCAGAGCCATCATTTGAATATTGTAATCCCAATCGGCATAAAGGGTGTATTGAGCCTTGTAAATAAGGCCATGTCTGCGGATCACGTCATGGCGATAAAATGCCGACTGGTGGCTTAGATTGCGCTCCAGCAGTCGGGCAAGGTCCCAGGGTTGACCGTAGAAATAACCAGGATCTTCAATCCAGACATTGCCATGAACCACAACGGCATCATTCGCTTGGTCAAGCAGGTGTTTGGAGAGATTGGTTAAAACATCCTCAGCCAGTAGACGATCATCGGAACCCATCACATAAAGCCATTGGCCTGTCGCCACGGCGATACCTAGATTGATTGCCTCGTAAATACCCGTACCAGGGGCCAACACCAGTCGAAAACACAATTGGGCTTCATTCAATAGCTGCTTGGCCCGGTCCAAGGTGCCATCGTTGGAACCACCATCAACCACGATGACCTCAAAGTCTTGGAAGGTCTGGTCCGCCAGAGAACCGAGAGAGCGATACAGATCAGGGGCGGAATTCAGCGTGGACATCACCACTGAAATCAGTGGTGATGTGGAGCCCTTGGGCGATCGTGCTGGTTTCAAAAGTCAAACGATGACAAGGGAACTGAATTCGTCGGGATAGGTTTCCACCCAAAAACTTCGATCGAATTTCTCCCAAGCATGACAGCCAAAAGGACGTTTGATTCCATAGTATTCTCGGGTGCGTCGTGGATTGGCCTCAATGGCGAAACCTGCTGCTTCCTGCATGGGTGGGAGCTGGAACCACGGGAAAACGTGGGGCACATAAATACCGAGAATATGATCCTCTTGGATGCCTATTTTAATAAAATAATCAAGAGTATTGTGCCATCCCAATGACATTCTTGCGAAAAGAATAAGCCGCTTCGAGAACAGTAAAGGCCATTGCCAAGCCGGGAACAAGTTGTAGCGTCGAAACAGCGTCATTCGCCAAGCCAGAAAGCCCCATCTGAACACGGGAACCGTTCGCAAACGCTTTTGATCTTCGAAAACGGCCAACATATCCCTGACCCTCCGCAAGGAAAGGCCACCATTGCCGACACCGGAATCAGGAGTGTCAGGGCCAAGTTCTCCAGTCCAGGGGGCGCCAAGATAACTGTATCCTTTTTGCAACCAAGTCTGAAGGTTGGATTCAAGGATCCAGGCGTCGAGTTGAAAGATCAACAAATAATCCCAGGCCTCAAAAAGTCGGTAAAACCAAGCCTGCAGAAGCATCTTGTTGTAGGACTGAATCGAGGCTAGGCATTCATCCGCAACAGTTACACAATGAATGGCTCGTCCTCTTTCGACTTGGTTTTGTCCCAATCGAGCCAATAATTCCTGAGACGAAATGGAGCGCTTATGAAGAAGAATAAATTCGTGGTCACTCAATTTTCGCAAGGCATTGGTCAGGGCTGCCACTTCATTCGCATGTAGTTCCAAGGTATGCAGAGGCACAACCACAACACAGCTGCATCGATCTGGTTGGGATGTCAATCGGGCTGCCGCATGATCGATGACTGAGTTGTTCATGCGATCAACCCAATAGTGAAAAAAATTGGTTTCTACCTTAACATAAGATCCCTGTCACGTCGCCATCCAAATGATTACTCCAATGGCGAGTAAGCTCCTTTCCCCTTCTAGGCCTTTCCTGAACGCATGGACTTGATCACTAGAAGGGAGAACAAAGACGTGTTTGAAACACCGATCCTGTTGATCTTCTGGAGGCGACCCAATGCGGTCACCCAGGTGATTGAATCCCTGCGACGTCTGGCTCCCAGCCAGCTCTATCTGGCTGGCGATGGCCCCCGCGAGGGCCTCGAAGGCGAGGCAGAACAAGTGCGGCAAACTAGGGCGGCCGTGGAGGCAGCGATTGATTGGCCCTGCCAGGTGCATCGACGCTATAGCGATAGCAACCAAGGTTGTAAGTATGGTCCCAGCCATGCCATCAGTTGGTTTTTCGAGCACGTCAGCGAAGGGATCATCCTTGAAGAAGATTGCCTCCCCCATGATTCTTTCTATTCCTACTGCCGTTCGCTCCTGGAAAGATATCGAGATGACACCCGTGTCTGGCAAATCAGTGGTAACAACTTTCTTGATGATCAGTGGCGTGGAGATGGGAGTTACTACTTTGGGGGCTATACCACGACCTGGGGCTGGGCCACTTGGAGACGTTGCTGGCAAGTCTATGATCCTGAAATGGCGGAATGGCCGGCAGTCCGCAGCAGCGGCGTGCTTGCCAATGCTTTTGAAGGTCAAGATGAGCTGGAGTTTTGGACGCGAATCTGGAATCGCCTCTTCGAAAAAAACTATCCTGTCGCTTGGGACTATCAATGGAACTATTTATGCTTTGCAAGTGGTGGCCTCTCCGCCATCCCCAATCGAAACCTTGTCAGTAATATTGGCTTTGGGGCCGATGGCACCCATTGCCTTGATGAAAACGATCCCTTTGCACACTTGCAAAGCAATGATTTGGGCGCATTAATTCACCCCCGCTTAGTGCTTCGCCATTGGCAGGCGGATCGACAGCTATTTACCACTCTGTATCAAAAGCCGCTCAGTAAAACAGAGAAATTAAAGTTGGAAATATGGCACACGCTAAAGGGGATTCAGCAAAAAATCAAAGTATAGTCTGCTTGTTGTAGCAGGTCTTATCTGATAATCATGACGAAAGCTATTCTTCGCCAACCATGACCAACCCACCCAATCATCTCAGCATCGAATTTTTGATTCCCACTTACTGTCGTTTGGATGGCTCCATCGAAGCGGTTCATTCAATTCTGGATCAATTAGATCTTCTGCCTCCAGGTGTCTCCCTGAGTATACGTCTCCAGGACGATGCCAGCCCCGGCCTTAGCGATGATGACTTCTACAGGCGCACTCAGCACCTTCCTGCCGTTGTCAGCCGGATGAAGAATAAAGCCAACCTTGGTATGTCTGCCAATATCAAATCCCTCTTGGCTTCATCCAAGGCTGATTTCTGCACTGTTCTCACTGATGACGACAAACTTCATGCCAATGTCTTAGGCGAAATTGCCTCTGAATTGTTGGCCCTTCGCCAGGCCGATGGCCGTTTTGCCGCCGCAGCCCTGTTTGTTCCGCGCTATTCCTATCTGGAAGACGGAAGTCTGTATTGCATTGTCTGTGATCCCTGCCTTGACGATCAAATAATTACTCCTTCCTTGACATCCGCCATGATCTACGCCGACAACGGCTTTGTTCTGACGGGCCTCTTTTTACGACCGCAAAAAATCAATTACTCCCTTTGGGACAGCAAACTCGAAAACGCCTTCTTTCCAGTGATTTACCTGGGAGACATTCTTCTGAATGAGCCGGTTGCTTATCGTAATCGCAACTGGTTCATTCACACAGTTTTAAATCTGTGCCATTGGGACAGGTGGGGAAAGACTAACCAGCAGCGTCAGGCAAGGCTGTGTCACGATTATTTAGAGGCATTGGCCGTCCTGCGCGAACAAAGCCAACATCGTTATCCCTCCTCAAGTGGTAAAGAATATAGGCAATTCTCAAAGGCAATCACGACTGCCTATCGAAGGCAGGTTAATGGCTACGCCCAGTATCTTGATCTTAAGTCGATGCTTCGTACTGTTCCCAAAAATCTTTGGCGACAACCAGAATTTCTTATGGCATTCCAACCGTTTCTTCGCAAAAGCCTTGCTGGCGCCATACAACAGCGACTTAGGGCTCTATTTATTCGGTAGCCAATTCAATCTCCGAATCGCTCTCAGAGGTGCTGAGTAGCTTCATGTCCATCCCCAAGCTTTCCTCTAAATCCATACCTCCATGAGCCGTCTTCGCCCAGATCAACTTCTTCGGTAACAGAGCCATCTTCAAGGTGACCCAGGGGATGACCACGAACCAATGCATCATGTGCACAATGCCCAACAGCAGATGGCCTGGGCTGGCTATGGGGAGGGCAGGACCTTCGGACGTACGACGGCAACCCGTCGCCATGCCAAGCAAAGTGAGGGTGACCGCCACCAACGAAAAGGGCCAGAACACGGGTCGGCTTCCCGTCAGCAAGGCCGTAGCCCCATCGGCGATGGCCACCACGGGAAGCACATACTGCAGCACGAAAAAAACGATCAGATCGAGCTTTTGGGTTGCATTCAGGCGATCGGAGAGGAGCTGGGGCGCATAGTCGAGATAGCGCTGCAGCCCACCCTCCGCCCAGCGCTGTCGCTGCCGCCACAGGGCCGGCAGACTGAGGACGGCCTCCTCGCAGATCGGTGGATTCCAGAGCACCCCGATCGGTAGACCGGCCAATAGAAAGCGGAAGCTGAGATCGAGGTCATCGGTGATGGTGGCCTCGTTGAAACCACCCGCCTTCTGCACCGCATCGCGCCGGAGAAGCTGGCCGTTGCCTCGTAATTCCACAACCCCCCCCCGCGCCTGGCGCCCCTCCTGGACCACGGCATCGAAGGCCATCTCCATGGCCTGGCCCCGGGTCAGCCAGTTCTGATCGCTGTTGACCTCCGCCTTGCGCAACTGCACCGCCGCCCACTGACCGGCCTCCGCCATGGGAATCAAACGCTCCAACAGGTCGGGATTCATGTCGGCGTCGGCATCGAGCACCAGCATCCAGCGCCCTTGCAATCGTTCGAGAACTTCATTGAGCGCGGCCGACTTGCCCCCACCGGCCTCCCGGGAACGCCGCACCACCATGAGCTGAGGGTGGCGTTGTTGCAGTTCGACCAATCGCTCAGGGGTGCGATCCTCGCTGCCGTCATCAATGATCCAGATCCACAGCAGTGACTCCGGCCAACGCAGGGCCGTGAGGCGGTCGACCAGCCGACCGATCACCGCCTCCTCATCCCGGGCCGCCACGACCACATCGACACCAGTGTCATCAACACCGATGCCCTCCATGGGCTGCCCATGGAGGGCTGGCCCTGCGCTGAATCCCAGTGACTGGACCTCTGCTCCGTCCTGAGGGGCGGTCAAGTCCCCATCCGGAGCTGCTTGGGCGCCCGCGAGCACTGTTTGCACGCCATAGACGCCGATCAATCCCGCCAGCAAGGGAAAGACCCAAGGCCAGATCCCCGCTGGCAGCCAA
Organism: Aphanothece sp.; assembly: GCA_040373885.1. Lineage (GTDB taxonomy): Bacteria > Cyanobacteriota > Cyanobacteriia > PCC-6307 > Cyanobiaceae > Cyanobium. The sequence goes on from JBEIVL010000002.1 coordinate 70,424, forward strand.
TGGGGAACCGCCCCCAAAAGCAAGCAAGCCAACAGATAAAGGGCGGCCTTGCCACGGCGGTGATCGTTGGAACTCCCACCGACCATCAGCACCCCCCACTTCATTCAGGATGGAAACTCTAAAGGGCGTTTCCCAACCCACTCAGCGGCTCCAAAACGGCACCTGGGTAGTAGTGGCTCAGGATTCGCTCCACACTCCAGCCCTGACGGCCCAGGTCGATGGCCCCAGCCTGGGACAGTCCGGCCCCATGGCCGAATCCGCCGCCCTGCACCCGCCATGTTCCTGCCCCCGAGGGAGACAGGCTGAACAGGGTGCTGGGCAACTCCCGCAGCGTGCGGCGAATAGCATCACGCCTCAACACGGTGCTTCCGTTCGCCCCCACAATTTCCAGGGCCAGCACCCGGCCGCTGGGGCCCCGTTCCAACACCTTCAGGTTGCGAACCTCTCCGATCGCCGCGGCCCTCGCTCCCAGGGCGGCGGTGATGCGCGGGGCACTCAGGCGGCGCTGCCAGCGAAACAGGGGATGGTCGGCGCCGTAGGCCTGCGAGCCTGCCTGGAGCAGCTGCGCCAGCGCCACGGGTGAGAGGGGCACGGGCATGCGGGTGACAAAGCTGGGGGGGCCATCGGCAAAGGCGCGCAAGTAGGGCACCGCCTCCACATCCCAGGCTTCCTCCAGTCCGGCGGCGATTCCGCCGTTACTGGCGTGATACACCGCATGGATCGGTTGACCCGCAGCCGTCAAGACCAGTCCGCGGGTGCTGGCGATGGCCCGCCTCACTGGCGATCCAGCCTGGCTTGGATCGAGATACACCTGGCATTGGGTGTCGGCGCAGAGGTGATACCCATCCACCTGATAGCGAACCCGGTTGCGCAAGGCCCAGGTGCGGGCCAACACCGCCTGGACGGCCAGGGCAGCGGCCGGGGCTCCAGCGCCGATCTCATGGGGCACCACCCCCTCCAGATACCGCTCCAGGGGCACCTCTTCCACCAGGGACCAGGTACCCAGGGAATCTGCGATGAGCCGAAAGGGACCGCGATAGACCCCACCTTTCCAGAGCAGTCCCCCAGGGGCCTCAATGCGCAGGGGCTGATCCAAGGCCAGGCTCCCTGTACTTGACGCCAATTCCAGGCCCAGGCGCCGTGTGAGGCGCCGCTCGATCAGCCGCGAGGCCTGGGCCCCAGGGGCGGCCGCCTCGGCTGGGCCCCACACCTCCCAGTCCTGCCCCCGGGCGATCTCGGGCCGCACCCCGGCCCGTTGCCAGCGCAAGGCCGCCGCCTCCGCACTTTCGTAACTCGCAAAAGGCCCCAGCACCCGGCGCCGCAGGCTGAGGGGTTGGGCCAGGGGCTGCCACCGCCAAGCCAGCACCAGTTCAGGCCGGATCAGTCGACGCCCTGAGCCATCCACCAGGGTGAGATTGCCCGCAGCGGCCTTCAATCGCAGCGGGGCGACCTGATCGGCTTCGCCCGTGGGACCGAGATGGGACGCCAGGGCCACCCAAAGCACCGGATCCAGCGAGCGCAGCGGCGGGGGGGGCGGCACCGGCCAGTGCCGCAGGACCTCGGCGCCCTCGGGCGGCAAAGCGGGCAAAGCGGGCGGTGGGGGCACCGGGGCGGCCAGCCCTGCGGGCTGATCGGAAGCGCGGCAACCTCCAGCCAACAGCACCAACACCCCCACTAGGGGGACCTGGTGGTGTGCCCATCGCCAGGTCTTGCCGGCGAGCGCAGTGGCCCAGGGTCCGGGTCGAACGGAGGGGGATGGGGGCCGGTGGCATGCAGACATGGGCCGAAATCTTGGAGGAGGGTGAAGCCGCGTCGTACTCTGCTTGTTTGTGCCCGCGACAAGGAACGCCATGCCGAAGATCAAGACCCGCCGCGCGGCCGCCAAGCGGTTCAAGGTCACCGGCAGCGGCAAATTCATGCGGCGGCGTGCCTTCCTCAACCACCTGCTCGACCACAAGAGCCCTAAGCGCAAGCGTCACCTGGGCACCATGGCCAGCGTCGACGAACGCGACGCGGGCAACGTGGCGCTGATGTTGCCCTACGCCTGAGATCATCGCGCCTGGCGCCCTTGGTCCTGTCAAATTCACCTTTTCCCTAGCTCTCTTCCTCCATGACCCGCGTTAAGAGGGGCAATGTCGCCCGCAAACGCCGCAACAAGATCCTGCGCCTGGCGCGTGGCTTCCAGGGCAGCAACGGCAGCCTCTTCCGCACCGCCAACCAGCGGGTGATGAAGGCTCTGTGCAACTCCTACCGCGACCGTCGCCGCCGCAAGCGTGATTTCCGGCGTCTGTGGATCGCCCGAATCAACGCAGCGGCCCGTCTCAACGGTCTCAGCTATAGCCGTCTCATCGGTGGCCTCAAGAAGGCCGACGTGCGCATCAACCGCAAGATGCTGGCCCAACTGGCCATCGCCGATCCGGGCAGTTTCTCCACCGTGGTGAGCGCGGCCAGCCACTGACTTCCCCCAAGGCCGGCAACCCATGAGCGACCTGCTCCCCCAGGCCTACTTGCTGGGCTTGATTGCCCTGCTCGCGGGTGCGGCCTTCGTTGTGGGCCGTCAGATTCTGCGCGTCAGACGCGATGAAATGGCCCTCTCCCGTCTTGGCGGCGAAGGGGGTCCCAAGCCCACCGACGCGGCGGGGCTGTATGAACTTGCCTCAGTTCAGCTACGCAAGCGCCTCTACAACCAGGCCGCTGACACCCTCAAGCAGGCCATCAAGCTGGCCGATTCCGAAAAGGCGCCTCCCGAAGGCAGGGCCGTGATCGAAAATGCCCTGGGGTTCGCGTTGGCAGCCCAAAACAAATACCCAGCCGCCATTAAGCATTATCAAACGGCCATCCGTTGCAAGGCGGATTACCCGGTGGCCCTTAACAACCTGGCCTTTGCCCTAAGCAAATTGCAAAGGACTGATGAAGCACGATCGACCTATGAACAGGTGCTGGGGCTGGAGCCGAACAACAAAACAGCGACCAAAGGCTTGAAAACACTGGATCGCCGTAGTGGCACGGACAGCAAGTCAGCTTGAATCCCACCACAGGTCGTTCGGCCAATGAATAAGCCATGAAACTCACTGACTTTCAATGATGGGATGATGAAATTGGCAGGATGATATCGCTCTCAAGTCCTCTGCTTAGGCGATCCAAGGGTCTGACAGCGTGCCAAGGAAATGGTCAGGGAATCAGGTTGGGGAAGGTCTAGACAACCATCAGGTGAGAAATTGCCATCAAGATAGGAAGTGGCATTTCGGCCAGCAACCTGGCCGCTGATTCTGGATGATCGAGAGAGCATCCTTGGTCCACCCCAACAGCCCCTAGGGCTCCTCACCAGAGGCCGCGGATCGGCTCGATGGTGGGTGAGGGCCCTGGATTGAGCAGGAGTCTGCCCCCAGGGCTCACCAGCCTGGGCGCTCTCCAGCTGCTGAGGGACATCGACTGCAGCCCCTGGATCTGACCGCCGGGTTCCATGCCCACCGAACCCATATCCCCCAGCAGCAGCAGGTCAAGCTGGTCGGACTTGGCATTAAGGGTTCCCTGAACCGGGGTCACGGCCGCACCGATCCGCAGATCGCCGCGCAGGTCAACCATCTGTCCCATCGCCCGGACGGCCATCAGGTTGAGTTCGGCCGGCATGGGACCACCGCCAACGAAGGGACGCCAGCTGCCGCGCCATTGGCGAGGAATCACACGGGCGATCAGGGCGGCACGGCCCTCGGGGTCAAAGGGTTCGACCGACATCATCCCCTCAGGAATGCCACCTGGATTGAGGGCCGCCGGGGCCGGGTCGGCCGAGGGGATCGGCCCGGTACCAGGAGGAATGATGGGGGACCGATTCCCGCCTGAGAATGCTCCCGGGGGTGCACTGAAGGGCGCCGTGAACGAACGGGCCGGCGCCGTCAGGGTGGGGGCGGGCACGGCCACAGGGGTGGCGGCGACCAGAAAGGGCGGAAGCAGAGGCATGGGGGCCGCCACCAAAGCAGCGATCGCGGGTCCAGAGCGCAGACTACGTGGAACGACCGCCTGCTTGGGCCGTGACCCAGACCGCCCCCACCGACCTCGTCATCGCCGGTCGTCGCTTTGCCAGCCGCTTGATGACCGGCACCGGGAAGTATCCGTCTCTGGCGGCCATGCAGGCCAGCCTGGCGGCCAGCGACTGCTCCATCGTGACCGTGGCCGTGCGGCGCATCCAGAGCAGGGCTGAGGGTCATGAGGGGCTGCTCGAGGCCATCGACTGGAAACGGATCTGGATGCTGCCCAACACCGCTGGCTGCGCCACTGCGGACGAGGCCATTCGGGTCGCCCGCCTCGGCCGGGAACTGGCCCGACTGGCCGGCCAGGAGGACAACAGCTTCGTCAAGCTTGAGGTCATCCCCGACCCGCGCCACCTGCTGCCCGACCCCTTCGGCACCTTGGAGGCGGCCCAACAGCTGGTCAAGGAAGGCTTCACGGTGCTGCCTTACATCAACGCCGATCCGTTGCTGGCTAAGCGTCTTGAGGAGGTGGGTTGTGCCACGGTGATGCCCCTCGCCTCCCCGATCGGATCGGGCCAGGGCCTGCGCAACGCCGCCAACATCGCCCTAATCATCGAAAATTCCCGCGTGCCTGTGGTGGTGGACGCTGGGATCGGCGTGCCCAGCGAAGCGGCCCAGGCCATGGAGATGGGCGCCGACGCCCTGCTGATCAACAGCGCCATTGCCCTGGCGGGCGACCCTGCGGCCATGGCTAGGGCCATGGCCCTGGCCACCGAAGCGGGTCGCGTGGCCTTTCTGGCCGGGAGGCTGCCGATGCGACCCCAGGCCAGTCCCAGCTCGCCGGTCAGCGGCGTGGTCGGAACCTGAAATCACGGGCCCAGGGAGCGGCGGACAGAACTCAGTGAGGTGCTGAAAACTGTGACGTTCCGTGCCTTGATTCCTTCGCTCCTGGATCCCTTCCATAGGGTTGCGCCACCCATGCGCTTCCCCCCATGCAGGTCACTAAAGAAGACGGCGGCAGGCTCAATGCTTTCGCCACGGAGCCCCGCATGGTGGTGATGGAGGAGGTTCCCCCCCCGGGCGGGGCCAACAAGGCTCTGCTGATCGGTGGTTTGGTGCTGGTGGCGGTGCTGCTGGCCGTAGCGACGTTGATCAGTCAGGGCCATGCCTGAGGCCCGTTCCGCCTTGCTGAGAGGGGTCCCGAAGAAGGCCTGTAGTAACTTGCCAGTCTGAGCATCCGCTCGTTCAGGAGTCTGGGGTGAAGGTTCTCGTTCTTGGCGGTGACGGCTTTTGTGGTTGGCCCTGTGCGGTGAACCTCTCGGACGCCGGCCACGACGTGATGATCGTGGACAACCTGAGTCGCCGCAAAATCGACATTGATCTGGGGGTCGAGTCCCTGACCCCCATCGCCACGATCGGCGACCGCCTTAAGGCCTGGGAGCAGGTGGGCGGCAAGCCCATTGAATTCGTGCTCCTGGACATCGCCAAGGAATACGACCGGCTGCTCGATCTGCTCCGCAGCGAGAAACCTGATGCGGTGGTGCACTTCGCCGAGCAGCGGGCCGCGCCTTACTCGATGAAGTCGAGCGCCACCAAGCGCTACACCGTCGACAACAACGTCAACGGCACCCACAACCTGCTGGCCGCGATTGTCGAGAGTGGGCTGGACATCCACATCGTGCACCTCGGCACCATGGGGGTCTATGGCTACGGCTCCCATCGGGGCGCCACCATCCCCGAGGGCTATCTGACCGTTGAGGTTCCCCAACCGGACGGCAGTCGCTTCACCGAACGGATCCTGCATCCCACCGATCCAGGCAGCGTCTACCACATGACAAAGACGCTCGACCAGCTGTTGTTTTTTTATTACAACAAAAACGACAGCATTCGCATCACCGATCTCCACCAGGGCATCGTTTGGGGCACCAACACCAGCTTGACGGAAAAGGATCCCCGCCTGACCAACCGTTTTGATTACGACGGCGACTACGGCACCGTTCTGAATCGCTTCTTGATGCAAGCGGCCATTGGGTATCCCCTGACCGTTCATGGCACCGGGGGCCAGACCCGGGCCTTCATCCACATCCGCGATTCAGTCCGTTGCGTCCAGCTGGCCCTTGATAACCCACCCAGCAGTGGTGAAAAGGTCAAGATCTTCAATCAGATGACCGAAAGTCATCGGGTTGCTGACCTCGCCGAGAAAGTCGCCGCCCTTACCGGGGCCGCGACCAACTACCAGGCCAACCCCCGCAAGGAGGCCATCGAAAACGATCTGATCGTGGACAACCGTTGCTTCCTGGAGCTGGGCCTCAAACCCACCACCCTGGACGATGGGTTGCTGGCCGAGGTTGTGGATGTGGCTCGCCGCTGGGCCGATCGCTGCGATCGCTCCCGGATTCCCTGCCTGTCAGCCTGGACCACGCGGCAGGCTGAGGCCATCGCCGCCCGACCCTGACTGAGACATCAGTGCGGATCGCCTTCTTCACCGAAACCTTCCTTCCCAAGGTGGACGGGATTGTCACCCGGCTGACCAAGACCCTTGAGCATCTGGTCGCCGCCGGCGATGAGGTGTTGATTTTTTGCCCCGAAGGCGCTCCTGAGAGCTATCTCGGAGCCAAGGTGGTGGGGGTTCCGGCCATGCCCCTGCCTCTTTATCCGGAGTTGAAGCTGGCCCTGCCCCGCCCGGCGGTCTCTGAGGCGCTGGAGCAATTCCGCCCGGACCTGGTGCATGTGGTCAACCCTGCGGTCCTGGGCCTGGGGGGCATCTGGCTCGCCAAGAGTCGCAACCTGCCCCTGGTGGCCAGTTACCACACGCATCTGCCGAAGTATCTCGAGTACTACGGCATGGGCATGTTGGAGCCGCTGCTTTGGGAACTGCTCAAGGCCGCCCACAACCAGGCCAGCCTCAACCTGTGCACCTCCACAGCGATGGTGAGCGAGCTGGCGGCCAAGGGCATTCAGCACACGGCCCTCTGGCAGCGCGGTGTGGACACGGATTTGTTTCGGCCATCGCTGCGTGACGACAGCATGCGCGCCCGGCTGCATGGCTCCTATGACGACACCGGCCATCTGCTGCTTTACATCGGCCGCCTCTCGGCCGAGAAACAGATTGAGCGCATCCGCCCCGTGCTCGAAGACTTGCCCCACACCCGCCTGGCCCTGGTGGGCGATGGCCCCCACCGGCAGACCTTGGAGCGCTTCTTCGAAGGCACCCCCACCACATTTGTGGGCTATCTGGCGGGGGAAGAATTGGCCTCGGCCTATGCCAGCGGCGATGCCTTTCTGTTTCCGTCCTCCACGGAAACCCTCGGGCTGGTGCTGCTGGAAGCGATGGCGGCCGGCTGTCCCGTGGTGGGAGCCGACCGGGGAGGCATCCCCGACATCGTCAGCGATGGCGAAAACGGCTGCCTTTACGATCCCGATCAGCCCCATAGCCTCACCGCCGCCGTGAGGAGATTGCTGGGCGAATCCCAGACCCGTGTCTCCCTGCGCCAGGCGGCTCGACAGGAGGCAGAACGGTGGGGCTGGGCTGGCGCCACCGAGCAACTGCGCGGTTACTACCGCAAGGTGGTCAATCAGGAGCAAGTGCCCCAGGCGGTCTGAAGGAAGCCTTAGTGGTGCCCCTGGGCGGAGGACAGCGCCGCCCCTCTGAACCAGGTGCTCATCAGGGCCCGCACCATCGGGGCCGCAATGGTGCCACCGAATCCACCACTGTTTTCGCCGAAGGCGACGATCACCAACGTCGGATGATCGGCCGGGGCATAGCCTCCAAACCAGACATGGTCAGGGCGAGGGGGATCTTCCCCGGTGCCCGTCTTGCCGGCGACGGGGGGGAGGCTGGGGTCGTTGAGCACCTTTCCGGTCCCCTCGGTGACCACCTGCCGCAGGCCCTGGCGCAACACCTGCAGGGTCTGGGGCTTGAGGCCCAGCCAGACCCGGGGCAGAGGCCTCTCCACCACATGGGGGGTCACCAGCCAGCCGCCGTTGGCCACGGCCGAGTAAAGACGGGCCATCTGCAGGGGAGTGACGCTGACAGCCCCTTGACCGATGGACGAGGTGATGGTGTCTACCGATGACCAGGGCTCTTTGAGCGTCTTGCGTTTCCAGGCGGGATCGCCCAGCAGGCCCGAACTTTCCTCGTCCCGCAACTCAACGCCGGTGTAGGCGCCATAACCCAGACGCCGGGCGGTCTTGAACAACTCGTCGGGCCCCACCGCCAGGCCCACCTTGTAGTAGAAGCTGTTGCTGCTGACCGCCAGGGCGAAGGGGAAGCCGATCGACCCGAAGGCGCCGTGATCGGCGTAGCACTGCCCGTAGTAACAAAACGACGAGGTGGTGGGCAGGGTGGAACCGGGCTGGAAGCGGCCTGACTCCAGGCCAGCGATGGTGGTGACGATCTTGAAGGTGCTGGCTGGCGGAAACCCCTGCAAGGTGCGGTTGAGCATGGGGGCCTCGGGCCGATTCAGTTGGTTCCACTCGGCGGTGGTGGGACCATCGGAGAAGATGTTGGGATCAAAATTGGGGCGGCTGGCCATGGCCAGCACTGCTCCGGTCTGGGGATCCATGGCAATGATGGCCCCTTTGCTGACGGTGTCCAGGGCCCGCTCAGCGGCCTGCTGCAGATCAAGATCGATGGTGAGTCTGAGGTCCTTGCCGGCCCTGGCCGGTTTATCCCCCAGGACGCGCTGCACCTGGCCGGCGGCATTGACCTCCAGTTGCTGGCCGCCCCATTCGCCCCGCAGATGCTTTTCGAAAACCATCTCCAGGCCGGTGCGGCCGATGCGGTCACTGAGCCTGTATCCCTGGGGTTCAAGCCGTTTGTATTCCTCTTCAGTGATGTTGCTGGTGTAACCCATCAGGTGGGATGCCAGGGGCCCATTGGGGTAGCTGCGGCGCACATCGATGGCCACCTCGGCACCCGGCAGGGATTCGGCTTGCTCGCGAAAACGCAGCACCTGGACCGGCGTCAAAGGGCCGGCCAGACGAATGCGGAAGCCCTCGCTATGGGCCCCCTGCCGGCGGCGGGCCTCGAGATCGGCGGCCGGCAGCGTTAGCAGCTCAGCCAGCTGATCGCGCAGTGAGGGCCAGCCGCCTTTTTTGAGCAAACGGGGCTGAAGATAGAGGTTGTAGGTGAGACGGTTGGTCGCCAGAACCCGCCCCTGGCGATCAAGCAGGCGGCCCCGCACCGGATCCCGCGGTATCAGGCGAATGCGGTTGTCATCAGCCATGGCCTTGTATTCGGCGCCATGGAGCAATTGCAGCCAGGCCAGGCGGCCCAGGATGGCCAGGCAGCAGACCAGCACCACTGTGAGCAAAACCCCGGGCTGGTGGCCCACTCCCGTCTGGCGGGAGCCGCTCGGGGCCAGATGCGCCATCAGCCCCGGCCTGCGGTGCCGCGTTCATTGGAACCTGAGCCGGCCGCTGGGCCGCCACCGCCATAGCTGATCGGACCGGTAGCGGGGGATGAAGGGGCCGCGGCCAAACGTCGTTCAAGCTCGGTTAGCCGGGATCCGATGCGAACCAGGGCGGCCTGCAGCTCAGTGGCATCCTCCTGCGGATGGGCGGCGGCGGCCGGGGCCTGCCCAGGCACATCGCGCACTTCCACCTTGACCACCGGATTGCCCAGGCCCGGCTGGAGATTGTCCAGGCCGGCCCGCAGCTGGGTGGCGGCCGGTTCGCCTTCTTCTCTCAGGGTACCGAGGGGATCGGGGCTGGAGCCATCAAAGGCGGCCATCACCTCCCGCGGTCCCCCCTTGCGCACCCGTTCGACCACGGCGAGGCCCACGGGCAATACGTCCTGCATCAGGGTGAGGCGCAGGGCATCAAGGGGATCGGCAGCCATCGGCTTAGGTCCAACTCCAGAATCCAATCAGTCTGGCGCGGCATGTCCCGAAAGATCGGGGCCTAGGGCGCCGGCGCGCCATCCGGTTCGCCGGCACCCATGCGGATGAACCGCAGCGGATCAGGGAGCGGGCCGTTGCACGGCCGGAGCCACCAGGATCTTGCGGCAGAAATTCTGACTGCCCAGCCACCAGCCCGTGGCACCAGCTAGCACCAGTGCCATTGAAAGGGGCAAAAGGGCCTGGCGGGTGGTGTCGAGGGCCACCCATTCCCCCCAGTTCCTCAGGAAGCGATCGCGATCGAAACGGCGCCTCTCCCGCAGGCTGAGCTTCTCGCGGCGCTGCAGGGCCCGCTCGACCCAGCGCTCGAAGGCCCGCTTCTTGGTGATCGCCATCTTGCGCTCGACTTCGAGCAGCTGGCCGGGGGTGAGCTCGGGGTTGAAGGTGGTGATCAACTCCAGGCTCTTGACGAACATCTCGACGGCGCCGTCGTGGACGGCCCGATCGGCCGGGGTCAGACTGTCCCAGTCGAGTTCGGGGTAAAAACGCAGGCGGTTGGCTGAAATCTGCTCTTCGGGCAACTGGCCCGGCTCCCGCAGCCAGCGGTCGGTGTTGGCATCAAAACGACGCCAGTAAAGGAAGGGGTTGAGATAGACGGTCTTGCCGCCGATCACAATGGTGTCTTGCTGAAGGCGACGCTGCAGCTGGGGATCCGGCTCGGCGGCAACGGCTTGGGTCACGGCGGCCAGGGGTGATACAGGGGCGCCGATCGTATCGGCCGTGGGCCAGAGCGGCCAGGGTCATTCCCACTCGATCGTGCCGGGGGGCTTGCTGGTGATGTCCAGCACCACCCGGTTGACCCCCTTCACCTCATTGACGATGCGATTGGAAATCTGCTCCAGCAGGTCGTACGGGAGGCGCGACCAATCGGCGGTCATGCCGTCTTCCGAAGACACGCAGCGCAGCACGACCGGGAAGGCATAGGTGCGCTTGTCGCCCATCACCCCGACACTGCGCACCGGTAGCAACACGGCAAAGGCCTGCCAGATCTCGTCGTAGAGGCCGGCGTCACGCACTTCCTCGCGTACCACCAGATCGGCATCGCGGAGAATGTTGAGCTTTTCGCTGGTGACTTCGCCAAGGATGCGGATTGCCAGGCCCGGCCCGGGGAAGGGATGGCGACCGACGATCTCCTGGGGCAGGCCGAGGCTGCGGCCCACCTTGCGCACCTCGTCCTTGAACAGCCGCCGCAGGGGCTCCACCAACTTGAAGCGCAGATCCTTGGGCAGACCGCCCACATTGTGGTGGCTCTTGATTTTGACCGCCACCCGCTCGCCGGTTTTGGGGTCGATGTTGGTGCCGGCACTCTCGATCACATCGGGATAGAGGGTGCCCTGGGCGAGGTAATCGAAAGGTCCAAGACGTTTGCTTTCTTCTTCAAAGACACGGATGAATTCGGTGCCAATCAGTTTGCGCTTTTCCTCGGGATCGGTGATGCCGGCCAGCTTGGCGATGAAGCGTTCGCGGGCATTGATGTATTCGACTTTGATATGGAAGCGCTGATCGAAGAACTCCATCAGGAACTCAGGCTCCCCTTTGCGCATGAAGCCTTGGTCGATGAACATGCAGGTGAGCTGATCGCCGATGGCGCGATGCAGCAGGAAGGCCAGGGTGGAGGAATCGACGCCGCCGGAGAGGGCCAGAAGCACCCGTTTATCCCCCACCTGGGCGCGTACATCGGCGATGGCCTCGTCGATGAAGGCGGTTGTGGTCCAATCCGCCTGACAGCCGCAGATGTGATAAACGAAATTGCGAATCATCGCCATTCCGCCGGCAGAATGCACCACTTCCGGGTGGAACTGCACCCCGTACAGGCGCCGGCCGTGGTGGGCCACGGCGGCTTCGGGGGTGTTGTCGGTGTGGGCGAGGCGCACGAAACCTTCGGGCAGGCTCTGCACCGAATCCCCGTGGCTCATCCACATGGTGGACCCATCCTCCAGGTTGGTGAGCAGATCGGTGGGGTCATCCAGGTAAAGGGGCGCCTTGCCGTATTCGGCCCGACCGGCGGCCACCACCGAGCCCCCCAGTTGCTGCACCATGAGCTGCATGCCGTAGCAAACTCCCAACACGGGGATGCCCAGGTCCCAGAGAGCCGGATCACAGCGGGGGGCGCCGTCGTCGTACACCGAACTGGGACCGCCGCTGAGGATGATGCCTTGGGGGGCCAGCTGGGCCAACTGTTGGGCCGTGGTGGTGTAACCGAGCACAAGGGAATAGACCTCGGCTTCCCGCACGCGGCGGGCAATCAGCTCGGAATACTGGGAGCCGAAATCAAGAATGACGATGGCGGGCCGGCGGCCTTCTCCCAGGGCTTCCGCCAGGGGCCCATCCAGGGCGACCTCGGGGGCCAGGCCAGCGGAGGCGGTGGGCGGCATGGCGGTCATGGAGGGCGAACAACCTGGGGCGAAGCCCTGGAGCGCACCCCAGAGGGGCACTAGGGCAGCCTCAGCCTAGGTGCCGCCCTGGGAGAGACGTAAAGCTGACGCCGGTGTCTCCCTTGGTTGGCCCCGCCCCTGGCCCCCTGCCGATCCTTGGTGCCTGCGCCTCCTTCGGCTGAAGCCGCAACTTGCAGCGGCGGGTGGACCAAGCGAACGCGCCCCTGGCCTGCGCCTGAGTCCATCGGCTCTCTGGGATGGGGGTAGGACCACCCCGAGGGAACGGCAGTCGGGTTGTGGCGGCCAGGTTTTCAAAGGTTTTGCCGCCGCCTCCTTGCAGGCACCAAAACGGACGCTACAGGTAGCGTCTCGGTGGCCTCGGGCTTGGAGACCTTGGCCCCCCATTGGCTCCCCCTGCGGCAGCCAAAAGTGCTCTGGCACTCAAGGGGCGGCTTTCAGCGCCTCCATCAGCTGCTGCCCTACAGGACCCACCGCGCACACCTGCCGCCCGCGATCGAAAAGCACCGCCCCGATGTCCATGGGCCCGGCCCCCTGGCGGGCCAGGTAGGCCGCCGCCCGGACCTCGATGCTGGCGGCGAGCCGGGCCCGCAGACGAGCCGCCAGATCTGGATCGGCCGCCTGCAGCTGAGCCAGGGCCGCCTCCACCGTGGCGGCCCTATGCAGGGCCTTCAGGGGCGGCCCGGTCAATCCCTCCAGGGCCGCCAGGGCTGTGAGCACCTCGGCGCGGCCATCGGCCAGGTGGTGGTGGGTGTGGAAGATACCGCCCGCCAGTTTGATCAATTTGCCCTGGTAGCCGAACAGCAGCAGGCGTCGGGCACCCCCCTGGCCAGCAGCCACC